>CAJMRD010000026.1 GCA_905215725.1 uncultured bacterium | reverse complement strand
GTCGGCCGCCGCCCTCGGATATGTCTATCAGATTACCAAGGAACCGATCGCCCGGGCCAAAGACCAAAAAACGCTTGATGCCATCCGCGAAGTGGTCGGAACTTTCGACAACAATCCGTTTGCCGAAAAAACAACCATCGCCACCCCCGACGGAAAATCCGAACTCGAACTTTACCCGGCGCGGGAAAACGGCATCGTCACATCGGTCGCGATCAAAACCTTTTCCGACAACGGTTTCGGCGGCAGAATCGAACTGATAATCGGCATGCTGATGGACGGCACCGTTACCGGTTACAAAGTCATCGAGCAAAAAGAAACGCCGGGACTTGGCACCAAAATCGCGGAAAGTAAATTCGCCGACCAGTTTATCGGTCTCAACTCTTACCACGATCAATTCAAATTAAAGAAAGACGGCGGGGAAATCGACGCCGTCACCGGCGCCACCATCAGCTCGCGGGCGGTGATCGACGCGGTGGAAAAAGCGGTTTCAACATACAAGAAATTTAATGCGGGAGCAACCGGTCATGAAGAATAAAAGCCTCTCCAACCTCACCCGCGGCATTGTCCGCGAAAATCCGGTTTTCGTCATGATGCTCGGCATGTGTCCGACCTTGGGCGTTACCACTTCGCTTGAAAACGCGCTCGGCATGGGAGTTGCCACCGCCTTTACCCTGCTTTTGTCCAACTGTGCCATCTCGCTTTGCAAAAACTTCATCCCCGCCATGGTGCGCATTCCCTGCTATATCGTGCTGATCGCTTCAATTGTCACGGTCATCGACATGATGATGGCCTCGTTCTTGTCGAAGATGCCCTCGTCCAGGTTGCCGCCCATCTGGTTGAGCGCGCGCTGGCCGCCGGGGAGCATACCCAGGATGCCCTTCATGCCGCCCATCTTCTTGACAGCCTTCATCTGGTCGAGCATGTCGTTCATGGTAAAGCCCTCGCGCAGCATACGCTCGGCAGCCTCGAGCTGCTCGGCGTCGGCCGCCTCCTGGGCCTTCTCGATGATGCCGACAACATCGCCCATGCCCAAGATTCGCTTGGCCATTCGGTCGGGATAGAACGGCTCCAGCGAATCGGGCTTTTCGCCCATGCTCACGAACTTGATGGGCTTGCCGGTCACCTGGCGCACGGAAAGCGCGCCACCGCCACGGGCGTCGCCATCGAGCTTGGAGATGATCACGCCGTCAAAATCGGTGCGCTCGGCGAAGGTCGAGACAACGTTGACGATATCCTGGCCGGTCATGGCATCGACGACCATCAGCACCTGATCGGGCTTGACGGCCTTCTTGATGTCCACGGCCTCCTGCATCATCTGCTCGTCGATCTGAAGACGACCGGCGGTATCGACGATGACCACGTCGCGCAGGTGGTCGACGGCCTCCTGGATGGCGCCCTTGGCGATATCGACCGGGTGCTCGCCGTCACCGCGGAAGACCGGAACGCCGATCTCTCCGCCAAGCGTAGCCAGCTGGTCGGCAGCGGCGGGACGATAGACGTCGCACGCGGCGAGTAGCGGTGAGCGACCCTGCTTCTTGAGCAGATAAGCCAGCTTTACAGCTGCCGTAGTCTTACCGGAGCCCTGCAGGCCCACGAGCATGATGACATTGGGGATGCGGTTGCTAAAGACGAGCTTGCTCTCGGAGGAACCGAGCATCTCGGTGAGCTCGTCGAGCACGATCTTGACGACGTTTTGCGCCGGCGACAGCGACTCCATGACCTCGGCGGTCATGCAGCGCTCCTTGGTCTTGGCGACAAACTCCTTGACGACCTTAAAGTTGACGTCGGCCTCGAGCAACGCCATGCGAATGTCACGCATGGCAGAGGTGATATCGGCCTCGGTCAGCTTACCCTTGCCGCGCAGGCGGTCAAATGTGTCGTTGAGGCGATCGCTCAGAGAATCAAACACTAGTCACTCCTTAGTTGGACTCGCCCACCAGGGCGCGGCAGAAATCTTTGGCATTAAACTCCTGCAGGTCATCGACCTGCTCGCCCACGCCGATGCGCAGGATGGGAAGCTTGAGCTTCTCGGCCACGGCCATGGCGATACCGCCCTTAGCCGTACCGTCGAGCTTTGTCATGATAATACCGTCCAGGCCAAGCGCCTCGTTAAACTCGAGCGCCTGGTTCAGACCGTTTTGGCCAGTGGCGGCATCGATCACAAGCACGACCGAGACCGGCATGGGGCCGGCGGCCATATTGGCGGCGCGCTTACGGGTCACATTGACCACCTTGGCAAGCTCGCGCATGAGCTCGGGGCTCGTGTGTAGACGGCCGGCGGTATCGATAAGCACCAGGTCGCTGCCGCGCTTGTCGGCCTCGTCGAGCACGTCGTAGCAAACACTTGCCGGGTCGGAGCCGCGGTCGCGCTTGATGACGGGGACGCCAGCGCGCTGGCCCCACACATCGAGCTGCTCGATAGCGGCAGCACGGAAGGTATCGGCCGAACCGATCACGACGTTCTTGCCGCGGGCGGCCATGGCGCTCGCGATCTTACCGACCGTCGTGGTCTTGCCGGCACCGTTAATGCCCACAAACAGCACGCAGCTCGGCGTATCGGAGAACGGATCGCGCTCGATGGGCACAAAGTGCTGCTCAAGCTGCTCGGCCAGGGCACGGCGAAGCTGTGGAGCGGTCTTGAGGTTCTTCTTGGCCGCGGCATCGCGCAGGTCATCAGAGACCTGAATGGCGATCTCGGCACCCATGTCACCCATGACGAGGGTGTCCTCCAGGTCCTCCCAAAAATCCTCGTCGACCTCACCGCCAAAGTAGAAGACCTCGTTGAGGGCCTCGCGGCTTCGCTCAAGTCCGCGCGAGAGAGCATCGAAGAATCCCATTATGCATTCACGACCTTTCCGGTTTCGCGATCGAGTTTTTGCGAGACGACGCGACTGACGCCGTCGGCTTGCATCGAGACGCCATAGAGGACGTCAGCGTCCTCCATAGTACGGCGCTGATGCGAGATAACCAAGAGCTGCGTATCGGAACGCAACACATCGAGCGCGCCGATAAGCTTGGACAGGTTGGCGTCATCGAGTGCCGCCTCGACCTCGTCCAGCACATAGAACGGCACCGTGCGCGTGCGATACACGGCAAAGAGCAGGGCGAGCGCCGTCAGACTCTTCTCGCCGCCCGACATGAGCATCATCTTGGTGATGCGCTTGCCGCGCGGCTGCGCCACGACCTCGATACCCGTCTCGGCAGGATGCTCGGGATCGGTCATCTCCAGATGAGCCTGGCCGCCCGGGAAGAGCATAGCGAAGATCTCGCGGAAGTTCGCGTCGACCTTCTCAAACGTCACCAGGAAGGCCTTCCGCATCTTGCGGTCGATGGCCACCGTGATCTTGGTGAGCGCCTTGCGCGCGCTCTCCAGATCGGCCAGCTGCTCCTCGATGTAATCAGCGCGGCGCTTGAGCTGCTCGTACTCCTCCATAGCAACCTGGTTCACAGGACCCAGGTTGTTGATCTGGCGCACAAGCTGGTTGAGCTCACGTTCGGCGGCATCGCGGTCCGTGGGTGCCGGAAGCATGAGCGCTTCCTCGAGTACCGTGGTGCCATCGGCGGTAATGGCCTTAATGGCGGCCTCTACCTGCACCTCGAGCTTGCCACGTGCGACCTTGAACTCGTTTTGCGTGGCGGAGGCGGTATCGACCCGCTCCCTAGCGCGGGCAACCTCCGCCTTGGCATCCTCGATGGTCTTCTTGAGCGAAGCGGAGTCCGCCTCTTCCAGAGAGGCCTGGTCACGCAGGCGCGCTGCCCAATCCGACGCGCGCTCCAGCAGGGCCGAATAACGCTCGTGCATGGGGTCGACGCGCAGGCGCAGCAGCTCGAGCGAGCGCGAGGCCTGGCGTGTTCCGCGGATACGGCGGTCGATGCCCTCCAGGCGATGCTCCAGGTCAGGCACACGGCCCTTCAGCGAACGCAGACGCTCGCTCGTCTGAGCCAGGCGGACCTTGGCATCGGCGAGCTTACCGGCTGCCTCGGAGTCGTCACGGCGAACGCGATCGAGCTCGTCGTTGGCTTCGGCAATCTGAAGACCCAGGTCGCTTGCCTGCGCACGGGCCTCGTCACGCGAACGGGTGAGCTCGTCAACGCGCGGGCGCGCAGCGCGAACGGCCTCGGCGGCCTGCTCGCGGCGCTTGGAGATGCGCACGCGCTCGACCTCGGCATTGTTGGCGCTTTGCTCCAAGCGGCCAATCTCGGAGAGCAGCGAGCGGCGCTCGCCCTCAAGACGGGCAATCTCGCCGGCAGCATCGCCCTCGGCGGCACGTGCCTCCTCGACGGCCGCATTGGCCTCGACGACCTGATCCGACACATGCTCAAACACGGCAACCAGATCGGGCTCCAAGCCCTCCAGCTCGCGAATGCGACGCTTGCGCTCCAGAGCACCCGACGCCTCGCCGGCATCGAGGCCCACGCGCACAAGGCCGCCACAGCTTACGCGGGCGCCATCGGGGGTCACATAGGTCACACCGTCAACGACAGGCGCAGCCAGCGCGGCGGCCAAGTCATCGACCACGTAATAGCCGCCGAGTAGCGCCTCGACGACGGGTCCGTAGCCTGCGCGCACGGACAGACGATCAACCAGACGGGTACCGGCAGCGCCCTCGGCAGCAGCAGAGCCGCTCAAGCCGCGCGCCACCAGCAGTGCCTCGCCCGAGGCCTTCTTCTGGTCCAGAGCGGCACGACCGGCACGCTCAAGCGCGGACGTATCGTCGAACAGCAGCGCATCGATATCGCCGGCAAGTAGTTGCTCCACCAGGCCCTCAAGCTCGCGCGGGGCCTCGAGCACGTCGCCCAGACGACCCGAGACATCGTCGCCCAGCGCACCCACCAGACGGCTCACGAGCGGCGAGCTGTCGGCCATGCGGGCATCGAGTTTCTTTTGGCTGGAAAGCTCCGAGCGCACCTCGGACAACTTGTTGCGTGCCTCGCTCTCGCGGGCACGCAGGTCCTTCAGGGCCGCGCGTGCCGTCTCGGTGGCCTCACGCGCATCGACCTGAGCCCGGCGCGCTTCCTCAAGAGCGCCCTCAAGCTCCTCGGCGCGGTCGCGACGGCTCTCGAGCGAGGCCGTGACCTCCTCGAGCTGCTCGTCAATCTGCTCCAGGCGCGAGGCATACATGTTGTCCTCGACCTCGGCATTGCTCAGCGAGTCCTTCACCTTGGCGAGCTCGAGCGCGGCGTTATCGGCCACACGCTGCACATCGCGCTGCTCACGCGTGAGCTGCGAAATCTGATTGTCGAGCGCAACGCGACGCTCGTGGAGCTCAGCGGCGGCAGGACCAGCGGCGTCAACGTCCTCCTGGGCCTGCATATGCGCACCGGTCACTTCCTCAAGCTGCGCACGCGCGTCCTCGAGCTCCTCGACCACGCGACGACGCTGATGCTCGGAGCTCGAAATCTGTCCGCGCATGTCAGACAGGCGCGACACCATGTTGTGGCCCTTTTCCTCGAGCAGGCGCATGTCGGAGTTAATGCGGCCGACCACATCTTGCATATGACGGCGCTGCTCGCCTAGGTCGCCCACAAACAGGCCCTTTTCCTCGAGCATGACCTGAAGCTTCTCGAGCTCGCGCTCCTTTTCGCCCATGCGGTACTGCGCAAGCTCCAGCTCGGCGGCACCTTCCTTGGAGCGGCTCTCCAGGTCGTTCCACTGCGACTGCAGCGAACGCAGCTCGTCGACAGCCAGCATCTGCGTAAGCTCGTTCGCACGCGAGGACAGCTCTTTGTACTTGCGCGCGCGATCGACCTGACGCTCCAACGGCCGCAGCTGACGGGCGATTTCCTTATTGATGTCGCGGGCACGCGTCAGGTGCTCGTCCATCGACTTAATCTTTTTAAGCGCACGCTCCTTGCGCCGCTTGTGCTTGGAGATACCGGCAGCTTCCTCGATGAGGGCACGGCGCTCCTCGGGGCGGCTCTGCAAAATGGCGTCGAGCTTGCCCTGGCTAATAATGGAATGCGTATCCTTGCCCAAGCCCGAATCGTGCAGGATGTCCTGAATGTCCATCAGGCGGCACGGACTCGAGTTGATGAGGTACTCGCTTTCGCCCGAGCGATACATACGACGGGTAATGGCGACCTCGTCAAAATCGACAGGCAGCATATGGTCCGAGTTATCGAGCACCAGCGTGACCTCGGCGACACCCACCGGCTTGCGCGCTGACGAGCCCGAGAAGATGACATCCTCCATGGCCTGGCCGCGCAGCTGCTTGGCGCTCTGCTCGCCCAGGACCCACAGAATCGAGTCAGAGATGTTCGATTTTCCCGAGCCGTTGGGACCGACGATGACGGTCAGACCCGGCTCAAACGTCATATGGGCGCGGTCGGCAAACGACTTGAACCCTTTGAGCGTGAGGGACTTGAGATACACGGTTCCTCGCTTAAACAGGCTTCTTGTTGAGAATCACGCCGTTGGTGGTGTAGCCCATGCGGTCAAGCGCCTCGAGAGCAGCGGCTCCCTCGGCTTCCTTCTTTGAGGAGCCGGAGCCGCGACCCTGACGGATGCCATCGATCAAAACCACGGCGGTAAAGGTGGGCGCATGCGCCGGGCCCTCGGAGCCAACGAGCTTGTACGCCGGGGGCTCGTGACCGTCGGCTTGCACACACTCCTGCAAAAACGACTTGGGGTTCGCAGGATGCTCGGCACGCTCGGAAGCCAAATGCGGCTTAAGCGTACGGTGAATAAACTCCGCCGCGGCATCCCAGCCGGCATCCAGGTACAGCGCTCCCACGAGCGACTCGTAGACGTTCTCGAGGGCCGAATGCAGGCCGCGCGCACCGGTACCGGTCTCGGAGGCACCAAAGATGATGATGTCGTCGATGCCCAGCTCGTGAGAAACCTCGGACAGCGTAGCACCCGAGACAAGCGACACCTTCAGGCGCGTGAGCTTGCCCTCGTCAAACTCCGGATAGGACTCAAACAGGGAGCGTGCGACCACAGCGCCCAAAATGGAATCGCCCAAGAACTCAAGGCGCTCATAGCTGGCAGAAACCGGCTGGCCCTCGACTGCCGAGGGATGCGTGAGTGCCGCGCGCAGCAGCACCTTATTATTGAACTCATGGCCCAGGATTTCCTGGGCGCGCGTAAGTCGTTCAGACAAAGCCAAGACCTAGGCCTCCCTGGCGTTTTCGATCGCGTCGACGGCGTCGGCGACAGAGTTGAGCGAGAGCAGGGTCTCGTCATCGATCTCGAGGTTGAACTCGTCCTCGATAGCCGTAACCAGCTGCAGGCGCTCGAGCGAGTTGGCATCGAGGTCGTCAAAGGTGGTCTCCTCGCTAATTTCGGCAACATCGACGCCCAGAACGTCAGCAGCGACCTCGGCGATCTTGTCGAAGATTTCGGAGCGGTCCATAGCGCTTCCTCTCATAGTGCATGAATACCAAAAAATGGTACCGCCCGGGCGGTACCAAGACACGGTTCTGATTCTACCCCACGACGCACGCCCCGAGACGCATAACGCCGCTGTTATAAAACGATGCCGTCCATGGAGTTGGCGACATTCTCGACCAGCCCGGCGCGCACGGCTTCGGCCGCCGCAAGCGTACCGTTTTTAACAGCCTCGACCGAGGTGGCACCATGGCCGATCAGGACCACGCCGCGCAGGCCCAAAAGAATCGCGCCGCCCTTGGCGTCGCCCGAAAGCTTGGCTTTAATCTCGCGCATCTGCTTTTTGATGAGCAGCGCGGCGATCTTGGTGCCGAGCGAGGCCATAAAGGCACCCTTGAGTTCCTGCAGCAAAAACTTGGCAGCGCCCTCGGTAGCTTTGAGAGCGATATTACCCGACATGCCATCGGCAACGACGACATCGAAGTTACCTGAGGTGAGGTCGGTGCCCTCGCAGTTACCAACAAAGCCGGGAACGGCGGCCTTCATAGCAGGGAAACAGGCCTTGGTAAAGTTGGAGCCCTTCTCATCCTCGGTGCCATTGGCAAGCAGGCCCACGCGAGGATGCTCGATGCCCAGGACGACGCGGGCATAGGCGCTACCCATCTGGGCAAAACGCACCATGTCATCGACCTCCACATCGGGGTTGGCACCCATGTCGCACAGCACCGTCAGACCGCCGGCGCGATTGGGCAGCGCATTGGTCAGACAGGGGCGCACCGGCTGCTTCTTGCCTTCGGCCTGATACCTAAACGGCGTCACATAGGCGGTGGCGGCGGCGGTCATGGCACCGGTGGAGCCGGCGGAGAAGAACGCATCCGCGTTGCCCTTCTTAATGGCGCGGCAAGAAAGCACGATCGACGACTTACGCTTGGTCATCACGGCGCGAATGGGATCGTCATCCATGGCGATAACGTCAGGCGCCTCAAGGGCCTCAACACGTGCATGGGAAGCTGCAAAGGGATTGACGATTTCGGCGGGACCAGCTGCCAAGACCTCGATATCGGGATCGGCGGCAAGCGCAGCTTCGATACCATCGAGAACAACCTGAGGTTTCTCGTCTCCGCCCACAACGTCTACACAAACGCGAACGTTACTCATATACATGCTCCTTATACAAAAATGGCCGACTCATTGAGCCGGCCATTGTGGTTCCATTTGGAACGGCATCGCATCCAGAGTATACCGTTACTCGGTAACGATAACCTCGCGGTCCTTGTAGAAACCGCAGCTGGGGCACACGTGGTGCGGAAGCTTAACAGCGCCGCAACGGGGGCACGTGGACTGAGCCGCAGCCGAGATCTTCATGTTGGCGGAACGACGGGTGTGAGTGCGGATACGACCCTGCTTTTGTTTAGGTACGGGCATAGTGACCTTCCTTATGAACTATCCAGTGTGGCGATTACGCGCAAGTAGCGATACTACCACAGTTTTACTCATCGAGCTTGAGATTCTTCAATGCTGCAAATGGATTTTCCGTGGCAGCAGCCCATTCTACCTCTGCCTGGGCGGCGCAATCGCATTGCTCGACGTTGAGATTGCAACCGCATGTGGGGCACAGACCACGGCAATCGGGCTTGCAGAGCACCACAAACGGCGTGTCCATAACGACTGCGTCATTGATAGGCTCACCCAGATCGACGATACGGTCCTCACCCAGGAGCTCGTAGCCGTCCTCGTAGGCCTCGGGATCCTCGGGCTCCTCAAAGAGGTAGAACTCCTCAATCTCACCGGCAATATCAAACGAAGCGGACTCCAGGCAACGGTCGCACTCGCCAGTGGCGTGTGCGCGGACCATACCCGTGAGCAAGACACCGGTACCGGCATTGGTAAAGACAACGTCGTAGTCGATGCCGTCCTGAAGCTGGTACTCCTTCTCGCCCACCATGTAGGTGGCGACATCGACCTTACCGGTCAGCGGATACGAATCTCCAGGAAACTCGAGCTGCTCGGAAAGATCGATGGTAACGCTCGGGAACTCAGCCATTACCACTGACCATTCTGTTGGGCGGCACCCTCGTTGAGCTGCTGACGGCAACGGGTAACGGTGCCGGTCAGGCTCTTGAGGTTCTCCTCCAGGTGCGTAAAGACCTGCTCTGCGTAGTCCTCAGCAGCATAACGCGTCTCGCGCTCGTACTGCTGGGCACGATCGCGGATGTCGTCGGCCTGCTGCTGCGCAAGTCGGACGATCTCCTGCTCACCGGCAATGGTGAGGGCCTGCTGCTGAGCGTCGGCGATGATGGAATCGGCCTGAGCGGCGGCGGAAGCCATAAGCTCCTCGCGCTCCTTAAGGATACGGCGGGACTTCTGCCACTCCTCGGGATAGCTCATGCGGATCTCGTCGAGGATGTTGAAGAACACGTCGGCGTCGATGACCTTGAACTGAGCGTTCTTGCCGAAAGGCGGCTTGGCTTCCTCGATCAGCCCTTCGAGCTCATCGACCAAGCTGACGATCCTATCGCCAGGAAAATTCTCGCCCGGCATCCGGTCTCCTTTCATAGGTAACATATCATCGTGCTAGTTTACCACATGCCACCAGGCAATAAAAAACGTCACGAAAAGCGATGTCTGAGCGCTTCAACCACGTTGGGTGGGACAAACGTCGACACATCGCTCCCAAGCGACGCAATCTGGCGTACCACCGAGCTCGAGATATATCCGTACTGCGGCGCACTCATGACAAAGATGGACTCCAGCTCGCTATCCAAGCGATAATTGAGGTCGGCCTGCTGCAGCTCATACTCAAAGTCGGTCATGGCGCGCAGGCCCTTGACCACGGCCCCCGCCCCCTGCTCACGAGCGAAGTCGACCAAGAGGCCGGTAAAGGGCAGGACTTCGACGCCGTCGATATTACCGAGCGCCTCGCGGGCCAGCGCCACGCGCTCATCGAGCATAAACGTGGTGCCCACACCGTTTTTACCCTGCGACTCTGCAACAGCGACGATCACGCTGGGAAAGATGCGGCGGGCGCGGCGGATCACATCGATATGGCCAAACGTGATGGGATCGAAGGTGCCCGGGACGATCACGCGGTTGATGGTGTCACTCATGAGCATCCTCCTGAAACGTCGTGGCATCGTTGTTGTCAGCATCGGTGCCGGCGCTATCGCCCTCACCGTCGTCATCGCCGACCCAACGAAGCAGGTCGACCGAGGTAATGCCGTAGCGCTTTTCACGTACAGTCTCAAAGCCTGCCGGATGCGCGCCCGCATCGGCGACGGCATGCTCAAACAGGGCAAAGGCCCCGGGCGTCAGCAGTCCCTGCTGAGAAAGATTTTGCAGCAGTTCCTCGACCGGCTCGGCACCAAAAGCATAGGGCGGGTCGAGCAGGACCAGATCAAAGGGACCGCCCGGTACGCGACCGCGCGAGGCACTCACCAGCATGTCGCCCGTGACCACGCGCCAACGCGCGCGGTCACGGCAGAGCGACTCGATATTCTTGGTAATGAGCCGCGCGGCGTTGCGATCGATCTCAAACGTCGTGAGCGAGCGGGCCCCACGAGAGAGCATCTCTAACCCTAAGGCGCCGGAGCCGCCAAAGGCATCCAGCACGCGGACCTCGTCCAGATCGAAGTCGAATGCCGACATGACCATAGATGCGCATGCCTCGCGCACGCGATCGGTCGTGGGGCGGGTGACATCGCGACCACGGGGCTCCTCGATCTTACGACCGCGCCATTCGCCGCCGATGATTCTCATCCTCCGCTGACCTCCTTAAAAATGTGTCGATAACGCATGACGACCGCGTTACGCAAGGGACGCGTCGCCACAGAGTCAAGGTTGCAAGCATACCGCAAGAGCTCGACCGCGTCCAAATGGGCCCATTCGATCAGCTCCTCGTCGGCGTCCAGGTCCACAAAGCGCAAGGTCACGCCGCCATGCTGGCGGTACCCCAGGATTTCGCCCTCGTGGCGCAGACGCAGGTCCATCTGGGCGAGCGTAAAGCCGTCCGAAGTCTTTTCGAGCGACTGGAGACGGTCTTGCGCCGCCGAGGCGCCGCCGTTGCCCTTGGAGTGCGTCATGACCAGGCACGTGCCCGACACGCTGCCCCGGCCCACGCGACCGCGTAACTGATGCAGCGCCGCCAAGCCAAAGCGCTCACCGTTCTCGATGACCATGACGGTGGCGTTGGGCACGTCGACGCCCACCTCGACCACCGTAGTCGAGACGAGCACGTCAATCTCGCCACGCTTGAAGGCATCGATAACCTGGTCCTTCTCCCCCGCCGGCATGCGGCCGTGAAGGCGCTCGACGGTAAGCCCCGGCAACGCAAGACGCAGTCGGTCGAGCTCGGTTGCCGTATCGTGCAGCGGCACGGGGACGGTTACGCGGCCCTCGTCGTCGCGGGCAATACCGGGCACGTCTTCCAGCTCATCGGCCGAGTCACTCGGCTCCACGAGCGGACAAATCACGTAGGCCTGCTGACCCTTTTCATGCGCCTCGCGGATGGCGCCATAGGCGAGGTCACGGCTCGACTCGGTGAGGACGCGCGTCGTCACGCCGGCACCCGGAACGGGACGATGGCGGATGATGCTCGTATCCAGGTCGCCGTACACCGAAAGCGCCAGCGTGCGCGGAATCGGCGTGGCAGTCATGACCAGCAAGTCAGCACCCGGGCCTTTTGCGCGTAAAGCGTTACGCTGGCCCACGCCAAAGCGGTGCTGCTCGTCGATCACCACAAGCGACAAATGCTTGAACGTGACGTTCTCCGAAAGCACCGCATGGGTTCCAAAGAGAACGTCGAGCTCGCCCGATTCCAGCCGGTCATGGATCTGCTCACGCTCGGCCGCCGGCGTGGCTCCCGTCAGAAGCGCCCAGGTCATGCCAGCCTGTGAGAGCAAGGGGCCGGTCTTATCGGCATATTGACGCGCCAGCACGCCCGTGGGCGCCATAACGCAGGCCTGAGTACCGCTATCGGCCGCAACCGCCAGTGCGCAGGCGGCAACGGCGGTCTTACCGGTACCGACGTCGCCCAGCAGCAGACGGTTCATCACGCGACCGCCATCGCACATATCGTGCAGGATGTCTTGAAATGCAGCCTCCTGCTCATCGCTCAGCGAAAACGGCAGGGCTTGTTTAAGCGCAGCCAAATGCTCGCCCGAGGCATGCGCATAAGGCACCACGTCGACCATACCGCCATCGTTGCGCAGACGCAGCGCGAGCTGCAAGCAGAGACACTCCTCGTAGGCAAGACGCCGGCGCGCGATGTCGCGCTCGGCCATGCTCGAGGGAAAGTGAATCGAGCGCAGCGCACGGGCATTGCTCATGAGCTTGCGCTTTGCGCGCAGCGGCGCGGGAATGGGATCGAACGGATTGGATACCACTTCGAGCGCACCGCTCACGATACGGCGCATCCACGCCTGGCTCACGCCATCGCTCACGTGATGGACCGGCAGGATGGTGCCCGCAGCACGCCCGTCATCGAGCTTTTCAAAGTGCGGCGAGGCCATCTGCTTAAAACCGTAGGCAAACTCGACCTTGCCCATCACGGCCAGGCGGTCGCCCTGTTTAAGCTGCTGGGCAATCCAGGGCTGGCGGAAAAAGGCGACCTGCAACACGCCCGTCTCGTCCACCAGCGATACCTCGGTCACCTGCATGCGCGGACGCGGCTGCTTTTGGACGATGCGGTCGACCGTGGCGATGATGGTGCACACGGTACCGATGGGCGCCATCTCGATGGACCACGAACGGGTAAAGTCGAGGTATCGATGAGGGATATGGAGAAGGAGGTCCCCCACCGTCCTAATTCCCAGACGGCGAAGGGCCTCCTCACGTTTACCCGAAACATATTTGAGTCGCGCGATATCCTCATCGAGCGCATTGCTCTGGGCAAAGCGCTCCGAGACGCGCGGCACGGAGCAGAGCTCGGACATGGGCAGATGCCTACTCGATCGAGAAGATCACGGGATAGAGCGGCTGCTCGCCACGATGGGCGTCAATCTCCAAGTCGGGCTGAGCTTCCTCGATGGCGTCGACGATCTCCTGGAAGGCCTCATCGGACAGCTCCTCGCCGGCCAGAATCGTCAGCGCGTCGCCCTCCTCTTCCTCCTGCATGCGGTTGATGCAGTCGAGCGTGACCTGCTTCACGTCGGAGCCGACCACGTCGATGGAGCCGGCGATGATACCCATGACGTCACCGGAGTGAATCGGAGAACCGTCAGAGGCACTGGAGTCGCGCACGGCGCGGGTGACCTCGCCATCGCGGACCTCGCTGATGGCGTCGACCATGGCGGCGACGGCATCCTCGAGCTCGGAATCGGGCAGGACTGCGAACAGCGCGGAGAAGGCCTGCGGGACGGTCTTGGTGGGAACGACGGCGACCTTCTTGTCGGTGCAGGCTGAGGCAGCAGCCTCAGCGGCCATGCGGATGTTGCCGTTGTTGGGCAAGATGATGACCGAGGTCGCGTTGACCTGGTCCACCGCGCCCAGCAGGTCGGCGGTCGAGGGATTCATAGTCTGGCCACCGGAGACGACCACGTCGACGCCAAGGGACTTGAGGATGTCGGCCTCGCCGGAACCGGCGGCAACGGCGACAAAGCCCAGCGCCTTGGCGGGCTCGGCGGCCTTTTCCTGATCCTCGTGGATCTTAGCGGTACGGTCGTGGGCCTCCATCTCCATGTTGTGGATAAAGACCTCATAGATCTGACCGAGCTGCAGCATGTGCTCGAGCACCAGGTTGGGGGTATTGGAGTGCACATGGATCTTGTAGTCGGGATAGGCGCCCACGAGCAGCTCACAGTCGCCCATGGAGCCTAGGAACTTAAGGCATTCGTCCTCGTCAAACGGGGCGTCGGCCTTAAAGAGAAACTCGTTGCAGTAGCGGAACTCCGAGCCCTCCCAGTCGTCGTTAGCCTCGATCTCAACGCGGCCAAGAGCGGCATCGCGGGCAGAGCCGGCGGAGTCAAACGTAGCGGAGAAATCCTCGACAACGGTGCTGCGACCAAGCGCGGCGGCAACAAAGTTCTCCAGGAAGATGGCAAAGCCGAAGGCGCCTGAGTCGACCACGCCGTTCTCTTTGAGGACGGGCAGCAAGTCGGGCGTGCGGGCGACGGACTGGTACGCCTCGACGACGATAGCATCGAGCGCATCCTCGGCCGAGAACTTCTTCTTCTCGCACTCATCGGCCTTGGTCGAGACATCGCGCAGGACCGTGAGGATCGTGCCCTCGATGGGCTTGCGGACAGCCTGGAAGGCGACCTTGACGGCACGACGGAAGGCGAAGGCAATGTTGGCGGACGTAATAGGCTCGTCGGCAGAGACAAGGCCCTCGGCCACGCCGCGAAGAATCTGCGAGGTAATAACGCCGGAGTTACCGCGAGCGCCCATGAGAGAGCCGTGGGTGATGGCACCGGCGATGGCCTCCATATCGGCATCGGCGGGAAGGGCAGAGAGCTCCTTGGTCACCGAGGCGAGCGTGAGCGACATGTTGGTGCCGGTATCGCCATCGGGTACGGGGAAGACGTTGAGCTTGTTGATCTCCTCGGCCTTGTCGGAAACGGCAGCCGCAGCGATCGGAAAACAGGTGCGAATGGTCTTTGCAATCATGGGTATTTGAATCTCCGTTTTCGGATGCTAGTTCAGACGGCTCTTGAGCGCGTCGATATGGATGCCGATCTTAAGGCTGGCGGGATCGATCTGGGCGATCTCCTGCAGAGTGAAGGCAACGGAGCTCGAAAGATTGTGGCAGACGGACTTCATGTTGACGCCGTTCTCGAGCACGACGTGAAGATCGACCGTAAGGCCGTTCTCGTCGGCGGAGACAAGCACGCCCTTGCGGAGGCGCTGACCGGCAAGCAGGCGCACGCTCTCGGCGCCCTGGAGCTGCTCAGCCATACCGACAACGCCATAGCACGTCATCGCGGCATAACCGGCAATATCGGCAATAACGTCGTTCGAGACGCTCAGGCTGCCGTTAATGGTCTCAGACACAAGAATCTCCTTTTCTTGGTGCTCGCGGCACCATGTCGTGGGAGCAATCATTGCAATATTCTACAACGACCGCGGCATGTTGAGGTGGCGGGCCTCGGGATTACATCCTCGACACGAAATGTTGATATGGTAACGTTCGCGAACGGCGATCGCGGCATGAAAAAACCCGCCGCATAAGCGACGGGTTTTACAACCTGGCTCCCCGGGTAGGACTCGAACCTACAACAGCGCGGTTAACAGCCGCGTGCTCTACCATTGAGCTACCGAGGAATAGGTGCGTGCTCTCAAGCAACGAAGTTTATTATACGGACGAATCAGCTCAGGGCAAGAACTTTTTTAAGAAATTTTCCGACCCAGTCATTGGGGACGTTCTTAAACGACCAGTCATTCAAGAACGTCCCCAATGTCTACATGAAAGCGCCCCCAAGCGGATGTGCTTGAGGGCGCCTCTTGCTTGACTAGCTCTCGATATAGTCCTTCAGCTTACTGCTACGGCTCGGGTGGCGAAGCTTGGCCAGAGTCTTGGACTCGATCTGGCGGATGCGCTCGCGCGTGACGCCAAACTCACGACCGACTTCCTCGAGCGTGCGGGGATGTCCGTCGACAAGGCCAAAGCGCAGTTCGATAACCTTGCGCTCACGATCGGCAAGCGAATCGAGCACCTGGGTGAGCTGCTCCTGCAGCATAGAGAAGCTGGCCGCATCGGGCGGAACGATAGCCTGGGAGTCCTCGATGAAGTCGCCCAGCTGGGAATCCTCTTCCTCGCCGATGGGGGTCTCGAGCGACACGGGCTCCTGCGAGATCTTCTGGATCTCGCGGACGCGGTCGGCGCTCATGTCCATCTCGGCACCGATCTCTTCGGGGGTCGGGTCGCGGCCCAGGTCCTGAAGGAGCTGACGCTGCACGCGGACGAGTTTGTTGATAGTCTCGACCATGTGCACGGGAATACGGATGGTACGGGCCTGGTCGGCGATAGCGCGCGTAATGGCCTGACGGATCCACCACGTGGCGTACGTGGAGAACTTAAAGCCCTTCTGGTAGTCGAACTTCTCGACGGCGCGGATCAGACCGAGGTTGCCCTCCTGAATCAGGTCCAGGAACAGCATGCCGCGGCCGACATAGCGCTTGGCGATGGAGACGACCAGACGAAGGTTTGCGCTGATGAGCGCCTGCTTGGCTTCGAGGCCCACGTTCTCAATGCGCGTAAGACGACGCATCTCGGCACGCGTGAGTTCGAGCTCACCAGAATCGGCAGCCTCGAGCTTCTCGGTAGCCTCGAGACCGGCCTCGATCTTCATAGCCAGATCGACCTCTTCGGAGGCGGTCAACAGGTCGACCTTGCCGATCTCCTTGAGGTACATACGGACCGGGTCGCCGGTCAGCATCACCGTGGAGGCATCGATGCCACGCACGCGGGAGCGTGAACGGGACGTGCGCACGGTGCGCTTCTTCTTGTTCTTGGAAGAACCCATCTCAGCGTCGGCCTGACGGGCCATCTTGAGCTCGTGATCGTCGAGCGAGCCGGAATCGTGCTCGTCGTCGTCATCGAAATCGTCGGTATCGGTATCGGTATCGTCATCGTCGACACCCATGGGGGCGTCGTCGTTACCGCTCGCGGAGATAATCTGGATGCCGCTGTTGCGCAGCGCGGAATACACCGCGGTGAGCTGCTCGTCAGAAACATCGATATCCTTCAGGGCGACCTGAATCTCGTCCTCGGTTACCGAAGTCCTGTTTGAGCCGTTGCCCATGAGCTTTGCAACGTAGGATTCCAGCCCAGTACCCGTGCTCTCAGTCTTTTTTGGCACAGATTCTCCCTTCATAGTCCACAGGACTCAATACTTTAGCACACACATTGACGTCTATACCCAAAAAGAAGACTGGATATAGGCGAGAATACGCTGGTTGACCACAACATCTAGGCTTGTTCGGTGCCCGCGGCCTCCAGGCCGATCAAACGGAACGGGTCCGCCACGCCGCCGATCGACTTTTGCAGTTCGCGTTGACGTTGCGAATCCTGCGCGGCCTGCACGGTCAGCGCGCGACGGGCCTCATCATCGAGTGAACGGTCCTGGCGCAGCTTGGCCTGTGCGGCACGCATGCGACGCTTGATGGTGTAGAGCTCAAGCGTATCAAGCATAAACACGATGTTCGTCTCGGTGGGGTGCTTGCTCGTCGCCGAGATGCGCCCGGCACTCACAAGCGTTGCCGCATCGGGACACACTGAGCGCGCCGCATCCATGCAGGCTGCAGGATCGGTTCCCGGCGGCGTTGCCAGAACGGCCCATGCGATGGACTCGTGACGTGGGTCAACCCACTCGATGGAGCAGATGCGGTCGGCATACGTGCGGAACAGGTCGGGGTAGCTCGTGAGCATGGTCAACAGTTCGCGCTCCCCTGCCAAGGACTTGCGTTCAAGATCGGTAAGAACCATCGGCGCCGCCGCAGCCGGTGCGCCCGAACCGTCAGCCGCAGGCACAGCGCCCATACCATCAGGCACATCGATCGGCGGAAGATCGTCGACGACCTCCACGGGCGCGGCACCGTAGGCATCGAGCGGGACGTAGTCGTACGGCTCTTCTTCGACCGGCGCGGACACCGGCGGCGTCGCGCCCGATGCCCAAGCACCGCGACCGGCATCACGAGAACCCGATGCCCGACCGCCCGCGCTACCGGACCGCTCAGCCTGTGCCCGCTGGCGCTCATAGTTCTGCTCACGACGTCGTTCCGCATCCTCGCGCTTGGCGACATCGCGAAACACACGGCCCGAGCTCGCGCGCACGGTCTCCAGATCCAAACCCAGCAGGTCGGCAATCTGGATAAAGTACGTGTCGATCATATAGCTATCGCGCAGCGGATAGATGAGCGTCAGCGCATCCTCGAGCGCCTTGGCGCGACCGCCCGGCGTGGTGATGTCACTCGACTCCTGCAGCGAACGGTAGACAAAGTCCATGAGCGGCTCGGCCGCGTCGATGCGCGCCTGCAGCTCCTGGCCGCCGTGCGCCGTAATAAACTCCATAGGGTCGTTGCCGTCGGGCAGTACCACGCAGCGCAGGTCCATCGAATCCTGCTCGATAAACTGAATCGCGCGGCGGGCGGCCTTCTGGCCCGCGGCATCGCCATCGAACATATACACGATGCGCTTGGCAAAGCGGGTGAGCGTCTTTACATGATGCTCCGTGAGCGCGGTGCCCAGCGTGGCGACAACGTTTTTAATCCCCGCCTCCCAGCAGGCGATGCAATCGGTATAGCCCTCCACCACGATGGCGGTATCCTGCGCGACGATAAACTCCTTGGCCCAATTAAAACCGTAGAGGTTTCGCTTTTTATGAAACACGCTCGTCTCGGCGGTGTTGAGATACTTAGGCTGACCGTCACCCATAATGCGACCGCCAAAGGCAATGTTGTGACCCTGCTCGTCAAAGATGGGGAACATCACGCGGTCGTAAAAGCGGTCGGCAAGCTGCCCGCGCCCGCGGCTCACGGCAACGTTGGCGTCGATCATCTCCTGCGGGGTAAAACCCGCCTGGGACAGGTGCGACACCAGCGCGTTACGGCCTGGTGCAAAGCCCAGGCAGTAGCGGCGGCAGACGTCGCCACCCATGCCGCGGCTGGCAAAGTACTCGCGCGGACGACCGTCCTTACCGCGCATAAGCATGGTGTGGTAGAACTGGGCGGTCTCGGCGCACAGATCGTAGATGCGGGCACGCTTAGTACCGCGCTCGCGGCGATCTCCGGTGTCGTGCAGCTCAATACCTGCGCGATCGGCCAAATAACGGATTGACTCGGGAAAGCTCAGGTTCTCGCGCTTCATGATATAGGTGAAGACGTCGCCACCCTCGCCGCAGCCAAAGCAATGCCACACCTGCGTGGCGGGAATAATGTGGAAGGACGGCGTCTTTTCGCCATGGAAGGGGCAGCAGCCCCAAAACTCATGGCCGCGGGGCTTGAGCTCAACCGTTTCCTGCACGATGGCAACCAAGTCAGACGCAGCGCGTACCTGGTCTTTTTCCTCATCGCTAATCACGGATGCTCACCCCCTGATCGCCCAAGTTGTGACGAATATCTTCGATATTACCCTCGACGGTCGCGATCAACTCATCCAGCGAATCGAACACACGCGAGGGACGCAGCCAGCGCGTAAACGCCAGCGAAACGAAAGCGCCGTACAGGTCGCCCGTATAACCAATTAAGTTGGCCTCGAGATGCGCCGAAGCGGCATCGTCGGCATACGTCGGCGGCAGTCCGACGTTAACGGCAGCGGGCCACACGATGTCATTGACCAGCACCAGACCCTCATACACGCCATCGGCTGGCACCTGAATGCCGTCGGGAACCTGCAAGTTTGCCGTGGGAAAGCCCATGCCAGAACCCTCGTGACGGCCGCGAATAACACCGCCACGCACCATATACGGACGGCCGAGTAACTCAGCAGCAAGCTCCACATGGCCCTGTCCCAGCTCATGACGAATGCGGGTGGCGCAAATGGCCTCACCGCTCTCGCAAAGCAGGTCGTGACCATACACGTCAACGCCGTGCTCGGAACCCCAGGAGCGCATCTCGGCAACACCAGAAGCACCGCCACGACCCAGCCTAAAGTCACTGCCAACGCGAATCGAGCGAATGTCGACTACGCGTGACAGCAGTGCGAGAAAACCGACATGGTCGAGTGCCGCAACCTCAGGCGTAAAGGGAACGGCCACCACTGTATCGACCCCAGTCTGAGCCAAGGCATGCAGACGGTCGGCCGTCGTCATCAATTTTTGAGCGGGCGAAGGGCTCACCACAACGTCCGGGTCGGGATCGAAGGTAACCACGACCGCCTTACAGCCATGGGCACGGGCATCACGGACAAGCGCTTCGATGAGTTCCTGGTGTCCACGGTGAACGCCGTCGAACACGCCAATGGCAATCGATGCGGCACCCAAGTGCTCACACTCATCAAACGTATCGGCAGCAACGATGCGAGCCCCGTCCGACTCGCCCGCGAAAAAGACACGCGCGAGCTCGCGAGCGGAAAACATCATCGAACACCGCCGATTGCCTGCGGAAACACGTGCTCCATGACAAAGCGGCCGCCCTCAATGCGGGCGAGCGCCTTGAGTCCCCCATCGAGCACCAACGCAAACGGCGCCTTCGAGGAATCGAAATCGGCAAGCGCACGCTCAACGGGAATGCGTCGGCCGCAGAGCAGGTCGTCGGCAAGATTGCCCGGCAAGTCAACACGTGTGGCGCCCAGGGCCGCAATGGGATCCAGGGCAAAGCCAGCCGCGGACTCGGGAGAAAGCTCCTCGACCGCATGACAGGCGCCAATGGAAACAACACCGGAGGCCGTGCGGCGCAGCGCGGAAATATGCGCGGCGCTATCGCAAGCGCGGCCCAGGTCGCGAGCGAGCGCACGGATATAGGTGCCCTTGCTCACCGAGAACGCCACGGTCCACACACACGTATCACCTTCGCCGCCCACGGCGATCAGGTCGGCGGCATAGACCTCGACGGGGCGCGGAGGTAGGTCCACCGCATTGCCCTCGCGAGCAGACTTGTAGGCGCGAACGCCATTGACCGAGATAGCAGAAAACGCCGGCGGCACCTGCATCTGCGGGCCCAGCATGGCGGCCAAGCGCTCACGAGCATAGGCAGGATCGCGGAGCTCGTTGGCAACAGCCACCGTGCGGACCGCCTCGCCCTCCGCATCATCGGTATTGGTCTCGGCGCCAAACGAAATATCGGCGACGTAGCTTTTGGTATCGAGCGTGAGCATGCCCAGCAGACGGGTGGCCTGGCCCACACCCACCACCATGACGCCAGATGCCATGGGGTCGAGCGTGCCGGCATGGCCGACACGCCGCTCATGGAGGGCGCGTCGGCATTGCGAGACCACATCGTGGGACGTGCAGCCCACCGGCTTATCGACAGCGAGCAGCATATTCAGTTGTGAAGGCGTACGACGAGCCATGTACCATCCAAAAAGTTAAAGCTCGACGGTCACCGAAGCGGGATCCTCCCCTACCAGCTCGGCCAGCATGGGAAGTGCCACGGTGAGCGTCTCGAGAATTGTTCCGTTGTTGGAAAAGCCGGCGGCGGCATGATGCCCGCCACCGCCAAAATTGGCAGCAATCTCGGACACATCGAGGTCGCCCTTGGAGCGCAGGTTGCCACGCACCTTGGTATCGCCCTCAATGCCCTTTAAGAACATGCAGACCTCGACGCCCATCACCGAACGCACCACATCGACCAGGCCGTCGCACTCGTCCGAGGTGACGCCGCAGGCTTCAAGGTCGCTCTGGTAGGCATAGCTATACGCCACGCGCCCATGCGCGACCGTCTTAATGCGGCCCATGACAATGGACTTGAGGTGCAAAAACTCAACGCGCATGCTCTGGTAGACCTCGAGCGCAACGCGCGCCGGATCGGCACCGTGCGCCACCAGGCGCGAGGCCGCATGGAACGCGGCGGCATTGGCGTTTTGGTACTGAAAACGGCCGGTATCGGTAACCAAGCCACACAGCAGGCAGGTCGCAACGCCATCACGTGCGACAATGCCACAATTGTCCAAGAAGCGGTCGATGATCATAGCGCAGGCTGCAGCTTCGACGCGCCTCAGACTGAGCTCGGCAAACTCCTCGCGCGCCGGATGGTGGTCGAAGCACACCACATGCTTGGAGCGGCGAAGCACCTCGGCGGAATTATTGAGGCGCTCGACGACCGGCACGTCCACCGAGATGAACAGGTCAGGATTGCCGGTGTGCGCAGATGCCGGCACCAGGCGATCGGAGCCTTCCATAAAGCGGTAGATGCGCGGAACTGGGTCATCGTCTGCCAGCAGCAGGGCAATGTCCTTGTTGGGGAAAAACTTCATGAGCGAAAGGCCCAGACCCAATACGGAGCCCAAGGCATCGCCATCGGGAGAAGTATGTCCCGAAATCGCAATGGAGGACGCACCCTCGATGAGCTCGAGGATGCGTCGCTGAATATCTGCAGACTCGCACGAGGCGAGGTCGGCGGAATTAGTCATCTAAAGCTGCCTCCTGGGCGGCATCCGCTATCGGATAGCCGTCCTCGTCCTTTTCGATCGCAAGCGTGGCGGGAACGTTTTCCAGCGCACGCGTGATGCGCTCGGCCTCATCGGTCGAGCGATCGATGCGAAAATCGAGCTCGGGCGTGACACGCCAATCGAGCGAGCGAGCCAACAGGCTGCGAATACGGCCCTTGGCACTTGCGAGCGCCTCCATGACCTCATCGTAGCGGCTCGCATCGCACGACACGTACACGCGCGCGAACGAACGGTCCACCGCGACCTCGACCGCGGTCAAAGTAACCAGGTCGAGACGCGGATCGGAAACCTCAAAGAGCAGGATATAACCGAGCTTCTCGCGAAGCTGCTCGCCCAGACGGCGGGTTGCCTGCGTTTGCTTCATAGCGCTACCCCCTACTCGGTACGGGCAACCTGGTCGATGCGGTAACCCTCGATCTGGTCGCCGGGCTTGATGTCCTGGAAGTTCTCCAGGCCAATGCCGCCCTCGGAACCGCTCTTGAGGCTCTTGGCCTCGTCCTTGTAGTGGCGCATCGAGGCGATCTTGCCGTTGAAGACCACGATACCGTCGCGCACCAGACGCACGGAATCGGTCGCGGCGATCTCGCCCTCTTCGACGCGGACACCGGCGGCGATACCGACTTTGGGCACCTTGAAGGTGTCCAGGACGGTCGCGGTACCCGTGGCGACCTCGACCTCGGTGGGCTTGAGCATGCCGATACGGGCGGCGTCGAGCTCCTCGAGGCACTTGTAGATGACGTCGTAGCAACGGATCTCGACGCCCTCGCGCTCGGCGGCGGAGCGGGCCTTACCGTCGGGACGGACGCCAAAGCCGATGATGATGGCGTTAGAGGCGTCGGCCAGGACGACGTCGGTCTCGTTGATGGCGCCAACGGCGGAGTGGATCGTGTTGATGCGAACCTCGGACTGATCCATCTTGTCGAGCGAGTCCTGAAGGGCCTCGATGGAACCCTGGACGTCGGCCTTGATGATCAGGTTGAGCTCCTTGACCTCGGCGTCGGCAATGGTCTCGAAGAGGTTCTCGAGCGTGACGTGCTTGACGCGGCTCTGCTCCTCGATACGGGCCTTGAGCGAACGCTCGTCGGCAAGGGCGCGAGCCTCGCGCTCGTCCTCGAACACACGGAACTCGTCGCCGGCGTTGGGCACAGACTGCAGACCCAGGATCTCGACGGCGTCGGAGGGACCGGCCTCGGTGACGGCGCGACCCTTGGGGTCGAGCATGGCGCGGACGCGGCCGTAGGTAAGACCAGCGACCAGCGTATCGCCCACGTGCAGGGTACCGCGGGTCACAAGCACGGTAGCGACCGAGCCGCGGCCCTTGTCGAGCTTGGCCTCGAGGACGTTGCCGGAGGCAAAGGTGTCCGGATTGGCCTTGAGCTCGAGCACATCTGCCTGGAGCAGCACGGTCTCCAGAAGGTCGTCGATACCGATCTTCTGCTTAGCCGAGATGTTGACGAACATGTTCTGTCCGCCCCACTCCTCGGGGATGACGCCGTACTCGGTGAGTTCCTGACGCACACGGTCGGGGTTAGCGCCGGGCTTATCGATCTTGTTGACGGCAACGACGATGGGTACGCCGGCGGCCTTGGCGTGGTTGATCGACTCGACCGTCTGGGGCATGACGCCGTCGTCGGCGGCGACGATCAGGATGACGATGTCGGTCACCTTGGCGCCACGGGCACGCATGGCCGTAAAGGTGGCGTGACCCGGGGTATCGATAAAGGTGATCTTGCGGTCGTTGATCATGACCTGCGAAGCGCCGATGGCCTGCGTAATGCCGCCCGCCTCGCCGGCAGCAACGCCGGTGTGACGGATGGCGTCGAGCAGCGACGTCTTGCCGTGGTCGACGTGGCCCATGACGGTGACGACCGGGGCGCGCGGCTTAAGGTCGGCGGGATCATCGTAGAACGAGAAGGTGTTCTCCTCCTCGGGGGTGATGATCTTGATCTGACGGCCCAGGTCGTCGGCGACGAGCTCGACGAGGTCATCGGACATGGACTGCGTCATGGTGAGCGGCGTGCCCAGCAGGAACAGACGCTTGATGATGTCGTTGGCCGGAACGTCGAGCGCCTCGGCGAGCTCCTGGACGGTAACGCCCTGAGAGACCTTGATGGCGTCGAGGTCCTCGGGGTTCACACCCTGGGCCAACGCCTCCTCTATCTTGCGCTCCTCCTGAGCCTTGGCAGCCTCGCGCTCGCGCTTCTCCTTGCGCTTCTTGCGACGACCGGTGGACTCGCGAGAGGCCTCCTCGACGGCGGCACGAGCCTCCTCGAGCACCTTCTCGCGGCTGTACTCCTCGGCCTCGCGAGCCATGCGGCTGTAGTGGTCCTCTTCGTTGTTGTGACCGCCCTTGCGCTTCTTGCCCTTGCCCTGCTTATCGGGGCTGGGGAAGTCCATGCCGGCAGCAACGTTGTTGCTGGCGTTGGTGCGATGGCTGTGCGGACGGCTCTCGGAGGCGTTGCGCTCGGAGTTGTTGTCAGAGGCGTTGCGATCGTTACGACGGCCACCGCGGCGGTCGTTGTTGCCGCCACGACGGTTACCGCGCTCGGCAGCGCGCTCGGCCTTGGCCTTCTCCTCGGCGTCCTTCTTCTCCTTGAGCACGGTCTCCTGTGCGGCGATCTGGTCAAGCAGCGAACGGAAGCGCGAACCGGAGTCGGAAGCGGGGACGGCGCGGCGCTGGGCCTCGCGGGCAGCCTCCTCCTTCTCGCGGGCAAGGCGCTCCTGCTCGGCCTTCTTCTTGGCCTCGGCCT
>CAJMRD010000025.1 GCA_905215725.1 uncultured bacterium | reverse complement strand
TCGTCGCTGCGTTTGTCCAGATCGTAAAACAGTTTGCAGACGAGCTTCTGCGCTTTCGGATTCCCCCGCTCGGCCGAGGCGGCCAGCGCGACGATGGCTTCGTTGTACTCCTTGGCCCGGTAGAGCTCCTCGCCCTCCTCGTAATCGAGCGTGCAGGACTCGGGAAGCATTCCGAGCGCACGGATGGCATCCGAACCAAAGCGGATGTTGCCGGCGGCGTTGCGATAGAGCTTGGGCTCGGGCTCGACCGCGGAAGGTTCCTCCGCCGACTCGGCAGCGGGAACCTCGTCATTGAACTCTTCGGCCTGGACAGCCTGATTCTGATCCTCGGGCACGATAGCGCCGATCAGCGTCTCGTCGGCAGATGCACCCTCAAAGCCCTCGATCTGCTCGTCGAAAGCCTCACCCTGTTCGGGCTCGGTCTGAGCGTCGGGAGCAATCGGCTGACCGAATTCGTCCTCGGCGTAGGTAGGCTCTTCATACTCGATGGTGTTGCCGTAGTCGTTTTGCTGCTGGGCCGCGGCATATTCCGCCGCTGCGCGCGCCATTTCCTCGGCACGACGCTTCTGCTCCCCAAAATAGGTATCGAACGGAACATCGTCGGGAAACTCGTTTTCGCCCTGGAAGGGAGCAACGTTGTCCATAACGCCGAGCATAGCGGCGACAGAAGACTTGTTGCACACCGCGCCAGACGTATAGGGAAGAATGTGGCGGTTAGAGATGATGTTTACCGCGTTGGCGAGTGCAACGAGGGAAGCGAGGATCGCGACAATCCACAGCAGAACCTTGAGCGCGCCGGGGAGCGGCAGAATACGCAGGATGGCAACGACAGCGGGGGCAACCGTGGCAACGGGCAACAGCTTGGCGATGAGCGCACGATACGAAGCATAAGGCTCGCGGGCGAGCAGCTCAGCACGGGGAGAGTCGTAGTGTGCGACAACGACCACCGGGCGGTTACGCGGGGACGCGAGCGGGCCCGAGGCCTTGTGGTAGGCGATGACATTTTGGCTCACGCCCGTCTTGCCCAGGCGCGAAACCACGGGGTGGCCCGTGCGCTCGAGCACGTAAAGAACGGCGCCGACAATGGCCAGCAAGGTGCCGACCAAGCCGATACCGCCGCCGATGCCCATCAGCAGGGCGCCGGCAAACGCAAGAATACCGGTAACGGCAAATGCCAACCTACTGGGCGCCGGGGCATTGAACTCCTGAACCTCGGGGTCAAAGCCGTGGTTGCGGAAGATCTGAGCGATATCTTCGGCAGCCAAGCGCTCTTCTTCGCTGCATGCCGGCGTAATGCCGGTGTTCTGCAGCAGGTGGTTAATATAGTTCTGGGTGTTCGCCATGTGCGCTCCACATCCATAATCCGACAAATAGGCCCAATGCATGCACATTAGAACCGTATATAGTCGAAAGTATACCCCGAGCGAGCGCAAACGACCGAATTCGGGCCATCTTAACGCCCCGAGCGGACAAGGATATAGCCTAATCTCCATATCGGACTAAAATCATGGCAGCAAACCACCTTCTCATGCGAGGACCCTATGACGGCAAGCGACACGACCGAGACAATTAAAAAGGGAAATTCGGAGCCCAGTTTCGATAAAACGGCTCAGCGCATCCTCAATCTTTTCTTTGTGCTCAATAGCTCCCCCGAACCGCTGACGACCGAGCAGATCGTCTTGGATTCTGACCTGGGATATGGCTCGGGCAATATCGACTCGGATAAGCGCAAGTTTCGACGCGATCGTGACAAGCTGCTCGAACGCGGCATCTTAATCAAGGAGGTTCGCCCCACCGGCGCGCAGGAGACCGAGGAAAGCTCGTGGACAATCGACCGCGAGCACACGTTTGCGGCAGGCGGCCTCATTACCGCAGACGACGCCGATATCCTGCTCAACGCCATCGACCAGACACTAGCGGCCGGCTCATCCACTTTTGCCGCACCGCTTGCCGATATTCGCTCCAAGATTGCCTATCTCACCGGCAGGACGACGGTAGACGAGGCGCCGATCAGCCGCTCTCCCACCGTCGATGCGGTTTGGAGCGCCTTTGCCGAGCGTTGTGCGCTGCGATTTTTATATCAGAACGGACGCGGCGAGCAGAAAGAGCGTACCGTCCGCGTCTACGGCATGTTCGAGCGCGAGGGCGTGGCGTATTTCTGCGGCCTCGACAATGCCACCGACGACATCAGAACATTCCGCTGCGACCGTATCGTTCGCGCTTGGCGTCCTTCGAAGGCCTACGCCATCCCTGCGGACTTCAATCTCAACGACTATCTGTTCTTTGAATTCGATTTTGCCGACCGACCGCCCGTTGCAGCTACGTTCTCGTTCGCCCCTCAGACGCAGATCGATATGATCAACGGCCTCACGCGTGGGCGAGGTGAGCTCGCACACACCGATGCAGGATGGACCTGGACCGTTGACGTGCGCGACCTTGAAGCCGCCGCCTCATTTTGCATGGCCCACGCCATGGACGGCATGAGGCCCATGGCCCCCAAATCGCTCAAGCAGGCGTGGAACCACCTCATCGAAAGGACGGTGCACGAGTATGCCCGTGCGTAAACTCACCAGCGAGCAGAGACTCTCGCGCGCCATCGACATCATGGAGGCCCTCTACGCCGCCGGCGAGAGCGGCATGACACGAACCGAGATTTGCAGTCGCTTTGGCATCACGGGGGTGTCGCTCGACGAGATTCTCGAGATCGTCTCGACGCTCGCGGACCGAGAATCGGGCGCGCGTATCATCTGCGAATGCCGCGGCGAGCGTGTGGTCCTCACCGGTGACGCCGGGCGTGTGCTACCGCTACGCCTGAGTGCCGCCGAGGGCGCTGTGCTCAACCATGAACTTGAATCGTTGGGGATCGAGCCGCAGACGGCAGCTCGGATTCGACATGCCCTTCTACCCGAAGAGCTCGGCTATAACCAGCGCGTCCTTGACACCGTCAACCACGGGTCGCACTGGCAGCAGCTGAGCTGCGCCATTCAGGACGGCGTTCGCTGCCGCATCTCGTATCGCTCGATGGACGATGCACGGCCACGCGAGCGTCTGGTCGACCCCTTGCGCATTACGGCAAACGGCGACCAAACATACCTGATTGCCTGGGACATCGCGGTCGATGAGCAGCGCACCTATCGCATGGATAAAATCGAGGGACTCGCCTTGACGGAAGACTCCGTCGTGCCTCACGCACCGGACGTCGCATCCCTCCACGATTCCCTTGCCCGGACGCAGCGTAGTGCAAAGCTCTTGATGCCATTCGATATGGCGGAGCATCTGGACTGGGCCGGCATCACCCTAATCGAGCGCAGCGGAGCAGACATGGCAACGGTAACCGTGCATTACGGCTCCGAGCGTTGGCTACTGAGCCAGATAATTGCAGCGGGCGGAGCCATCCACATCTTGGATGACCCCGCCCTGTCAAAGCGTCTGTGCGATATGGCAAAAACCCTCGTCTGTCCGCTTTAGCGCCGCCGCTCGTGGCGTGCGCGCCACAGTTGCAGATAGTGCCCGATCTGCGCCGATTCGATGCGCTGGTAGGAGCTCGTGGGCAGCGACGTTAAGAACTTCTTTCCGTAGCCCTTCGTCACCAGGCGCGGGTCGGCCAGAATCAGCACGCCGCAATCGGTCGACGAGCGGATAAGGCGGCCGGCCGCCTGCTTGACCTCGAGCACCGCCTCGGGCAGCGAATAGCGCGCCCAAGCGCGGTCTTCGCGCAGGTTGCGCTCGCACGAGAGCGGGTCCGTAGGGCTCGAGAACGGCAGTTTGGGAATGATGACGCAGCGCAGCGTCTCGCCGCTGGCGTCGAATCCCTCCCAAAAGGCCTTAAGAGCAAAAAGCGACGAGGTCGGCTCGTTGATAAACCGGTCGCGCAGGCGACGAGGAGATGAGTTGCGCTGCTGGCAGTTGAGCTCCAGGCCCGCACGGGCCATCTTGGGCTCAACGCGGGCGTACAGGTCTTCCATGTCGCGCCGATTGGTGAACAGTGTGAGCACCGATCCGCCCATGGCAAGATGGGCGTCGACCAGCACGCGCTCGAGCGCCGTAAGATAGCTCTCACGATCGCGCGGATCGGGGATATCACCCGCAACGACTACAGCCATGTTCCAATCGAAGTCGTAGCTCGAGTCCAAGTGCAACGATGAGGATGTTGAAGCACCGATGCGATCGAGGCCGACCGCGTGGTTAAAGTGTTCAAAGCTTTTGGACACCGTCATGGTCGCCGAGGCAAAGATAGCCGTGTGAACCTCGGGCAGCCACTCGGTTGCCAAGGCCTCGCCAATGTCGATGCGCTCTGCGGTCATTGACTCTCCGCCGGCGCGCAACCTGCGATTGACCTGCAGCGAATACACGTAGTGTTCATCGGTGCCATCAATGATGAGTTTGAGGTTCTCGGCCAGCTCGTGCAGGCGGCGCGAGATATCACCCAGGTCGACAACAACCTCGGGCTTGTCGGCGGCGACGGCTTGCACCAGCGCATCGACGCTCTTGTCAGCTTGTTCCAATGCGTCGATGGCAGTGTAGGCCGACTGTAAGAAATCATGCCAGTCGTCAGATTCGCGCAACTCGGGGCCAATCCATAGATTGGCATTGTCATAACCCCCACGGGCACGACGGCCGAGCTCGCGAACGCCATCGAACACGTCGGCGATTGCCATGCTCGCGCGCGCAACCGTCGACGTCGCCTTGGCAGTAAGGCCCAGATAGAGCGTAGAGCCCTCAGAGGTTGCCAAATCACGGGAGACCTGGCTTAGCGCACCGGTGCTCGAGCCACCCAGGCGCTCAAACAGAACGCGTGATTCGTCCGCCGACACCACGCGCGCCCACTGACGGCGCGCCTCGCGCTCGATAGAATGGGCCTCGTCGATTACCCAATGACGAATCGGAGGCAAAATCCTGCCCTCGGCCGCAACGTTGCGGAACAGCAGGGAATGGTTGGTGACCACCACATCGGCATGCGCCGCACGACGGCGAGCGCCGTGGACCAAACATTTATCAGGGAAAAACGGGCAGAGGCGACGAGCACACTCGCGCGAGGCCGTCGTAAAGTCGGGGCGGTTGACGCTGCGCCACCGAATGCCAAGTGAGTCGAGGTCGCCATCGGCTGATTGGCAAACGTACGCCATAATGACCGCGACCGCCGTGAGCGTGTCCGCCGGATCGCGCTTGGTGGTAATCTCGACCTGGCCGCGGCTCATGCGCTCAAGCTTGCGCAGGCACGGATAGTGGTCATACCCCTTGAGAGCGCAAAATGACAGACCACCTTCCAGTTGCTCGGCAAGTTTTGGAAGCTCATGGTACATGAGCTGGTCGGCTAGATTGTTCGATTTGGTCGCAATACCAACCGTGATGTTGTTACGGCGTGCTGCCTCGGCAAAAGGCACCAGATAGGCCATCGATTTGCCGACGCCTGTGCCCGCCTCAATTACACGATGAGTGCCCGTGACCAGCGCATCGCGGACCTCGAGCGCCATCGCGATCTGCTCATCACGCGGCTCGTAAGTGGGATACATGCGATTGACCAGGCCACCCGGCGCATAGTCTGCCTCAATCTCCTCACGACTCGGCATCTTGAGGACCGGCAGTTCGTCGGCGTCCACCCGATCGTCGGCGCGATCGGCCTTGAGAACGTCAGCACGAGCGGCGCTGAGAGAGAAGATAGAACCAGGGTTCTGCCCCGCCAAGAATGAGAAGATAGGACGATAGGACCAAGGCACGTCCGGATGCATGTCGGCTAGGCGCGCCATGAGGCCCTGAGGCAAGTCGGTGAGTGCCACAAGCAACACGCGCCATACGCCACACAGGGCGTCGACGTCGGCATTGGCACGGTGTGATACCGAGTCACAGCCAAACAGATCGGCCATAAAAGACAGCTTGTGCGAGGCCAGACGCGGAAGCGCGATTCGCGACAGCGCCAGCGAATCGATCCAAATATCGCTCACGTTGACACCGCCTTTGACCGACTCGATAAACGAGCGGTCGAACGTGGCGTTATGTGCAATCACCGGGCAACCACCGACAAAATCGGCGAGAGCGGCGACGGCCTCAACGGCCGACGGGGCATCTGCCACATCGGCATTTGTAATGCTCGTGAGCTCGGTAATCTCGGCGGGAATCAGCTGCTTGGGATGCACGAAGGTATCGAAGCGGTCGACGATCTCGCGGCCCGAAAGACGGGCCGCCGAGATCTCGATCAGCTCGTTGTCCTGCACCGAAAGACCTGTGGTCTCGGTATCGAGGACAATCACATCTTCCTCGATGAGGCCGAAGGACTGCGTTTTGGCACGTTCGGCAAGCGTGGCATAGGAGTCGATGACAAACTGCGGCGTTCCTGACGAAACCGCGTCCTCGATTAGCATGCAATGCCCGCCCGACGAAGACCCATACGGATCAGGCTGTCACAGACCTGCGGGAACGTCATGTCGTCGGTGTGGCGGATCTCATCCGGATACAGCGACGTATCGGTCATGCCGGGAATGGTATTGGTCTCGAGGATAACGGGGCCGTCCTCGCTCACGATAAAATCGCTGCGCGAGATGCCCAGGCAACCGAGCGCCTTGTGAGCGGCACAGGCAAGCTCTTGGGCACGAGCGTAGTTCTCGGGTGAAATCTGCGCCGGAATGCGATGGATGTCCGTAGGGTCGACATATTTCACGTCCAGATCGTAGAACTCGCAGTCCTCGGGCTTACGAATCTCGACAATCGGCAGGGCGTGCACGTCATCTTCACCGTATACGCCGACGGTGATCTCGGTACCCTCGATGCACTTCTCGACCAGCACTTTGTCGCCGTACTCAAACGCCTTGGCGATTGCCGCGGGCAGCTCGGAGGGCTCATGGACCAGGGAAATGCCATAGCTGGAACCGTTGACGGCCGGCTTCACAAAGCAGCGCTCGCCACAGACCTCGACGATATGATCGATATCGACTTCATCGCCCACCTCGAGCGCAAGGCCGGGGGCAATGGGAATGCCCGCCTTGGCGTACAGGAGCTTAGAGACCTCCTTGTCGGCACCGCAGGCGCTGGCAAGCACGCCCGAGGCCGTGTAGGGGATACCCAGGGTCTCCATGGCACCCTGCATGGCGCCATCCTCACCGCCGGCGCCGTGCATGGCGATAAATGCCACGTCGAAACCGCCGGTCGCCATGGTTACCATAAAGTCATCGGCGGCCGTGTCGAGCAGCTCCACCGAGGTGTAGCCGGCCTCCTTCAAGGCAACCACGACGTTCTTTCCCGAATTGAGCGAGATCTCGCGCTCGGCGGAACGACCGCCCGCCAAGACCGCTACGTGCATGTTCTCTAGGCTTTTACCCGGCATGGGCAGACTCCTCCTCTATAATTTCTGCAGCTGATACCATATTGTAGCGATACCCTCTACGTTTCCCCAAAATCGAAAGGCTTCCATGAATCCCAGGACTAAATCTCAGGACATTCGCGACTTGAGCCAAAACGATATTCGCGAGCTCGTGGCCGAACTTGGCCAGCCCGCCTTCCGCGCGAAGCAGCTCATCGAATGGGTCTTTGAGAAGAACGTTTGTTCGTTTGACGATATGACCAACCTTCCCAAGGCTTTCCGCGAGCAGCTTAAAGAGGCTTTTGCCTTTGACACGCCGACTGAACTCACCAAGCAGGTTTCCAAAGATGGCTCTCGCAAGTACCTGCTCGAGTATCACGACGGCATTTCCGTCGAGACTGTCGGTATGCCCCGTCGCAACAAGCTTTCCGTCTGCGTTTCCACCCAGGCAGGCTGTGGCATGGGCTGCGCCTTTTGCGCTACCGGTCTTAACGGCCTCAAGCGTTCTCTGACCGCTCAAGAGATCGTCGACCAGGTGCTTCATGTATCTAACGACTTTGGCGAGCGTGCCACGAGCGTTGTCTTCATGGGTCAGGGCGAGCCGTTTGCCAACTACGATGAGGTTCTCAAGGCGCTGCGAATCCTCAACGACCCCGATGGCATCGGTATTGGCGCTCGCCACCTCACCGTCTCCACCAGCGGCGTTATTCCAGGTATTCGCAAATTTGCCGACATCCCCGAGCAGTTCACGCTTGCCGTTTCCCTGCATTCCGCCATCCAGTCGACGCGCAATAAGCTCATGCCCGGCGTTAAGAAGTACACGCTGCTTCGACTTCACGAGGCGCTTCAGCTTTACACCGAGAAGACTGGCCGCCGCCCGACCTATGAGTATGCCATGATCGAAGGCGTCAACGATACGAATCCCGAGATGCAGGCGCTCTGCGACTTCTGCGAGGGAACGCTGTGCCACGTTAACCTGATTCAGCTTAACGACATCGAGGGCAGCCCGCTCAAGCCGTCGCCGATTCATAAGGTTGAGGATCTTCAGCGTCGTCTTGAGTCCCGTGGGATCGAGACCACGATTCGTAACTCCCGTGGTAACGATATTGACGCCGCCTGCGGACAGCTGAAGCAGCGCTTCAAAGTTCAGAAGAACGCATAGGGGAGTCGCACTCCAAAACGTTTCATGTGAAACATCGAACAGTCCCGGTTGCAGGATATGCAACCGGGACTGTTTCATTTATTGACTACAATTTTAGCTTTGCTGCTACTGGTCCCATTTTTTACGGGCAAAATAAGGGGTCCTTGTCTCGTGAATCAGACAAGGACCCCTCAAAATATGCTGAGTAATTGTTAGGTACCTAATAGCCTACATTTTCCCATTGGTTGCAGACCCAACCTTGATTAATCTTGGGATTCTTCGTTACCTGAGCAGTACGCATGGCAACATCTTCCGTCATAACATCCATTTTCTTTTTGGAAGTATCGACGATATCCTGCGCGCCACGAAGCAAACGACCTCGAAGTTCATCGTCTGTCGCGATCTTATAGCCAGCAAAGGCACCAGCCGCGACAGTCGTCGCCAATGCAATCGCAGTTAAAATCCTATTCCTCATCTTGGCCTCCTTGATCAAACTGAATCATTTCGCCAAGAATACGAGAGAGCTCTTCCTCGTCTTTAAACTCAATCTCAATCTTATTCTTTCCACGCGAGCTCTTAACACGCACGTTGGTATTAAAAACCTGACGAAGCACGCGGGCAGCCTTTTTAAAAGACTGAGGCGTTGCAGGCCTCGGCGTCTTAGGTGTCTCTCCGGCAGAAAACAACGGAGCAAGATTTTCTGTCGCTCTTACGGAAAGGCCCTCTGCAACAACCTTCTCTGCAAGTCGAATTCGAGCGTCCTCATAGGGAACTGCAAGAATCGCACGTGCATGACCAGCAGTAAGTTTGCCCTCAAAAATCATCTGCTGAACAACTTCAGGGAGATCGAGAAGGCGCAGCGAGTTTGTAATTGCAGAGCGTGACTTGCTGACTGCCTTCGACAATGCCTCCTGGGTCATACCGCTGGCATCGATAAGCTGGCGATAGCCCTTAGCCTCTTCGACGGGATTCAGATCAGAACGCTGAAGGTTTTCGATCAGAGCAAGAGCCAGCATCTCTTCATCATTTACCTCTTTAATGATGACTGGCAATTCTTCAAGGCCAGCAAGCTTTGACGCTTGGTAACGACGCTCACCAGCGATGATCTCATAGCCGTTTCCATGCTTGCGAACCAAAAGCGGCTGCAAGACGCCATGTTCTTGGATTGATTCGCTCAACTCACGAAGTTCAGTTTCGTTAAAGTGAATTCGCGGCTGATTAGGGTTGGGAACGATATCCTCAATAGGTAGTTTTGTTTCAGATGCGGCATTCGAAGCCGATGCAGCCGAACCACCGGTCTCATACTCGGCCTCTGAGACCAAAGCATTGAGTCCACGTCCCAATCCGCCACGTTTCTTTACACTAGGCACGCTTGATCACCTCTTTTGCAAGGTTCATATATGCTTTTGCACCCTTATTTTGAGGTGCATAGGTAATTACCGGTTCCCCAAAAGACGGAGCTTCGGAGATTTTAACCGTACGGGGGATCAACGTCTTAAATGCCTTATCACCAAAGTACGATTGAACCTCCTCAACAACCTGATTCGATAGAGAAGTACGCGAGTCATACATGGTCATAAGCACACCGTAGGTGTCTAAGCCCTTGTTCAGACGAGATTTGACCATCTTCATTGACTCAAGCAGCTTCGTAACGCCCTCGAGTGCGTAATACTCGCACTGGATCGGAATCAAAACGCTGTCTGCTGCGGTCAAAGCGTTGATAGTAAGCAGGCCGAGCGAAGGAGGGCAGTCAATGAAAATAAAATCGAACTCGTCCTGAATCGGCTCAAGCAAATCTTTGAGACGGGTTTCACGAGCAATTGCGCTTACGAGTTCAATTTCCGCGCCTGCAAGCTGAATTGTAGCCGGAATTACGAATACCATTTTGCAATTTGTATCAAGAACAAGCGATTCTGCCGGCACATCATTCAACAATGCATCATAGATGCAGTGATCAAGGTCTTCTTTTTCAATTCCGAATCCACTGGTGCTGTTTCCCTGCGGATCAAAATCGACAATCAGTGTCTTACGACTCTGCTCACCCAGTGCTGCTGCAAGGTTTACAGCCGTCGTTGACTTACCGACGCCGCCTTTTTGATTGATGATTGCAATGATACGCGTGTCTTTTGCGCTCTTAGAACGCTTAACGTCGCGAAATCCCACGGTCCCTCCTGGTGTGTATTAAAGCTGTCAAACGGAGGATGTTTCACGTGAAACATTCCGAATCAATAGCAACTGCTATGTTTCACGTGAAACACTGCAAGCTGTTAGTATCCATTATGTTTCACGTGAAACATCTAGGCAAGCGGATTCTTCTTTGCAATGCCATTTGCACGAGGCAATGAAACGGATGCTGAATGACTCTTCTTAAGAACAATGAACTCCCTGTGACCCAAGTCCTCAGGCAAATCAATTGCGTCATTCAGAAGCAAAGTGAAGCCGCAAATCTTAGCTGCTGACATGCCGGAAGCAAGCTCCTCATCCGAAGGATTGCCCTTGGTGATAACAAATAGCCCTCCATCCTTGAGGTACGGAGCCGCATACTCAACAAGAATCGGTAGAGGGGCCAGTGCGCGGGCGGTTACAACGGAGAACTGCTTCTTATGGCTTTGAGCATATTCTTCAAGACGATCATGAACCGCATGAGCATGTTTCAGTCCAAGAGCATGGACAAAGGAATTAACCGCATCAACCTTCTTGCCAACGGAGTCAATATAAGTAGCTTTACGATGCGTGGTTATGGTTAACGGAATACCAGGGAAGCCCGCACCTGTTCCCATATCGAGCAAAGCTCCCTCAGGAGCCTTATTGATATAGTGGAGCAAAACAAGTGAGTCGAGGACATGAAGTACGGCAGCATCTTCTACGTTAAGAATACGGGTGAGATTGGTTGTCTTATTTGTTTCTAGAACCAAATCCAAATGCTGGATACATTTCCTCAGCTCAATATCAGTTACGCTCAAGGAATATTCTTTGCAATAGGAAGTTAGGCGACTCAACATCTCGTCAGCCTGCTGATCGGTAAGTACAAACAACAGAAGCTCCTTTCTGACAAAAATCAGCGTATCGAGAACTTTTGACAAAAAAAGGGGACGTGGAAACCACGTCCCCCTAGCATAAGCTCGAGTAGATTATCGAGCAACAATCACCACATGGCGATCAGGGTCAGAACCCTCAGAATGAGTATCGACTGCATCGTTGCCACGAAGTGCAATGTGAACCAGTCGGCGCTCGTAGGCATTCATGGGCGGAAGCGAAACACTCTTATGAGTGCGGATGGCACGCTCGGCAGCAGACTGAGCCATGGAGGCGACCTTATCCTGACGGCGACTCTTGTATCCCTCGACGTCCACTACAACCGGATACCTAAAGCCAAGCTTGCGGCTCACCAGCAAAGAGAACATAACCTGAAGAGCATCAAGAGTGCGACCATGACGGCCAATGAGAACAGCAAGGTCGGGAGCCGTTACATCCAAAATCAGCTCACCCTCGTCGCCCTCATACTCATCGATAGGAGAGTTGGCGGCATCGAAGTGCGAAAGGATGGAACGCAGGATGGAAATCGCAACATCGGCAATGGTGTCGAGCTCCTCATCGGTCAGCTCTTCACCAGCCTTGTAGCGCTGTGCAATCTCGGGATAATCGCCCGCGACCTGCGGGGCAACCTCCTCAAGCATATCCTCGATGATCTCTTCAGACATAACGTACTCCAAAAGTTAGGTACCTAAATAAGATTGATATCCCACTACTTCTTCTTGTGCGGGCGCGGCTTCTTCTCGCGACGAGTGACCTCAACCTGCAGCGGAGCCTTCTTAAGACGCTCCTCCTCATCGGCCTTCGCCTTGTCGATGACCTTCTGCGTCACAAAAATCTGCTGGATAACCTGCCAAGCAGACGAGACGTCGTAGTACAGCAGAACACCAACGGGAAGGCTCCAGCCCATCCAAAGCATCATGACCGTCATGACAACGGCCATCATACGCATGCTCTGAGCCTGCTGGCCGGTCTGGTTGCGCGACATATAGAGCTGCGGAATCAGGGTCAGGACGGCGAACAGAATCAGGCAAACCAGCGCAGGCAGTGCAACCATAAAGCCATCGGCAAAGGAAGCGCTCGGCGTGGTGGTCAGGTCGGGCAGGATGTTGAAGAACGAGAACGTGCCGTCGTTAAAGTACTGCGGCAGGTTGCGCAGCAATGTAAACAGGGCGAACAGGATAGGCATCTGGATCAACAGCGGCAAACAACCAGCCATGGGGTTGAACTTGTTCTCGCTGTAGAACTTCTGCATCTCCTCGGCCTGACGCTGAGGATCGTCGGCATAGCGCTCCTGGATCTCGAGCATCTTGGGCTGCAGCACCTGCATGCGAGCCGTCGACTTGGTCGACTTGAGCATAAGCGGCGTCAGCAGCAGACGGATGATGACCACCAGGATGATGATGGACAGGCCCCAGTCGACCGCAAAGGTCTGGATGAGCTTGAGCAGCTCGAAAAGGATGTTAACGATCCAATCCCACATGTAAGTTTTCCTCCGATAGCGAGTGCCCGCTAGGGCACAGGGTCATAACCGCCGACGTGCAGGGGATTGCAGCGAGCGATGCGCCTCACGGCAAGCCAGCAGCCTCTCAAAACACCGTACTTCTCAATCGCCTGGACGGCGTATTGCGAGCACGTTGGGTAATAAATGCAGGCGTCAGGCAATAGGGGCGAAATAACCTGTTGATATATGCGAATAGGAGCGATGGCAACACGTCGCAAAACGTGATTGCTCATCGCTCCTCCCCGGCAACGCCGGCGCGTTTCACAAGCGAACGCAATGCCTTGTCCATCTCCTGCGGCGAGGAAACCCTCGTCTTGGGAGTTGCGAACAAGATGATGTCATAACCCGCAACGGGAAATCCACAGCTGCGGGCGGCCTCGCGCATCACACGCTTAGAACGGTTGCGCACGACGGCACAACCGAGCCGTTTAGCACCAACGAAGGCGACCCTTCCGGAGTCGCCTTCGCCAACCGATTCACATATGGTCATTCGAATCAGAGGGTGATTGAAACGACGCCCCTGACTGAACACATGCTCGAAATCTTGCCGAGACTTAATAGTCTTCATGCGAGATGTGTGTATCGCTGCTAGACAGTGAGACGCTTGCGGCCCTTGGCGCGACGACGGGCGAGCACGGCACGACCACCCTTAGTGGCCATACGGGCACGGAAGCCATGGGTCTTGGCACGCTTACGCTTATTAGGCTGATACGTACGCTTCATCTTAAGTTCCTCCTGCTGCATTTCGAGTGTCCGCGGGGACGCGGACGCAGATATAGACACGTGAGCTTGAAGATTGTAGGGAAATCAATGTTCAAATGTCAAGAAATCAAAGGTAAAAGGTTGCGCAGTTCACACGGTTCCCCCATAAGCACAACCGAAATTTGCGCCTCATGGCAACCTTTCACGATATTTCATCGAGTTTTCAACAGGTCATGTTGGCAATGTTGAGAACTTTTCACCCGTTTTCCAAAGTTTTCAACAAGTTTTGAAAAGTTGTCGAAAGATGAGAAACGTTGCACGGTGAGCTACTATTTGTTCGAAACCTTTTGAAAGATTGCGAGCGGCATGTCTGACGACTTTTACACCATGGTCGATTCCGGAGACCCGGCACCCGACAACGAGCACATCACCGGCGTGCGCGAAGAGCGTGCGGAAGGCGAGCAGACGACCACGCAGGCGCCAAAAGCCATGTACGCCGCGCGCATCGCCGTCTATGACGACATGCTGTCGACACCGCGGGTGATCGTCATTGATCCGCAAGATGTCCGCACGTATTTGGAAGAGACGACCAACACCGTCTACCAGTGCATGAAAGAACAAGGTGGCCATATCTCGCTCATGGTCATCCGCGAGATTGTCGAAAACTTTATCCACGCACACTTTGCCGAGCCCATCATCTCGATTCTGGACGGCGGGGACACCATCCGCTTTGCTGACCAAGGACCCGGCATCGACGACAAGGAACGTGCTTTCGACTTTGGCGTTACCAGCGCAAACAGCAAGATGAAGCGCTATATCCGTGGAACCGGAGCAGGGTTTCCCATGGTGCAGGAGTATTTGGAAAACGCCGGCGGTGCCGTATCCATCGAGGACAACATGGGCAACGGCACCGTGGTTACGGTAAGCCTGAACCCTAAACGCGTGCAGGAAATCGAGCGTGCCGGCGGACGCGGCGCTGCCGTGCGGCCCGAGACGGAGCAGCCCACATATCCCCTGCCGGGAGCTTTTGCGCAGCAGCCCGTGGCAACGCAGCAGATGCAGCCCCCCGTGGGACAGATGCAGCAGCCCGGAATGCTTCCCACACAAGAACCCCAGGCGGCATCTATGTCGATGCCGCCAAACATGCCAGAGGCCATGCCGCTGGCTGATCAGGATGCAGCAGCAATGCAGCAGGCGACGGGGGCGCCGGGTGGCCAGCAAATGGGCTATCAGCCGTACCAACAGGGATATCCATATCAGCAGATGCCGCCACTGGGGTATGGCCAGCAGTTCCCGCAGCAGTACCAGCAGGGATATCAGCAGCCGTACCAGCAGATGCCGCAGCAGCAGTACAACCCCTGGGCCCAACAGATGCCTCTGCAGCCTTACCAACAGTGGCCTCAAAGTTTTCAACAGCAAATGCCGCCGATGCAGAGTTCTCAACAACCAGCAGCTCAAATGATGTATCCTAATGCAGCAAATCAGTATGCGCAGCCACAACCGGACGTGTTCGTAAGCGATCGCGGCAACGCCGCGCTGGGCTATCTGGCGCAAAATCAAGCGTGCGGTGCAACCGATCTTGCGAGGGCGTTTGGAAACTCGGCCCCCACTTGGTCACGCACGCTCAATGACTTGGCGCAGGCCGGCTTGGTCATCAAGCATGGCCAGAAATACCATCTGACCGAACTCGGCGCCGCTCGCGTGCGAGCTCAGAGCTAAAGAACGGGAGAGACAGTGGACGAGGAAGCAAGCATCATCCTGGGGGATGCCATCGCCTTTTGCCAGCGCGACGGCCAAGATGCACGCCTCATCAACATGCTGGGGCAATCGCGCGCCATAAGCCTGACCGAAGATACGCTCACGATCGAGGCCCCCTCGCGCTTTGCCATCGCGCAGCTCAAAAAGCATCAGCCGACTATTGAGGCCTATCTGGAAGAAATCGCCTTTGCACCGATTGCTCTCGACGTCGTGGCACCGCAAGGCGCCGCAGCGGAATCCGCTGCCACGACGGCGCCCGCCACGGCTCCCGCCGCTTCCCCGGCGGCGCCGGCCTCCGCAGGCGACGTGCCGACAATCGAGCACCAGCACAGCGATGTTTCCCGTGAAACCATGGCGCCGTTGCCAACCGCTGCGGCGACGTCAACGAGCGCACCCGTCACGCACATGCCCATCGCTCACGACGCAACGGCGGGCGCGGATTCGGGCATTGCAATCAAGAACACGCTCTCGGCCGACGATTTTCGTCGCATGATGAACCAGATGAAGGGCGGAGCGGCGACTAAATCCACGCAAGCTGCGACCCCCGCTTCGCCCATACCAGCGCCGACTGTGCCGGACGAGCAGAATACGGATGGAGCCCCGCTCGCCGCGAACTCAAAATTTACCTTTGAGAACTTTGTCTACGGCCCCGAGAACAGCCATGCCTATCGCTCGGCACTCAAGTTTGCCGCCCTCGCGGACGAGCGTGGCACGTGCACATCACTGTTCATCTACGGCAAATCGGGCCTGGGCAAGACGCACCTGCTGCTTGCCATCAAAAACGAGCTCGCCGAGAAGTCGCCCGAGATCAAGGTCAAATATGCCAACTCCCAGGCATATCTGGACGACCTGATGACCGAGTTCGACCGTCAAAAGAAGAGCAACGCCCCCATCATGCAGGCGTATCACGGCGTGGACGTGCTCATCATCGATGACATTCAAAACATCATCGGCAAGCGCGCGAGCGTGGACTACTTTTTCCAGCTCATGGACGAGTTCATCCGCAACAACAAGAAGGTCGTCATCGCGGCAGACCGCGCCCCCAAGGACCTGAGCATGGACGAGCGTCTGACCAGCCGCTTCAACGCCGGCATGCTCTGCCTGGTCGCAGAGCCCAGCTACGAGATGAAATACAAGATCTTGCAGCGCTATTACGAGAACACCATCGTCGCCGCTCCCGAGGCAGGCGACGACTCGCTGCTGGCGGCCTATGGGGGCGACGGCGGACACCTGACCGACGAGCACTTTAGACACATGGCCGAGGTCTCGGGCACCAACATCCGCGAACTCGAGAGCTTTTGCGAGCGCTGCGCCGGCGAGGCGGGCGACCGCGAGCGCGAGGGCGGGGAGCTCACCTTTGACGATATCGACGCCATCGCCAGCCAGTACTTCGACACATCGGCCAAAAAGATCAACGTTCAGACGGTCCAGTCCGTCATCGAAGAGCAGTACGGCGTGACGCACGAGGAGCTCATCGGCCCGCGTCGTAACGCCAATATCGCGAAAGCACGCCATATCGCCATCTACCTGGCCATCGAGATGTGCGAGATGACGACCACGGCGGTGGGCGCCGAATTTGGCAACCGCAACCACTCGACCGTCAGCACGAGCTACAAAAAGGTCCAGAAGATGATCCAGGAAGACCGCACCGTCACCGAAGATCTCAAATCGTTGCGCGATAAAATTACACTGCGCTCGTAGGGAAATAGAGACACCTGTTGAAAACTTGTCGAAACCACGGGCATAAGGTGTCTAAAACCCAACCCGCGGTGATGAAAAGTTTTGCGCAGGTTTTGAACGTGGAAAACCACCCCCGTTGCACACAGGTTGCTGTCGATTCTCTTTCTGGGTCTGACCTGCGTCTTTGGGAGTAATCAACAGTTTCGTCAGTGCTATTACTATTATTAAGATATTTATATCTATAGAAAGGTATTAAAAGATGAAGTTCACCGTCAGCCAGAGCTCGCTTACACAAGCCATCGGCGTCGTTATGAAGGGTGTCGCTTCGGCATCCACCCTTCCCATCCTGTCGGGCGTGCTCGTCAAGGCGCAAGACGGCATCTTGGAATTCCAGACCTCTAACTACACCATCTCGATCCGTCATCGCATTGCGGCGCATGTCGAAGAAGAGGGCGAGATGGTCATCCCCTGTAAGATGCTCTCCAATATCACCAAGACCCTCCCCGATGCCCCGGTCACCTTTGAGCTGTCCGAGCGCCAGGTGTTGATTAGTTGCGAGAAGAGCTCATTCCGCCTGAACACGCTCGATGCCAATGACTTCCCTGAGTTTCCGGCCTATGCCATCGAGAGTGCCGTGGAGCTGCCGACCGATATCTTGTCCGAAATGGTCGGCCGCGTGTGGCGCGTCACCTCGACCGACAAGGCCCGCCCCATCCTGGGCGGCGTGCACATGAAGGTCGAGAACAACACCGTGCGCCTGGTGGCGACCGATTCCTTCCGCTTGGCCGTGTGCGATACGCAGGTCGAGACCTCGACCCTCGAGGGCTCCTTTGAGCTTAACGTTCCGGCCGACGCCTTTAACGACGCGCTGAACATCATGGCCAGCCAGGCGACCATCATGATCGGGGCTACCGACACCCAGGTCGTCTTTGAGGCCGGCAACACCACCTACGTGTCGCGCCGCATCGAGGGCGTGTACCCCAACTACAAGCAGCTCATCCCCGATTCGTGCGTGACGAGCGTCAAGATCGACGTCGCCGCCTTTAACGCCGCCCTCAAGCGCGTGGCCGTTATCGCGAGCGCCAACCCCGCCGTCAAGTTCGAGATCGATGTCGAGAACGGGCAGATGGGCCTGTCCTCCATTTCCAATGACCAGGACCTTGCACAGGAGACGATCGATGTCGAGGCCGAGGGCGAGTCGGGCACCATCGCCTTCAACTACCACTACATCTTCGGCTGCCTCAACGCCCTGTCCAAGGAGAAGGAGATCACGCTGGAGCTCAAGAGCTACTCGCAGGCGGGCATCTTCAAGTCCTACGACAAGATCAACTACCTGTACCTGGTCATGCCGGTCCGCATCTAGCAACCGCCCCATGACCATGTTCGCCCGCGATCTTTCCGTCGCGCACTACCGCAGCTTCGATAGCTATCGCCTTGCCCTGGACGAGGGCGTGACGATACTTGCGGGACCCAACGCAGCGGGAAAGACCAATCTCATAGAGGCGCTGCAGCTGCTGACGAGCGGCGCCTCGTTTAGGCATCCGACCGCAGCCGAGCTCGTCCATGACGGCGTGGGCTCGTGCAAGGCCGAACTGAGGCTCGAGGGCGACGGCCGCGTGCTTGATATGGGATTGAACGCGGAGGACGGTAAGCGCTCGTTTAGCCGCAACGGCAAGAGATGCTCTGCCGCCGGTGTGCGCGGGGTTCTGCCGAGCGTGCTGTTTTGCCCCGACCATCTGGACATGGTTAAGCGAGGCGCCAGTGTGCGCCGCGCCGCCCTCGATGACTTTGGCATGCAACTGAGCGCACGCTATGCCGATCTTGCGAGCACCTATGGGCGCTGCGTGACTCAGCGTAACGCCTTGCTCAAGGAGACCTGGTGCTGCCGCGAGATGCTCGGCGCGTGGAACGATTCGATTGCCCGCGCGGGCTCGGCCCTGCTCGTGCACCGGTTGGCCCTGCTCGACCGGCTGGCGGGCCATGTGCGCACTGCCTACGGGCAAGTGGCGTCCGGCGAGGCTGCCAACGTGGCCTATACGTCTACGCTGGGGGATTTGCCCCAGGTCGAGGATCGCGAAGAGCTGAAAGGCTGGGCGTACGAGCGCATGCTGGCTGCGCTTGACGAGCACGCCGACGAGGAAATTCGCCGCGGCGTGACGTTGGTGGGACCGCATCGCGATGAGATTGAGTTCACCGTGGCGGGTCGCTCCGCCCGTTCATTTGCCAGCCAAGGTCAGCAGCGAACGTTGGTTCTGGCCTGGAAGGTGGCGGAGGTGGCCGTGGCTCGCGATGTCCTGGGCACCGCCCCGTTGCTGCTTTTGGATGACGTGATGAGCGAACTCGACGGCGAGCGCCGCGGTGCTTTCCTGCGGCTGATCGGCGATGATATCCAGACGGTCATAACCACGACCAACCTGGGGTACTTTACCGATGACCTGCTTGATCGAGCCAAGGTGGTGAGCATGGGTGAGACGTGCTAATTACGAGCGCGAGAGCGAAACGGTCGCCTTCAGTGGGTTTTTGAACGCAGAGCGCCAGCGCATCCTGGCGGCTGCAACGCCCGAGCGCCGTGCGCAGATGGAGGCTGCCGAGGAGTCGCGCGCGGTCTATCGCGCGTGGAACGCGGTGTGCTCGGGCACGCGCGAGGGACGGCATGTGACGGGTCTGCGCTACCTGCCCGAGTCCAATGAGCTGCTGGTGTATCTCGACTCGCCCTCGTGGACGCAGGAAATGACGCTGTTGCGCGAGATCATTCGCGCGCGCATGGAGCGCGCCGGTGCGCATGTGGACGGCCTGGTGTTCAAAACCACCGCGCCCGGTCACACGCCGCCCGCCGCCAAGGAGCGCCTGCGCCCGGCGACGACCGAGCGCCCGCCGGCCCCGCACGCCGACCTCAGTGAGGCCGAGCGCACCGAGATTGAGCGCCGAGTGGCGCCCATCGAAGACCAAAAACTGCGCGAGGCCCTCGAGAATGCCATGAGAGCCAGCGCCGAGTGGGCCAAGGGCGTGCAAAGCAAAAAAGAGCCTTAAATCGCATCTGGTGGCCTTGTAGAGCCAAATACCCTCGTTCCCGAGGGTATTTTTTTACGATAAACTAGTAAGGCTGTACACATTTTCTTGACTGAAGGAGGACGTGTGGCAAACGAAAACGATTACGATGGCGGCGAGATTAAGATTCTCGAAGGTCTCGAGGCCGTTCGTAAGCGCCCGGGCATGTATATCGGCTCGACGAGCGCCAGCGGTCTGCATCACCTGGTGTGGGAGATCGTTGACAACTCCGTCGACGAGGCCATGGCCGGTTTCTGCACCGAGATCCAGGTGACGGTCCACGCCGACAACTCCATCACGGTCGTCGACAACGGGCGCGGCATCCCCGTCGACGAGCACCCTGTTAAAAAGATCCCGACGCTCGAGGTCGTTATGACGATCTTGCACGCCGGCGGTAAGTTCGATAATTCGGCCTATAAGGTCTCGGGCGGCCTGCACGGCGTTGGCATCTCCGTCGTCAACGCACTGTCCAAGCGCGTGGTCGTTCAGGTTCGTCGCGACGGCAACACCTACGAGATGGAGTTCTCGCGCGGCAAGACTGTCAAGAAGATGGAGGTCGTGGGCACCTCGGATTCGACGGGCACCACCGTCACCTTCTGGCCCGACGACGAGATCTTCGAGACCTGCATCTACGATTTCGATACGCTGCACAACCGTCTGCAGGAGACGGCGTTCCTCAATAAGAACCTCAAAATCGTGCTGACCGACGAGCGCGAGGCGACTCCCCACGTGGAGGAGTTTTGCTACGAGGGCGGCATCATCGACTTCGTCAAGTTCCTCAACGAGGGCAAGGACGTCCCCGAGGCCTTTAAGGAGCCCATCTACATCGAGGGCAAATCGGACCCGGACGCGCCTGTGACCAAGATGGGCGAGGTCGAGGTTTCCCTGCAGTGGAATAGCGGTTACGGCGAGAACGTCATGTCGTTTGCCAACGACATCTACACCCCCGAGGGCGGCATGCACCTTGAGGGCTTCCGCACCGCGCTCACCCGCGTGATCAACGATTACGCGCGCAAGCAGAACCTGCTCAAGGAAAAAGACGCCAACCTGACCGGCGACGATGTGCGCGAGGGCCTTTCGGCCGTTATCTCGGTCAAGCTGCCCGATCCGCAGTTTGAGGGCCAGACCAAGGCAAAGCTCGGCAGCTCCTATATGCGCGCGCTCACGCTCAAGATCGTGACCGACGGCCTCGCCGATTACTTGGAGGAGCATCCCAAGCCCGCCCGCGAGATCGTCAAGAAGGCGCAACAGGCCTGCAAGGCGCGCAACGCCGCCCGCAAGGCGCGCGAGGCGACCCGCCGCAAGAGCCTGCTCGAGACGGCGTCCCTGCCCGGTAAGCTCGCTGACTGCTCGGTGCGCGATGCCGAGCTGACCGAGCTCTTCATCGTAGAGGGCGACTCGGCAGGCGGTTCGGCCAAGGACGGCCGTCGCCGAGACATCCAGGCGATTCTGCCCCTGCGCGGCAAGATTTTGAACGTCGAACGCGTTGGTGACCATCGCGCGTTCTCGAGTGACACCATCCAGTCGCTGATTACCGCGATCGGCTGCGGTGTCACGACGAGTGCCGGCGACGGCGGCGATTTCGATATCACCAAGGCGCGCTACCACAAGATCATCATCATGACCGATGCAGACGTCGACGGTGCGCATATCCGCATCCTGCTGCTGACGTTCTTCTACAAGTACATGCGTCCGCTGATCGATGCCGGCTACGTCTATGTTGCCTGCCCGCCCATCTTTGGCATTAAGGTGCGCAACAAGATCCACTACGTGTATCCCAACGGCCGCCAGCCCGAAGACGAGATCCTGCGCGACACCATCCAGAGCCTGGGCCTGAACCCCGACGATAACGACGAGGACGGCAAGGCCAAGGACGGCAAGATCACCAAAAAGCGCAAGGGCTATACCGTCCAGCGCTACAAGGGCTTGGGCGAGATGGACCCCAAGCAGCTTGCCTCGACGACGATGGACCCCAAGACCCGCATCCTGCAGCGTGTGTCGATCGAGGACGCCGTGGTGGCGGACCGCGCCGTGCGCGAGCTGATGGGTTCCGAGGTCGGCTATCGCCGCGAGTACATTGAAAAACATGCGCATGACGCGCGTTTCCTTGACGCTTAAGAGGAGGTAACGTGGCAGACGATATCAACAACAATGAGGGTGTGGGCGAGGCCGGCGATGCCGGTATGCCTGATGATCTGAAGCGCCTGCTTGCCCGTGCTGAGCAGGGCGAGGACGGCGATCCGGACGCCTATAACCCCGATGCCGATGATGATGAGGAAGAAGATGACGCCGAGCTCGAGGAGAGCTTTGGCGAAGTCGACCGTGGTGCCTCGGCCGGCGAGGATATCAACGGCGGCCAGCTCCAGATTTCGGAGTTCGGTCGCGAGATGAAGCAGTCGTTCATCGAGTATTCGATGTCGGTCATCACGGCGCGCGCCTTGCCAGACGTGCGCGATGGCTTAAAGCCGGTGCACCGCCGCATTCTGTACGCGATGAACGAGAGCGGCATCTACCCCAACCGCCCACACAAGAAGTCGGCCTGGACGGTCGGCGAAGTTATCGGTAAGTACCATCCGCACGGTGACTCCGCGGTCTACGAGGCCATGGTCCGCCTGGCACAGTGGTTCTCCATGCGCACGCCGCTCATCGACGGTCATGGCAACTTCGGTAACATCGACGGCGACGGCGCGGCAGCCATGCGTTACACCGAGAGCCGCTTGGCAAAGCCCGCCATGGAACTGCTGCGTGACCTGCAGAAGGATACCGTCGACTGGCAGCCCAACTACGACGAATCGCTCGCCGAGCCCGTGGCGCTGCCTGCGCGCTTCCCCAATCTGCTGGTTAACGGCAGCCAGGGCATCGCCGTCGGCATGGCCACCAACATCGCCCCGCATAACCTCGCCGAGGCGATCGAGGCCACCTGCTACCTGATCGACAACCCCGACGCCACCGTCGATGAGCTCATGCAGATCATGCCCGGTCCGGACTTCCCCACCGGCGCCATCATCATGGGCAGCGCCGGCATTAAGCAGAGCTACGAGACCGGCCGCGGCTCCATTACCGTGCGCGCCAAGGCACATGTGGAGTCCACCAAGACCGGCCGCAGCCGCTTGGTCTTCACCGAAATCCCCTACATGGTCAACAAGGGCACCCTGCAGGAGAAGATCGCCCAGCTCGTTAACGACAAGCGCATCGAGGGCATCTCGGATATGCGCGATGAATCCAACCAGAAGGGTATCCGTCTGGTCATCGAGCTCAAGAAGGGCGTCATTCCGCAGGTCGTGCTCAACAATCTGTATAAGTACACCTCGCTGCAGACGACCTTTGGCGCCAACAATCTGGCACTCGTCAACGGCGTTCCCAAATGCCTGAGCCTGCGCGAGATGCTGCAGCACTACATCGACCACCAGGTCGACGTAGTCACCCGTCGCACCCGTTTTGACCTTAAGAAGGCCCAGGCCCGCGCGCATATCCTCGAGGGTTACCTGATGGCCCTTGACCATATCGACGAGGTCATTAGCATCATCCGCTCCTCGCAGACTGACTCCGAGGCCAGCAGTCGCTTGATCGAGCGCTTTGGCTTTACGCCCGAGCAGACCACGGCCATCCTCGAGATGAAGCTGCGCCGCCTGACCGGCCTGGAGCGCGACAAGATCCAAGAAGAGTTGGACGGCCTGCGCCGCGCCATCGCCTACTACGAGGACCTGCTGGCGCACGAGGAGAAGATTCTGGGCGTCATCAAGGAAGAGATGCGCGAGATCTCCAAGAAGTTTGGCGACAAGCGCCGTACCGAAATCAGCCAGGTTGAGAAGGACCTGGATGTCGAGGACCTCATCGCCGACGAGGATATGGTCGTGACCATCACCCACACCGGCTACGTTAAGCGTATCCCAGTGGCTGCCTACCGTGCCCAGAAGCGCGGTGGCAAGGGCGTGTCGGGCGTCAACCTCAAAGAGGACGACGTTATCGATGAGATGTTCATCGCGTCCACGCACGAGTACGTGCTGTTCTTCTCGAGCAAGGGCAAGGTCTATCGCCTGAAGGTGCACGAGCTGCCGGTGGGTACGCGCCAGGCGCGCGGTACCGCGATCGTCAACCTGCTGCCCTTCGAGGAAGGCGAGAAGATCGCGAGCGTCATCAGCTGCCGCGAGTTCCCGGCCGACGAGTACCTGATGTTTGCCACCAAGAGCGGCATGGTCAAAAAGACCGTGATGAGCGCATATGACCGCAGCCGTCGCGACGGCCTGATCGCTATCAACCTGCGTGACGACGACGCGCTGCTGAACGTGCGCCGCGTGCGCGAGGGCGACAAGATTATCCTGGCCACCACCGCGGGCAAGGCGATCATGTTCTCCGAGGAGCAGGTGCGCGCCACCGGCCGCGATACCAGCGGCGTTCGCGGTATCGGTCTGAAGGACGGCGTGAGCGTTCTGGGCATGGAAGTCACTAACGGCAACGGCGATCTATTCGTCATCACCGAGCGCGGCTACGGCAAGCGCACGCCGGTTGCGGACTACCCGGAGCAGAATCGCGGCGGTCAGGGCGTCTACACCATTCAAATGACCGAGCGCAAGGGCAACCTCGCGGCCATGAAGACGGTGGGCCCGCAGCACGAGCTGTTCATCGTGACGGAGGGCGCGACGGTCATTCGCGTCAAGACCGACGAGATCAGCCAGACCGGCCGCGCCACCCAGGGCGTCAAGATGATGACCGTCGACGACAACGACCGCATCTGCGCTGTCGCCCGTATGACGGCAGCCAAGGAAAAACCCGAAGGCGAGGGCGCCGAGGCCGCAGCCGATACCGAAGAGACCCCAGTCGACCTAGGCGACGGCAACGACATGCCAGAGGATCTCCTCGACGAGTAAGTAGTCCTCTCCGGTCAAAAACATCAGACCCCATATATCGGCGGTCGGCGCACCTGCGCGCCGACCGCTTTTTTGAAAACCTAGGGACCCGCGTTCGCCCCGGCCGCCCGGCGGCATATGAAGTCGCCTGCTCGGACAGTCCTGACTCGCACGGAGAGCACATTAAGTGCTCTCCGG
>CAJMRD010000024.1 GCA_905215725.1 uncultured bacterium | reverse complement strand
CGGCGGCATTGTCCGCACCGGAGTCGCCGAGCCGCAAGACGATGATCCTCTCATTTGGGAAGCCGCCCATATTGTGGTGGAATCGCAGCTTGGCTCCACATCTGGCCTGCAACGCCGTCTGAAGGTTGGCTATGCACGTGCCGGGCGTATTATGGACATGCTGGAAGAAAAGGGTGTCGTCGGACCGCCCGACGGTTCCAAGCCGCGCGAGGTCCTGTTGGACGAGGAGGGGCTTGCCGCGCTGGAATCTGTCGACGCCGAGATGGCACGTGAAGATCGTGAGTTTGGAGGATTCTGATGGCTGCACACTTTGGTGACATGCTGCTCGAGCAGCGTCGCCGAATGGGCCTTTCCATTCAGCAGGTCGCCAACACCATCAAAATCAGGCCGCAGATCATCGAGTTTTTCGAGACCGGTAACTTTGCTTCGATGCCGCCGCGCGGCTATGCGCAGGGCATGATTTCGAGCTATGCTCGCTTTTTGGGCCTCAATCCGCGCGAGGTCGTCAATGCCTACTTTGACGACCTGATGGCATACGAACGCGAGACGTCGCAGCAGGGCGGTCGTTTTCAGGACGCCGCCGGCTACGTCAATTCGCGTTCCTCGGTCGATAACGGGCGCTTCCTGATGGTTCAGGGCGGTCGTTCGACCCGCTATGTACAGCGTCCTCAGCAGGCCGGTTATATTACCGAGACGGGTTCGGGCGAGGAAATTCGCTCACAGCGTGACCGGTTCCGCAGTACGCCGATGCCCGAGGACCGTGCACTTCCCGCTGCCCGCGGTGTGGCGCGCGATCCCCGTGTCGGCTACGGAGATGGCGGCTATTCCAATCGTGGTTACCGTGGGGTCTCTTCTGGTCGCTCTCGTGGCGGCTATGCGGACGCCGATACCACGCAGGTGACGCCGCGTCTTCGTTCTCAGTCGCAGCCGTATGGCCAGCGCTCTTCGGCTCCGCGTTCGGGCCAGCGTGGCTATCAAGGCCGCGGTGAACTTGCGCCCCGCTCGGGTCAGCACAGCCTTCAGGGCCAGGGTGGCTATCGCGGCCGATCCGATAGCAATCGTGGCCGTATGCCTCAGGGAGGCGGCCGCAGCAGTTCCAGTCGTGGACGCGGCGGATCACGTACTCCTCAAAACAACGGGCTCGATCCGCGTATCGTCTACGCGGGCATCGGTGCCGTTGCGCTGCTGTTGATTCTGCTCATCGTGGTGCTTCTGCGCGGCTGCGGCTCCTCGGCGCCCGAGGCGACGCCTGAGACGCCCGCTGCCACCAAGACAACGACTAAGAAGTCTTCTAAGAAGACCGAAACGGTCGACGAGGACGAAGACACCGATGAGGCGACGGATGAGTCGACTGATTCGGACGCTACCAAGACGACGGCCAAGAAGGAAGAGAACGAGGTCACGAAGGTCAAAGTCTCCGTTGCCAAGGGAAAGACCGCGTGGATTGAGGTCAAGGTCGACGGCAAGTCGGTCTATGGCGCCCAAGCGACTGGCCCCTTTGAGCAGGAGTACTCGCCCGAGTCCTCGATCGAGATCACCACGTCCAAGCCTTCCGATGTCACCGTTACCAAGAACGGTGAAAAGGTCCGTTACGATACCAAGACCTCGGGCGTGGCGCGTGTGACGATCACCGTTCCCAAGAAGGAGACGTCTGATTCCGAGAATGGTGAAAGTTCTGATGGTACCGACACCACCGATGGTGCCGACACCACCGACGGCACCGATGCCCAGTCCACGGATGGCGCCGATACCGCAACTGACGGCCAGACGCCCACCGATTCTACCGACTATTCGTACGATAGCTACTAAGCCGCTCGTACGCGAAAGGAAACATCATGGCTAAAGATTCCAGCTTCGACGTCGTGTCCGAGGTCAACATGCAAGAGGTCGACAACGCCTTCCAGCAAACCACGCGCGAGATTTCCCAGCGCTATGACCTGAAGGATTCCGGCGCCACGATCGAGCTTTCGAAGGGCGACAAGCTCTTTACGATCAACGCCCCGGCCGACTTTGTCTCCAAGCAGATTATCGACGTGCTGAGCTCCAAGCTCATCAAGCGCGGCATCGACCTCAAGGCTGTCTCGTGGGATGCTCCGCAGGCGGCAACGGGCGGCACCGTGCGCGTGCTCGGCCATATCGTCGAGGGTATCGACCAGGCGACCGCCAAGAAGATCAACAAGGACATCAAGGACCAAAAGCTCAAGGTCAAGGTGACTATCGAGGCCGACAAGCTGCGTGTTTCCTCTGCTTCGAAGGACGCGTTGCAGACCGTGATCCAGTTCCTGCGCGACCAGGACTACGGCCAGCCGCTGCAGTTCACCAACTACCGCTAATATCATTCGAAAGGACTGCTCTCCAACATGGATACACCGTTGGGCTCCGTGCTCTACATCACCCTCGGGTGCGCTAAGAACGAGGTTGACACCGACCGCATGCGTTCTCTTTTGACCGCCGCGGGCTACGAGGAGGCATTCGACCCACAGGATGCCGATATCGCCATCGTCAATACATGCTCGTTCCTCGCCTCCGCAACGTCCGAGAGCATCGAGACCACGCTCGAGCTCGCCAACGAGGTTCAGGACGGCGTTCGTTCTTGTCCCATCGTCATGTGCGGCTGTGTGCCGTCGCGCTATGGCGACGACCTGCCTGACGAGCTGCCCGAGGTCGCTGCCTTTGTGAAGGCCGACGAGGAGGACGGCATCGTGGCGGTCATCGATGGCGTGCTGGGTGTCGAGCGTGAGATCGCTGCCTATATTCCGCAAGTCAAGCGCACTGTCGAGGGCGCTGTTGCTTACGTCAAGATTTCCGATGGCTGCAACCGCTTCTGCAGCTTCTGCATGATCCCCTATATTCGCGGTCGCTATCATTCGCGCAATGCCGAGAGCATTATCTCCGAGGTACGCGACCTGGTTGCCGGCGGTGTGCGCGAGATCGTGCTGATCGGCCAGGACACGGGTATTTGGGGCACCGACTTTGCCGACGAAGACGCCACCGAGGGCTCTCCGCGCAATCTGGCGCAGCTGCTGCATGCCGTCGCCGAGGCCGTGCGCCCGCAGAACGTCTGGGTCCGTGTTCTCTACCTGCAGCCCGAGGGCATGACCGACGAGCTTATCGAGACGATTCGCGATACCCCCGAGGTGCTACCCTATATCGATATCCCCGTGCAGCACTGCGACGCACGCATCCTTAAGGCCATGCGTCGCTCCGGTTCGCGCCAGGAGCTCGAGGACCTGTTCCGCGATCTGCGTGAGCGCATCCCCGGCATCGTGATCCGTTCCACGGCCATGGTCGGCTTCCCGACCGAGACCGACGACGAGTTCCGCGACCTTATCGACTTTATGGACACCGTCGGCTTCGACTACACGAGCGTCTTTGCCTACTCGCAGGAGGAGGGCAGCCTGGCCGCCAAGATGGAGGGCCAGGTCGACGAAGAGGTCAAGCTCGAGCGCGCCCAGGAGGCCATGGACCTGGCCGAGTCGCTCGGTTTTGCTGCAACTGCCGCACATGTGGGCGAGCGCGCCCAGGTGATTGTCGACGGTATCGAAGAGACCGAGGACGGCGCCGAGCTGATCGGACATGCCTGGTTCCAGGCGCCTGATTCCGATGGCGCGGTGCATCTGGATGCCAGCGAGGCATCTGTGGGCGATATTCTGACGGTCGAGTTTACCGATAGCTTCTGCTATGAGCTTATCGGCCATGTTGTGGAGTAGGAGAGCGTCGTGGCAAACGAGAGCAATAAGGAACTGACGAGTGTTTGGACGCCCGCCAACATCGTGACGTGCGTTCGCATCGTCTTTATCCCGGTGTTCATGATCGTGTCGGCGCTTTCTCACACGAGTGTTGCCGGTACGGATTGGAGCACCTTCGACGGCCCGCTCGCCGCCGCTGCCTTCATTCTGTACGTGATCCTGTCGTGCACCGATAAGGTCGACGGTTATCTGGCGCGTTCGCGCAACGAGATCACCGACTTCGGTAAATTCTTGGACCCCATCGCCGATAAGCTGCTCGTGTTCTCGGCCTTGCTGCTGTTCTTGGACTTTGGCACCGTGACGGTTTGGTCCGTGTTCATCATCTTGTTCCGCGAGCTGTTGGTAAGCGCCCTGCGCATGGTTGCGAGTGCCGCCGGCGTGGTCGTTGCCGCCGATAAGCTTGGCAAGTACAAGACGGCGACCACGATGGTCTCCATCTGCGGTTACCTGTGCGTCTTTGCGATGGCCGGCTTGCACCTTGGCCCGCTGGCGCTGACGCTCGGCATCTACTCGGTGTCGCGCTTCCTGTATGCCGTTGCCGTTGTCCTGACCGTTATCTCGGGCGCCCAATACTTCTGGAACTGCCGCAAGATCGTCTTTTCGGTCTAGGTCCTGGTGGGTATGACGGACTCTTTTGATCAGATTTCCGCACATAACGAGGAGCTGGCGCGTCATATTGTCGAGCGCGCGAGCGCTCGGGGCGTGACGGTTTCGACGGCTGAGTCGCTGACAGCGGGTATGATCGCCTCGACGATTGCCGATATCCCGGGCGCCTCGGCGGTGCTGCGTGGCGGTGCGGTGACCTACTGCGATGAGATCAAGCATCGCGTTTTGGGTGTTGATCAGGAGACGCTCGACCGCTATACCGCGGTGTCGCATCAGACCGCGCGCGAGATGGCGGCGGGTTCGCTGGAGCTGTACCAGAGCGATATTGCAGTGAGCGCAACGGGTTATGCCGGCCCCGGCGGCGGCACTGAGGACGATCCGGCTGGCACTTTCTATATTGGCTGGGCGTATCGCGCGGCTGATGGGGAAGTGCCGGTCGTGGACTCTGTGCGCTGCCACTATGAGGGCGACCGTTCGTGTGTTCGTGCCCATGCGGTCGCGGAGGCATTGGGACGCATTGCCCTTGTGCTCAACTCTATGGAATAGACGTGTTTTAAGGGGCCTTAAGGCCCCTTAATTGTGGAGATAGGGACCTCTGACAAATTCAGCGTTTTTGCTGGTCATAGGTTTGTTTTCGCCTTCCTTGCTTATATTTGGCCCTATGTGGTCAAGCATTTGGTCAGTATTTGGTCGGCGTTTGGTTGGGTTTTGGAAAGACTGCCTGCATATGATTTATCTGAACGGTTGACCACGAACAGCCGTTCGTTTATTATCGATGCAGGTTGTTAAGAGGAGGGCTTTTCATGGCCAAGAATTCAGGTCCCGTACGTACCGTTCATGCTCGCACGACGGGTAAAGAGCGCGATGAGATGATCGCCACCACCAAGGCCGAGATCGAGAAGAAATTCGGCCAGGGTTCCATCATGAGGTACGGCGACGGTGGCCCCGAGCTCGAGGTCGAGGCCATCCCTACGGGCGCTCTGGCACTCGATGCCGCTCTGGGTATCGGCGGTGTGCCGCGCGGCCGCATCGTCGAGATTTACGGTCCTGAGTCCTCCGGTAAGACGACGCTTTCGCTTGAGATCCTGGCCGAGGCCCAGGCAATGGGTGGCGTGGTGGCATTTATCGATGCCGAGCACGCGCTCGATCCCACGTATGCCGCGCGCATTGGCGTGGATATCGACGAGGTACTGATTTCCCAGCCTGATACGGGTGAGCAAGCGCTCGAGATTGTTGACATGCTCGTGCGTTCCGGCGCCATCGATGCCATCGTCGTCGACTCCGTCGCCGCGCTGACCCCGCGTGCCGAGATCGAGGGAGAGATCGGCGATACCACGGTCGGCTTACAAGCTCGCCTGATGAGCCAGGCGCTCCGCAAGCTTGCCGGCTCGCTGTCCAAGTCCAACACGACGTGCATCTTCATTAACCAACTGCGTGAGAAGATCGGCGTCATGTTCGGCAACCCCGAGACCACGACGGGCGGCCGCGCCCTTAAGTTTTTCTCTTCGGTGCGTATCGACATTCGCCGCATCGACAGCATTAAGCTTAAGGATGAGGTTATCGGTAACCGCGTGCGCGCCAAGGTCGTTAAGAACAAGGTGGCAGCTCCGTTCCGTTCTGCTGAGTTCGACATCATGTACGGTACGGGCATCTCTAAGGAGGGCTCGATTCTGGACATGGCTGTCGAGTGCGGCATCTGCAAGAAGATGGGCTCCTGGTTTGCCTATGGCGAGGACAAGCTCGGCAACGGTCGCGAGGCCGCCAAGGCGTTCCTGCGCGAACACCCCGATTGCGCCGACGAGATTGAGCATAAGGTCCGCCTTGCCTGCGGGCTTGAGTTTGACGACGATGCTCCATCCGAGGTCGAGCTGACCGATCAGCCTGCGCCTGAGGAGTTTGACGAGCTTTACGCCATCGATGGTTCCGCCATGCTCGATGATGACGACGAGTAGCGGTTACGCTCATGTCGTATACGGTGACCGAGGCCACGGTCGTCTTTCCCGATAAGAAGGCGGCCTCCTCGTTCTCGAGCGGGTATGCGTCCAAAAAGCCTTGCGCACATATCGATTGTGAGCTTGAGGGCGGTTTTGAGCGGTCCATTTGGATTCCCGTGCGGGTCGCGCGCCTGTATGTCAAAAACCGCCCCGATCTTCCCTGTGATTGGGACAACTTTCGTGAGGCGGTGCAGCTCGTCGAGCGTAAATGTGCACTTACCATGGTGACCGAGATGTTATCGCGCCGCGACCATGCGACGGGCGAGGTCCGTGACAAGCTGGCTCGCTACGGCTTTCACCAGACCGCGATCGATTTCGCCGTCGAGCGCGCCACCGAGTATCGCTTTTTAGACGAGAACCGCTTTTGCTCGTACTTTATCGAGGAGCGCAAGCGGCGCGGTTGGGGACAGCGCAAAATCGAGACCGAGCTCAAGCGCCGTCATGTCGTGCTCGATGACATTCCCGGTTATCCCGAGGATTATTTTGCCGTCGAAGACGATTTGGCGCGTGCGTCAGCCCTGCTCGCCAAGCGGCGTGTTCCAGAGACGCGCGGATTCGAAAAACTGGTTCGGTTTTTGATGGGCAAGGGCTTCTCGTATCATATCGCCGCCGATGCCGTTAAGGCACGTCTCGATGCCGAACGCGAGGAATGTGCGGTTTAGGCGTATGCGTTTTGTGGCCCTGCCGCTCACCGTGTTTTAGCCGCCGTGTTGGGGGCATTTATTTGACAGTTGTTGTGGTTCAACGTACGATAAACAGCGTCATTTGCTTTGTGATATGTGCTCATCTGTGATGAGTTTGTTTATATGTTTATCTGTATCCGACCCGCATAAGCTGCGCCCATATTACTCAAATGTCGCGAGCCGTTCGTAAGGACGGTTCGCTTTGTTGTGTAACGAATCCATAAAAAGGAGTGAGCATGCCTATCATCGCAGCGCTCGTTGGCATCGTTTTGGGTGCCATCGCCGCCATTGCCTACATGCGCACCGCCAAGCAGGGTAGTCTTCACGAGGCCGACGAAAAAATCCAGTCGGCACACGCACAGGCTGAGTCCCTGATCGGTGATGCTAAGCGTCAGGCCGAGACCCTCAAAAAAGAGGCTCTGCTCGAGGCTAAAGAGGAGATCATCAAGAACAAGCAGGCCGCCGAGGCCGAGGACAAGCAGCGTAAGAACGAGATTCGTACGCTCGAGAACCGCGTGATGCAGCGCGAGGAATCCCTTGATCGCCGCAACGACGCTCTCGACAAGCGCGAGCATCAGCTGTCCAGCCAGGCCGGTCAGGTCGAGAAGCGCTCCCGTGAGCTCGAGGAGCTCTGTGCAAAGCAGACCTCCGAGCTCGAGCGTATCGCCGACCTTACCCGCGAGGACGCCCACAAGGAGCTCCTCGATAAGGTTCGCGGCGAGGTCACCCACGAGGCCGCCACGATCATTCGCGAGTCCGAGCAGCAGGTTCGCGCCGAGTGCCACAAGACCGCCCAGGAGATTCTGTCTCTGGCGATTCAGCGCTGCGCTGCCGACCACACTGCCGAGGTTACCGTTACCTCCGTGCACATTCCCTCTGATGACCTCAAGGGCCGTATCATCGGTCGCGAGGGTCGCAACATCCGGACCTTCGAGCAGGTTTCCGGCGTCAACCTCGTGATCGACGACACGCCCGAGACCGTCGTTCTTTCGAGCTTCGACCCGGTCCGTCGTGAGACCGCCCGTGTCGCCCTCGAGAACCTCATCGCCGACGGCCGCATTCACCCTGCCCGTATCGAGGAGATGTATCACAAGGCTGCCGACCTGGTTCAGCAGCGCGTGCGCGAGGCTGGCGAGCAGGCTGCCTTCGATACCGGCATCCACGACCTGCACCCCGAGATAGTCAAGACCCTTGGTGCTTTGCGCTACCGTACCTCGTTTGGTCAGAACGTGCTTCAGCATTCCCTCGAGGTCTCTGATCTGTGCGGCGTGATGGCTTCCGAGCTTGGCCTGGACGTTGTGACCGCCAAGCGCGCCGGTCTGCTTCACGACCTGGGCAAGGCAATTGACCACGACGTCGAGGGCCCGCATGCCGTCATCGGCGCCGAGCTCGCCCGTCGTTATGGCGAGAAGCCCGTTATCGTCCACGCTATCGAGGCTCACCATGCCGATGTCGACCCCAACACGGTGCTCGATGTCCTGGTACAGGCCGCCGATGCTGTCTCTGCCTCTCGCCCCGGTGCCCGTCGCGAGTCTGCCGAGAACTACATCAAGCGCCTTGAGAAGCTCGAGGAGATTGCCAACTCCCATGACGGCGTCGAGCGTACCTATGCCATGCAGGCTGGTCGCGAGGTCCATGTCATGGTTCAGCCGGACAAGATCTCCGATGCCCAGTCCACGGTTCTGGCTCACGATATCGCCCATCAGATCGAGGAAGAGATGGAGTATCCCGGTCAGGTGCGCGTCGTCGTGATTCGCGAGAGCCGCGCTGTCGATATCGCTAAATAACATGAGCGACGCGAACGAGCTCATCTCATTTATCGCGTCGATGTCGGGGGAGGGCAACCTTCGCGTCGAGGAGAACCTTGGCGAGGGGTATGTCCGCCTCCGCGTTTCGGAGGCCGAGCGGCGCCAGGCAAAGCACGACATTCAGCATGTCGAGGATATCGTCATCGAAATGCTCCGTAATGCTCGCGATGCCGGCGCCGACAAGGTCTATCTCGCCACGACCAAGGAAGATGGCGTCCGCACGCTTGTCTTTCTGGATAATGGCTCGGGTGTTCCGCAGGATATGCAAGAGCGAATCTTCGATGCTCGCGTTACCTCAAAGCTCGAGAGCATGAAGATGGACCGTTGGGGCGTTCACGGTCGTGGCATGGCATTGTTTTCGATCAAGCAGAACACCGACGAGGCCCGTGTGGTCACGTCCGGCGTCGATCTTGGTTCAGCCTTTAAGGTGAGCGTTGCGGCCGACCGCCTTAGTGAGCGTGCTGATCAGTCCAGCTGGCCCCAGGCCGTCAAGGATGAGGACGGACGTTATGTCTGTGCTCGCGGTCCGCATAATATTATTCGCGCTGCTTGTGAGTTTGCGCTCGAGGAGTTGCGTGGTTGCGATGTCTATCTGGGCTCTCCGTCTGAGATTGCCGCTACCCTCTACGCTCAGGCATCTACCCGGCTCGATACGTCGCGTCTTCTGTTCATCGATGATGAATGCGAGCTTCCGGTTGTCGATCGTTTAGGCCTTGCCTCCGATGCCGAGGACTTTATCCGTATCTGCTCGGGTTTGGGTCTTGAGATGTCTGAGCGCACGGCACATCGCATTTTGGCAGGGCAGATTAAGCCCGTTCGCGGTGTGACCGCGCGTCTGCTGCGCGAACGTGATTCGTCCTCGCATGCGCCGGCTCCTGTCGATCTCGCGAAGGATCGTCGCGGGCTACGTATTGCCAAGGATGACATGGCACAGTTTTCGCGTGCTGTGGAGCGCGACTTTAATGACCTTGCCGCCCGGTACTATCTCAACCTTTGCGGCGACCCAAAGATTCGCGTTTCGCGTGATCGAATCACTGTGACCTTCGATCTTGCCAAAGAGGAATAGTGCCTTTACCGAGTCCACTCGGTACGATAAAGTTATTGCAGTTAAAACGTACTTTTAAACGCAGGAGTTTCTTCATGGATTGCCTGAAGGTATCAAGCAAATCATCGCCCGCGTCCGTTGCCGGCGCCATCGCCGGCATGGTCAAGGATGGTGTACCCGTCAACATCCAGTGTGTCGGCGCCGGTGCGGTCAACCAGGCCATTAAGGCCGTGGCTATCGCGCGCGGTTTTTTGATTCCAACCGGTTTTGATATTTCCTGCGCGCCCGTGTTCTCCGACATCCTCATTAACGGGGAGTCACGCACGGCCATCCGCCTTTCTATTTACGTTCACCAGATCAATCGAGCTGCTATGGATAACGTCGTCATGGATGATGTTAAGCCTGTGGCATAGCTTCTGCTTGCCTCGATTCGCCTCCCTTCCATCGTTAGGACTTATGCACATGGACCAGCGTTCCGTACGCGATATTCTTGCCGGTAAAACCTACTTTATCCGCACCTTTGGCTGCCAGATGAATCAGCACGATTCCGAGCGCGTGAGCGGTCTGCTCGATTCGTATGGTTGCCTCATGGCGCTCGATCCCGAGCATGCCGATATCGTTGTCTTCATGACATGCTGTGTGCGTGAGGCCGCCGATACTCGCCTGTACGGTCAGTGCAATTCCTGCAAAAGCCTGCCGCCTTCGCCTTCTGGCAAGCGTGTGGTTGCCGTGGGCGGCTGCATCGCGCAGCGTGATGGCGAGGGCCTGCTCACCAACGTCGATAACGTCAATGTCATCTTTGGCACGCATTCTATCGCACATGTGGCCGAGCTCATTGCCGAGGCGTTCCTTGACGGCAAGCGTCATATCCGCACCAATGAGCATGAGGATACGGATGCCATGAGCATGCCGTGGCATCGCGAGACCCAGTATCACGCCTGGGTGCCCATCATGACGGGCTGCAATAATTTCTGCACCTATTGCATCGTGCCGTACGTGCGCGGTCGCGAAAAGAGCCGCCCCTTCGAGGAAATTGTCGACGAGGTGACCGGTTTGGTGCGCCAGGGCGTGCGTGAGATTACGCTGCTGGGCCAAAACGTTAACTCATATGGTCGCGATCTGTTTGGCAAGCCACGTTTTGCCGATTTGCTGCGCGCGGTGGGCGATACGGGCGTCGAGCGCATCTTCTTTACCTCTTCTCATCCTAAGGATCTGCTGCCCGAGACCATCGACGCTATGGCCGAGACGCCCGCCGTCATGCCGCAGCTTCACTTGGCCGTTCAGTCGGGCTCCACGCGCATCCTCAAAGAGATGAATCGCCGTTATACACGCGAGGACTATCTGGGCCTGGTCGATCGCATTCGCAATCGCATGCCCGATATCGCGCTCTCGACCGACATTATCGTTGGCTTCCCGGGCGAGACTGAAGAAGACTTTGAGCAGACGCTCTCACTTGCCGAGACGGTCCGCTATGCTCAGGCCTATACCTTCATCTATTCCAAGCGTGCCGGTACCCCGGCTGCAGAGATTGAAGATCCTACGCCGCATGAGGTTATTCTCGAGCGTTTCAACCGCCTGGTTAAGGTTATCGAGACCACGGCACACGAGTATAACCAGGGTGAGCTTCATACTGTGGTGCCGGCGCTCATTGAAGGTACGAGTAAAAAGAACGATGCGGTGCTGCTGGGTAAGAGTCCCAAGAATCAGACCGTTCATGCGCCCATTCCCGAGGGATATAGCATCGACCAGCTTGTCGGTAAGATCGTTGATGTTAACGTCGACGTTGCTAAGACGTGGTATTTGTCCGGCTCCGTTGTGGGCGAGCCGCGCTAATGGTTTCTCCCGGGGCAGGTCTTTCCGCCGTTGCGATCGTTGGTCCGACGGCGGTAGGTAAGAGTGATGTTGCCGACCGTTTGGCCGCTCGTCTTTCGTCCGAAGTGCTGTCGTGTGATGCGATGCAAATCTATCACGGCTTGGACATCGGTACCGCAAAGATGGCGCCCAATGAGTGTACGGCGCCGCTGCGTCTCGTCGACATTGTAGAGCCGGGTGTGGCGTACTCTGCGGCGCTTTATCAGGCTGACGCTCGCGCACATGTTGAACGTCTCCTTGGTTCGGGTTGCCTGCCGGTTTTTTGCGGAGGTACGGGGCTGTATCTCAAGGCCGCCCTTGATGAGATGGACTTTCCCTCGGGTGAACTTGAGGACGATCGCCGTGCGGGCTATCAGGAGCTTGCCGAGCGTATTGGTGAGGAAGAACTGCATGCTCTGCTTGCCGAGCGCGATCCAGAATCGGCTGCTGTTATTCATCCCCATAACGTGCGCCGTGTGATTCGTGCGCTCGAGATGCATGATGATGGTATCTCCTATGCAAAGCAAAAAAGTCAGTTTAGTGTTCCGCGCGAGCATTATCATGCCCTATGGTTTGGTCTGACGCGTAATCGTGAGGTGCTCTACGAGCGCATTAACCTGCGTGTCGATCTGATGTTTGAACAGGGTCTTGTTGATGAGGTTCGCGGTCTTATGGACCAGGGGCTGGGATATGCCCTGACTTCGATGCAGGCAATTGGCTATAAAGAGATCATCGATGCTTTCAATGGCGTGACAAGCATGGATGAGGCTCGCGAACTCATTAAGATGCGTTCGCGTCGCTATGCCAAACGTCAGCTTTCGTGGTTTAAGCGCGATGACCGTATCGCGTGGTTCGATATGGACGAGTTTACGGTCGATGAGGTCGTTGAGGATATCCTGCATCGTATTGAGGCTGCCTAATGCCCCGTTTCCCCCTTGTTCCCACGGCACCCGAGCCCGAGAGTGCCATTTTAGTTGGTGTTGAGTGGCGCGACAATGCATGGCCGCTCGATCGCTCGCTTGATGAGCTGGAGCGTCTTGCCCACACAGCTGGTGCCCAGTGCGTGGCACGCTTGTCGCAGCGTTTGGTAAAGCCGTATCCTAAATCGTTTATCGGTTCCGGTAAGGTTGAAGAGCTGTGCGGCCTGGTGCATCGCATGGATGCCGATGTCGTTATTTTTGACGACGACCTGACCCCCTCGCAGCAATCCTATTTGGAGAAAGCCGTGGGCGAGCCGGTAAAGATTATCGATCGTACTGCACTGATCCTGGATATCTTTGGCCTGCATGCTCAGACGCGTGAGGGACGCCTGCAGGTACAGCTGGCACAGCTTCAATATTTGTTGCCTCGCCTGCGTGGCATGTGGAGCCATCTCGCTAAGGAGCAGACGCGCGGCGGCATCGGCTCACGTTTTGGTCAGGGCGAAAGTCAGCTCGAGGTCGACCGTCGCCTCATTCGTAATAAGATCGCTGCGCTTCGTCGTGAGCTCAAGCAGGTTGAACAGCGTCGCGATGTTCAATCCAAGAGTCGCATTGAGTCCCCGGCGTTTCGCGTCGCGTTAGCCGGTTATACCAATGCCGGTAAATCGACGTTGCTCAATCGTCTGACCGGCTCTACGGTACTTTCGCAGGACAAGCTGTTTGCTACGCTCGACCCGACGACGCGTTCGTATCGTCTGCCCGGCGGTCGCGGCATGACGATTACCGATACCGTCGGCTTTATTCAAAAGCTGCCCCATGGTCTGGTCGATGCCTTTAAATCGACGCTGTCCGAGGTTTTGGGTGCCGATCTAATTCTCAAAGTCGTAGATGCGTCTGACGAGGACTATGAGCGGCAGCTGGAGGCTGTCGACCGCGTGCTTGATGAGATCGGCGCCGGAGAGCGTTTAACGCTTACCGTATTCAATAAAATCGATCTTCTCGATAGCGTCGATCGATTGAGTTTCCGTCGTCGCTATCCGGAGGCCGTTCTGTTCTCGGCCCAAACGGGCGAGGGGCTCGACGATCTCGTCGACCGGATTGCTCGCGAGGCAGCTGCCACCGATGTGTTGCTCTCCGCTGATATCCCGTATCGTGAGGGCGCTCTCATCACGCTGGTGCATGAGCAGGGAACCCTTCTGCATGAGGAATATCTCGAGGACGGCGTTCGCATTGTGGCGAAACTGCCGGCTCGTATTGCACCGCGGCTCGAGCGTTATCGCACCGAGTAGACGATCTCCAAAATGCCCAGAATGATGGGCTGATGCAGCAGATAAAAGGGGAGAGCGTGACGTCCAAGGCTGGCGAGCGCCGGCAGGGGGTTGGCGTAGACCCAGCTAGGGACGGTCTTATCGATACTCTTCGCTATGTGTGCGGCGAAGTATCCTGCAAGATACATAAAGATAAACGGGATGATGGGGTAGTAATCACCTGAGACAAACCCAGGGCTCGGAAATCCCAGCCACGCCAGGTAGGGGACAGGGTAGATCGTTTTGGGGATGCTCCAGGTGAGGGCGAACAACACAAGGCATAGGGGCATGCCCCATCTCGCCGTTATCTTCTTAAGGACGGGATCGGTCAACGCCACGATGCCGGTGCATGCGGCCATGCAGTAGATGATGCCAAAATTAACCGAATCGTCGAATGAGACAAGTGTTGTTGCCAACCAGACAACGAGTGCTGCTAAGGCGTATTTGGCGGCACGTTTGATATTGTTGCGCGAAAGAGTGCACATCCAACCCGCGATAAACAAAAATACCCAGCTGATGCTGGCGCGCCAGACGTCTTGAAAGACAGTCTGGGTAAACCAAGGCATATCCCAGCCGTACAGGTAGGCGAGATCATAGCAAGCGTGAAAACCTGCCATAGAAATCATCGTAAACCCGCGGACGGTATCAAAGATGGTGATGCGTTTTTGCATTACGAGAACCGGCGCATTAAACCGACAACTTTACCCAAAATAACGGGGTTCGTCGCATAGATGGGCTCCATAGTGTCGTTCTCGGGCTGCAAGCGCACGCGCCCCTGCTCCTTGTAGAACGTCTTGACGGTCGCTGAACCATCAATCATGGCCACGACAATTTCGCCGTTCATGGCACTCTTTTGTTCACGGACGATGATGTAATCGCCATTGAAGATGCCGACATTGATCATTGAGCTCCCATGCACCTCAAGGATAAAGGAACCCTGATCAGTGGCGATTTCGGTCGGGATAGTAAACGTGTCTTCGATATTCTGCTCGGCCAGAATGGGAATCCCTGCCGCGACGCGACCAACGAGCGGTAGCGAGACCGTTCCGCGAGGTGCGGTGGGCTCGTCAGATTTAGAAATTGAGACAGAGGAACCGTCCTCGTTAAAGAGTTCCAGGGCGCGCGGTTTGGTGGCATCGCGCTTGAGTAGCCCGCGCGCCTCCAGGGCAGAGAGATGGGCGTGCACGGTGCTGGGGGAGGAAAGGCCCACGGCAGAAGCCATCTCGCGCACGCTGGGCGGATAACCCTTCTCCTGCTGATATTCCTTGATGAAGTCGTAAATTTGCTGCTGACGCTTGGTAATTTTGCGAGCCATCAGGGCATCCTCTCTACCCATGTCAAACAAATGTTCGAATTTTGCTTGACAGGAACAACTGTTCGAAGATAATAATAACCGAACATTCGTTCTCGCGCTAGACATTTTTGTCCGCGCGGCTTGATAAAACTGTTCTCAGCAAAGCACGCGAGAGGAGAACATGATGAACGTAACGAATATGGTCCAGGGAAACCTCGCCCTTAAGCTCGAGACGCCTGCAGAACCCACTTTTACGGTTGTTCAGGGTGGCCGCTCCGGCTTTCAGCCTTTGACCGTAAAGCCTGCGCGCAATCAGCAGGCTGTAGTCGCGCCGGCCCGCGTTGCCCTGAAGGTTCCGACGATTGTCGCCGTCGCCGTTGCGCTTACGCTCTTCTTTGTCCTCGCTATGTCGGTCTTTAGCGCTCGTCACGCCGCGTATGCCGAGTCCGTTTCCAACATTACCTACGGGACCATTCGCGTTCAGCCTGGCGATTCTCTTTGGTCGCTTGCCGAAGAATATCCAATCGAAGGCCTTTCCACGCAAGAGACTTCCGACATGATCCGTAGCGTCAATCATCTGGAGCATGGTTCGCTCGCCGCCGGTGCGCATCTTAAGGTTCCTGCTCGTTCGTAATCATTATCGCGCTGCGCATGGTACCCTTGTTATCGTTTAAGAGGAGGTACCATGCGCTGTCCCAAATGCGGCAAGGCACATACCCGCGTCGTTGATTCCCGTATGCAGGAGTCAAATAACACCATTAAGCGCCGTCGCGAATGTTGCTCGTGTAACTACCGCTTTACAACGTTCGAGCGATGCGAAGACCCTATCGAGGTCATTAAGTCAGACGGAACCAAGCAGCGGTTCGATCGCAATAAGCTGCTCGTCGGCTTGATGCGAGCCACCATCAAGCGCGATATCGACACTAAGAAGCTCAATGAGATTATCGATGACATCGAGGTCGAGCTGCGCTCTCGCACGCTGACGGCCGTCACGTCCCATGAGTTGGGTGACATGGTGCTCAAGCGCTTGGCCAAGATCGACAAGGTTGCGTACATCCGTTTTGCCTCGGTCTACCGTGATTTCAAAGACGTCGATGAGTTTCTGCAAGAGCTCGACAAGCTAAGGTGATTCCATGTCCAACATTACCGTCAACATAAAGCGTCTCGACCCCACCGTTGAGCTTCCCAAATACGCCCATCCCACCGATGCTGGCTTGGATTTGCGCTCCAACGAGGACTGCGTCCTGAAGCCCTTCGAACGCCGTCTGGTCTCTACTGGGCTGGCCATCGCTCTGCCCGATGGCTACGCCGGCTTCGTCCAGCCCCGCAGCGGCTTGGCCATCAAGCAGGGCTTGTCTATAGTCAACACGCCGGGCCTCATCGACGCCCACTACCGAGGAGAACTCAAAGTCATCCTCATTAACCTAGACCCCACGAACAACATCCAAATCAACAAAGGCGACCGCATAGCCCAACTAGTCATCCAAGAAGTCCCCACCGTCAACCTCGTAGAAGTAGAAGAACTAGACGAAACCGACCGAGGAGCCGGCGGTTTCGGTTCTAGCGGCGTTGCTTAGTCGCTTTTTGCTAATCGACACGCCGTGATGTTCGCTCACCCGTGAGAGCCCGCTATATATCATTCCATGCTCAAACATTCTCGCTGCGCTGCGAAACTGCGCGTGGAACGATATATAGCGGGCTCTTACGGGTGAGCTGCGTTTACGTGCTAGTAACTGAAACGGTTTCTCCAGAAAAAGAAAAATCTTATAGCAAGCCGGTCCGATTAATGAAAAGCTTCTTTATCGGATCGGCTTGCGAGAAAGAATGTTTTATTGTTTTCAAGCAAGAAGACTCCCGTCCGGGGCTCACCCATATCGTTCCACGCGCAGTTTCGCAGCGAGCGAAGCGAAGCGAGAATGTTTGAGCATGGAATGATATGGGTGAGCCCCGGACGGGCGGGATTCATGCGCCCCTGCGAAGCGAGAATGTTTGAGCATGGGATGATATATAGGGGCCTCCCGCAGGTAAGCGGACATAAAGACGCTAGCGGATATGCGCTGGCTTGCCGCCCCAGTAGAAGCGGCAGAAGGCTCGTTTGCGCTTTTGGGGCTTGCCTACGAGCTCCATGGTGGCGATGGCTATGTCTTCGGCTGCGTGGGGTCGGCGCAGCACTTCGCCGTTGATGAGCAGTGCCTTGAGCGACTCGGGATGATCGTGGAGATGACGCAACGTCACGATGAGCTCTCGTGCGGTGGTGACATGCATGCTGGCACCCATGCCGGTGAGCATGGTGGTGTTGGCCTTTTCCTGGCCATAGGACTTGCCCAGCAGGATCATCGGCAGGTGTGCGCACAGGCATTCGGTGACGGTGAGTCCGCCCGATTTGAGGATTGCCAGGTCGCACCCGTGCATGAGGGCCGCCATGTCGTCGACATAGTCCAACACCGTGACGTTTTCGAGCTTCATGGCGTCGAAGAGCGTTTTGAGGCGGGTGGCATATTCGGTGTCTTTGCCCGGCAAAAAGACAAAGTGCATGTCTTCGAAGCTGCGTAGGAAGGGGAGGGTGCGGTCCATCTCTGCGCGAAAGCGAACGTACGGTTGAGGCAAGCTGGCACCGGCCATTACCAGCACGACGGTCTTCTCGGTGGGGAGGTTGAACTTAGCTAGCTCTTCCTCGCGATCGTAATCCGTGTCGAATCCGGCGCGAATAGGAATGCCGGTAATGCGAATCTTTGTCTCGAGCACCTTGCGCGGACGCAGCGTTTCGGCCATAAATTCGTTGGCAACACAGAATAAATCGGTGTCCTTGTGGGGCCACCATCCCTCGACTTCGTAGTCGGTCGGTACGCAGATGACCGGATAATCGATACCCGTAATTACGCGGGCGCCCACGGCAACATTGGCTGCTGTGATGTGCGTTGCAACCACGGCTATGGGCCTGCGGCTACGAAGATATTCGTTGAAGGCGGGGAACATAATTCGCGACCATGCCGTTCCGCCACCCCAGAGAAGATGTCCCGTAAGCGTATATCGCCAGGTCAGGTCGTAAATGGGGCGCGTGGCTCCCGTAAAAGAAGCCGCGGTCTTATTGCCGTCGAATTTAATACGTCCAAAATCAAGGATATCGAGCACTTCAATCTCAATATCCTCGGGGATGCCATTGGTGCCGCGGATGAGGTCGAATGCCTGCGCTATCGCATTTGCGGCGGCCTTGTGGCCCGAGCCAACGGAGGCATGCACGATGGTCACGAGAGGTTTTTGCTGAGCCAGGAGCGTGGTTTGCTCCGATTGGGGAGTGCTGTGCGTGAGCAGGGGAGCGTCGTCACTCGTCTGCGCCTGGTCCATCGATAACTCCCCTTCAGCTTTGTAATACGGATTTATCATTGTAGTGCATGAGTGTCACGTTCACGTAAATTTGGGTACGAGCGCAAAGAACGACAACGTTTCGACGAAAGGACGCTTCATGACTACCGATAAGCCGATCGATGTTGCGATTATCGGTGGCGGCCCCGCGGGCTATGCTGCCGCCATTTATGCTGCGCGTGCCAACCTGACGACGACCGTGATTGAGCAGGGCATGTCGGGAGGGCAGATCGCCACAACCAATGAGGTCGAGAACTATCCGGGTTTCCCGCTCCTGAGTGGCGCCGAACTCGGCGAGCGTTTTCAGCAGCATGCAGAGGGCCTGGGAGCACAGGTTACATGGAGCATGGTTACGGGTATCGATTACGATGCCGATGCAGCGTTGTTTACGGTGCATCACGATATGGGCGATACGCTGGCCTCGAGCGTTATCGCTTGCATGGGTGCCACGCCGCGTCCGGCAGGTTTCGCAGGCGAGGATACGTATCGCGGTCGTGGCGTTTCATATTGCGCAACATGTGACGGCATGTTTTTCCGCGGCAAGCAGGTTTTTGTAATCGGTGGTGGCAATTCGGCATGCGAAGAGGCGCTGTTCCTGTCCGACATTGCCAGCAGTGTGACCATCGTGCTGCGCCGCGACCAGTTCCGTGCGCCCGATGGTGTTGTTCAGAAAGTACTCGCAAAGGACAATATTACAGTTAGGTACCAAACTAGTATTGTGGAGCTATCGGGCGAAGCCATGCCAACGACGATTACCTTTAAGGACAATGCATCTGGGGAAACTCATACCGAGTCATTTGAGCCCGGCTCGTTTGGCATCTTTGTCTTTACGGGGACGCAGCCACATACCGAGCTTGTTGAGCATCTAGTCGACCTGGCTCCCGACGGCGGCATTGTCACCGACGATTCGATGGCCACCCGTACACCTGGTCTATTTGCCGCTGGCGACATCCGTTCCAAGCGCTTACGCCAGGTTGTGACCGCCGTTTCTGATGGAGCCATAGCGGCAACGAGCGCATACGCGCTTCTCCGTGGATAAGTACGATAATATATCTTATGTAAGGTTGTTATCAATTAACTAAATGGCGGGATGATGCATCAGTGCACTGTTCCGCCAATTTTCTTGCCGGCTATGTGGTATGCAAAACTAGATAACGTAGAATACAATATAGAAAATGAACGGAGGACCTTTATGAACCACGTTAAACACGTTATTCCGATGTCCGATTCGTCGGTCAGCATTAAGCCTGAGGATATTCAGCCCACTGTGCTGCCCGATGCATTTATTCAGTCCGATATCGTGCACAAACTTAATACGTTGAGACTGCCGCGCTATAACCAGTTGCCCAATGTGACGCTCTACCGCGACCAGGTTATTGAGTATGTTGCGCTGTGGATGGATCCGCTGTCCATTTGCGTTGAGCAGCCTGTCATTACGCCATCGATGATCAATAACTACGTGAAGGTCGGCCTGGTGCCTGCTCCGGTCAAAAAGCAATATGGCCGCGAGCAGATTGCCCGCCTGATCGCTATCTGCATCTTTAAGCAGGTGCTACCTATTGCTGCGGTGCAGGCACTCTTTAACATTCAGCGTTTGAGCTACGATGCTCCGACGGCTTTCGATTATGTAGTCGATCAACTTGAGGCATCGATTCGTGCGGCGTTTTCCGTCGAGCAGACGCCTGTACCCGATACAGCGCATCAGGTCACACGTGAGTCGCTGCTTGTGCGCAGTGCGGTATTGTCCTTCGTTTCGAAGGCGTATCTGATGGGCTATCTTAAGTTCAACGGGTTTAATAGCTAACCGAGGTATAAGACGGGCGGGATAAGGAGCCAATGCCCCCTTATCCCGCCCGTGCGTTTGTCTAGTTGGAAATTATCGGCCCGAAGCCACGCCCATGCCGTAGCCGATAATGAGGCCGTGCATCTCGGCATAGTATGAATCTAGCCCGTTGCAGGGCATAACAATCGTCTTAGATTCGGGCCAATGCTCGACTATGCGGTCAGTAAGCGCATGGGCTCCAGCTTCGTTCTCAACGTGATCAATGACGACCTCGCCGCCCGTAAAACCCTCGGCTTCCATGGTGTCGATGATCTTGTTGAGCATCTTCTTTTCGCCACGAGTGTGTCCGACGAGTTCGATTTTACCTGCCTCACTCGCCGTGCCCAAAATGCGGATATTGAGCTTGTTGGCAATGACGCCGGCTGCCTTAGGGATACGTCCGGCTTTGGCGAGGTTTTCGTAATTGCACAAACTGAAGAGGATTTTGCTGTTCTGTTCAAGGCTATCGAAGTATGCGCAAGCATCCTCGAATGAGACATTCGGATTGCTTGCAAGATAGCGGTCGAACAGCAGGAAAATGAGGTCCATTTTACCGCCAGCTGCGCGTGAATTGACTAGATGAATCTGTCGGTCCGGTTCCTCGGCAAGAACCATATCGCGAGCCGTGGCTGCCGCGTTGTAGCTGCCCGACACGCCCTCAGAGATCGGCATGCAGATGGTCTTGTCTGCCAATTTGAAGAGCTCGGCCCACTCCCCTACGCTGGGACAAGCGCTCGAAGAAGCGTTCGTCTCCGCCTGAACAGCGCAGTTGAGTTCATGAACATCGAGTGAAAGGTCATCGACGAATTCACGCTCCCCCACTCGAATTTTGAGGGGCGCAAATGCAAAAGTGGTATGGGGCGCGGTCGGTTGCCAATCGCGGAGGTTGCAGCTTGAATCGGAGATAAGTGCCCAGCTCATAGAGGGTCCTTTCTAATTGTTCTTCAACAATTATAGCCATCTTGCAAACTGAATGTACGGCTATCTAGTTTTGAATACTAGATAGCCGTACAAGATTAGAGAAAAAAAGAATGGACCTCGCGACTTAAAGCCACGAGGTCCACATTCACACGCTGTGTAAGATGACTTAGTAACGCACGAAGATATAGTTGTTGTTCATGCCGGCGGCAACGGAGCTGATGATAACACCCGTGTTGTAGTCAGAAGCATGAATCATCTGACCACCACCGATGTAAATGCCGGTGTGGTACGAGTTGACCACGACATCGCCCGGCTGCGGATCGGACACGCGGGTCCAGCCCATAAAGGTGCCGGTGGTGCCCAGACGGCAATAACGGCCGGTGAGGCAGTAGCTTACAAAGCCGGAGCAGTCAAAGCTGTTCGGTCCAATACCGCCCCAGGAATAGGCGCAACCGAGCTTGCTGTAGGCGCGCGACACAACGCTGCCGCCGTCAACGGACTGGTTCGGAGCAGGCGCAGGAGTCGGAGCGGGGGTCGGAGCGGGCTGCGGTGTTGGAGCGGGCTGCGGTGTTGGAGTGGGGGTCGGAGCGGGCTGCGGTGCCGGAGTGTTCTCGGTCGTACCGGCAGTCTCGTTGCTCACCGTGGCCTTCTCGGCGGTGCTGGCGTTGATGCCGGCCTGCAGCGCGGCGTTGGCTTCGGCCTCGGCGGCAAGCTCGGCCTGCAGCTGCGAATCCAGGGAGTTAACGACGTTCTGGGCTTCAGCCTGCTGGGCGTTAAGCTCGTCGACCTTCTTTTGCGTGGCGGCGACGTTCTTCTCCTGCTCGGCCTGCTTATCGGTGAGCTGCTGCTTAAGCTCCTTGACCTCTTGAATGGTCTGAGCCTGCTTATCGGAAACTTTGCCGTAGTAGAACAGACGGTTGAGCATATCGCTCAGGTCGTCGACACCCGTCAGAACCTGAAGAAGGCTCAGACCGCCGGTCTTGTACTCGCCGGCAACGTAGGTCGAGAGCTTGGCCTGACCGTCAGCAATCTCCTGCTGCTTTTGCGTGATCTCGCCAGCAGTCTGATCGAGTGCCTGCGTTTGCGTGGCGAGCTCATCGTAAATCTGCTGGGTTTGGGTACCAATCTGCTCGAGCTTAGTACGAGCAGCGGCAAGGTCGGATGCGGTATCGGCGTAGGCAGGAGCCGCGAGGCCCAAGCCCAAAACACAAGCGAGGGTTGCCGTAGCAGCGCAGCGTGCCATGTTTTTGTGCGTGTTTGCTGTGCGCATGTAGCTTCCTTTCCAGTAACTAAGGGTAACGGCTAGTCCACCGTCACCAGGCTAAAGAGCTCCACATCGTCATTAGACGGCGTGAGCTTCTCGCGCGGGTTGAGAAACGCAAGCTCAAGGATACAACCATAACCGACAAGCTTTGCGCCCATATCTCGCACCAGTTTACCTGTTGCCTCGACGGTTCCGCCCGTCGCGACCAAGTCGTCCAGAATCAACACGGTATCTTTAGAGCTGATAGCGTCGGCATGGATCTCAATGGAATCCGTGCCGTACTCGAGCTCGTAGCTCTGGCTTACGGTCTCGCGCGGCAGCTTACCCGGTTTACGTGCGGGAACAAAGCCGGCGCCAAGGGCTACAGCCACCGGTACGCCAACCATAAAGCCGCGAGCCTCGGGACCCACGACCTTGGTGATTCTCATGCCGGCAAAGTGCTCGGCGAGGGCATCGGTCATGGCTTTGAGCGCCTCGGGATTGCCGAAGAGCGGCGTGATGTCTTTAAAGATGACTCCGGGCTCGGGATAGTCGGGGATGTCGACGATTTGAGATTCGAAGTCGTACATTGCATGACCTTTCAATGGGTTGCCGAAATTTCGGCAGCGATTATTTGTCCGCGGTGGCGGTGCCGGAGTGTGAAGGGGCGACGACCTTGAGCGGCTTTACGAGAGAATCCTCGTGCGAAGCCGGCGCGGCTATCTCTTCGTTTTTGGCCTTGGTGGACTCGGAGCGAGTGATTTCCTCATCGAGTGCATCAATGTCGGCGTCCTCGACCACGGCGTTGAGCGACTCAAAAACGCGGTTCTTGAGCAGCGCAGTGTGCACACCCTCGGTCAGGTCGTGAAGCTTCTTAAACGCACGCTCGAGCTTGGCGTCGCGCTCGTCATCGGAGGTATCCATTCCGAGCATGCTCACGAGCACCTGCTCAAACATCGAGGACTCGCGGTTGGCGGAAGACACGTACTGACGCAGGTTGCGGGGCTCGATATGGAAGCGTGACAGCTCGGAGCAGTAGCGGATGATTGGAAAATCGCGACCATCGACGAGCTCACGATTCTGCGGACTCTTGATGATGCGAATGAGGTCGTTCTCGGCGAGCGAGCGGATAAACGAAATCTCGACGCCCAGCATATCGGGAATGGTCTCAATGGGATGCAGCTTTTGCTTAGTCTCCTTGGGCTCCGTCTTGAGCGGAACATCGGACAGCAAGCCCACCTCGTAAGCGAGCGTTGACAGGTCCGTGGCGTTTTCCAAGCGCTGCTTAATCACGTTGAGCGGCATGTAGCGGGTCTTCTGCAAATGCAGGATGACCTCCAGGCGATCAACGTCCTCCTTAGAGTACTGACGGTATCCCTTAGGCGTACGATGAGGGGTAATGAGCCCCTCATCCTCTAGAAATCTAATTTTTGAGTTCGAAAGATCGGGGTATGCGCCTCGAAGTAGGTTGACGACTTGGCCGATACTCAGATAGTTGCGTTCGGCCATGCCCTACTCACCGGTTTCGATGCGCTCCGGCGTGCTCTCGTGGTAGATGAGCGTAAACGTACCGATCTGGACGGAAGAACCGTCGTGCAGCGGGGCCGCGTTGACGATGGCACCGTCGACCCAGGTGCCATTGAGCGAACCCAGATCCTCGATGCGAGCGCCGAGGCCCTCGCGAATAATGCGCGCGTGGCTGCGCGAAACGGTCATGTCATTGAGGAAGATGCCGTTTGCAGGATCGCGGCCGATGGTGGTCACGTCGTCCTCGAGCTCAAAGGCGGCACCAGTCTGCGGACCCTTGACGATGGACAGAACGGGGGCGGTGATGCGCACGTTGGCCATGAGGTCGGGAACGGTGACGTCGCTTGAAGGCACGCGGAATACGCAGGTAGCGTCAGCAGTCTTATCATTCTGAGGCATATTGTTAACCATGTTGTCCATGACAACCCCTAACTTATCGCGGACGTGCCGCAAATAATGAACCGTACGTAATCATACCCCAACGAATCAGTCTTCGATTTCAGGGTTCAGAAAGTCGATGTCCTCGTCCTCGGGATGCGCGAGAGCCTGTTTAATGGCCACTCCGCCCTTAATGGAATAGATGACAGCCGTGAGCATGGAGAAGATCACGCCGCCGTACACAAAGAAGATGCCGAGGGGCACCGAGCTTCCGTTGAGGCCCGGGAAGGCCGTAAGGGTTGAAGGTAAAAGATGCAGGCCGTCGATAACGGGGAACCCGAGCAGCATGAGCGAGAAGCCGGTCATGAGCAGTGCAGTGGCAATCTTTCCGGGAAAGACGACATCGATGGGGCGACGGTGATAATGACGCACGATAAGCGTGCCGATGCCCAGATAGATGTCGCGGCCAATAATGAGCACGCAGACCCAGATGGGCAGCTCTCCGCGGACCACCAGCCCAAGTACGCCGGTGAACAGCAGCGCACGGTCGCAGATAGGATCCATGACCTTGCCGAGCCACGAGACCGTCTTGGTCATGCGGGCGATCTGACCGTCCATCCAGTCGGTAGAGGCGGCAACGGCGTAGATAACGATGGCGATGACGCGGTTGTTATCCGTCACAAACAGGTACAGAAATACCAGGGTGAGGATCAGGCGCGTAAAGGTGATGAAATTGGAGATCGTAAAGATCTTATTCGACGGGTAATCGGAAGTGCCGATAAGCTCCTTTTTGATCTTCTTTTTGATGCCCACAGGACTCCCCCGCTGGTTAACGACAAAACTTTCGCTACTATACCCGTTCCGGCGATGTCTATCCAGCGTAAGCATAGAGAGTCCAGACATGAGGAAGGCGCTTTTGGGCGGCGGTGGATTTCACATTCGTGTACATCAGCCTCCAAACATGCCGAAAAATGTCGGTTTTGGAGGGTGATGTACACGTTTTGATTCGGTGATTACATCGATCGGGAAAGTTGTTGCTTTAAGCAAATTAATCATGATGTGCGGGTCGAGAAGGGTTGGCGCCAAAAGAACTCAACGGCCGTTATGGCTTCGTTAGAAACGCGCCCCACCATGGATGGT
>CAJMRD010000023.1 GCA_905215725.1 uncultured bacterium | reverse complement strand
TGTGCAATCGCAAGAAGATGACGGGGCGGAATGTCAATCCTGGTCTAACAGAGCCTTAAAAAATGCAGCAATATGCTGGAAACATGTGTGCCACAATCCTGTATCACAATAAGTTGCAACAGATGTGCCTCACGAAGGGATTCTCTATGACCGAGCTCCAAGAACTCCGTCGCTATCGCCGCGATCTCCATCGCATTCCGGAGCTCGATTTCGATCTTCCGCAGACTATTGCCTATATCGAGGGCGTGTTGGCGCCGCTCGCTTGCGAGGTGACCCATCCGTGTCCCAGCTGCGTCTGCGCTTTCTTCGACGCTGGCGTTGGTGCCGCGCGTGCCACGGCGATTCGCGCCGATATGGATGCGCTGCCCATCGCGGAGGCGACGGGAGCGGCCTTTGCCTCGATCCATCCCGGCAAGATGCACGCTTGCGGACATGACGGACACATGGCCATGGCACTTGCCGCCGCGACGTATGTCGACCGTATGATTCGCGAGCAGCCGGGCGCCATTAGGCGCAACGTTCTCTTTGTGTTTCAGCCGGCCGAGGAGACGACTGGTGGTGCCAAGACGGTGTGCGAGAGCGGCGTGTTCGAGCGCTACGGGGTGGATCGCATCTTCGGCTTCCACGTGTGGCCCGATCTGCCCGCCGGCACGTTGGCGAGCTGCTCCGGTCCGTTGCTGGCGCGTTCGAGTGAGACACACATTCATATTCACGGGACGAGCATCCATATCGCTAAGACCTATGGCGTTCCGGTCGAGGAGTCGCACGATGCGGCGCTGGCGGCTGCCAAGTTCTTGGTTGCCGAGCGCGAACTGATGGACGAGCTGGGCACCGACGAGCCCTGTATCGGCAAGTTTGGTCTGCTGCAGGCCGGTACCGTCTGCAATGCGGTGGCGGGGGAGGCCCATGTTGCCGGCAGCCTGCGTGTGTTTACGGACGACATGTTCGACCGGGCGCGCGAAGGCGTGCGCCGCGTGCTGGACGATGCCTGTGCCGCAACAGGCTGTACGTACGATCTCGACTTTGCCGAGGGCTATCCGCCAGTCGATAACGACCCCGAGCTGTTTGCCTGCATTGCGCTTGCCTTGTCCGAGCTGCAACTTGTGGACGAGCCGCTGCTGATCGCCGAGGATTTCGCGTTCTATCAACGCCATCTGCCGGGCGTGTTCTTCTTGCTGGGCACGGGCGTGCCAGAGGGACAAGACAATCCGAGTGACGCTGATGGCTGCCCCGCCTATGCCACAAGCGCTCTGCATACCGATAGCATGCTCTTCGACGAGGAAATCCTACTCAAAGGCCTCGATGTCTATAAACGATTGCTTTTGCTTGACTAAGGCGTGAAGGACTATTTGTTCTAGAAAACACGAACAAACGTACGATATAATAGAGATGTAAGTCTATAGAAACGTTTGACGTTACTAACGTAAGGCGATACTATGATTGCATCGTATAAAGATGAGGATACCGAACGCTTTGCCATGGGTGTGCGGGTCAGGAGGTTCGTGCCCTTTGAGCGTGTTGCGTTGAGGAAGATTCGCCAACTGCAGGTTTGTGCTTCACTTGATGATCTTCGCGTTCCACCGGGCAACCGCCTGGAAGCTTTGAAGGGCGATCGTGCCGGTCAATATAGCATCCGTGTTAACGAGCGCTATCGGGTCTGTTTTGAGTGGAGACAGGAGATGGCTTGGAATGTCGAAATCGTCGATTATCACAAGTGATGAGGCTTCGGCCGATTTGCTGTCGCCGGTGACTCCTGGTGAGCTTCTCAAAGAGGAGTTTCTTGTTCCCATGGGCATTTCTCAATATCGCCTTGCTAAGGAGACTGGGATTCCGGCTCAGCGTATCGGGCAGATTGTCTTGGGAAAACGTCGCGTGACGGCCGACACCGACCTCCGTCTTTGCCGTTATTTTGGCCTGACGGATGGTTATTGGCTGCGCGCTCAGGTGGCGTTTGACCTTGAGGCCGAGAAAAGGCGGATCGAACCGGAACTCGACAAGATCGTTCCTGTTCAGCAGGCCATCGCACTGTAGTGCTCAAAGATGATGGGGGTGGCGCGGCGATGAGGCGACGCCGACAGTCTGCCGTATATAGTCCGGGTGGATGCGGGTGCGGTTTGCTGCTGCTTCCGGTCATCGCTGTGGGCATTGGCGTGATGTTTGTGCTTGCTGGGCTGGCTACGGCGGCACTCGTACTGTTTATCACTGCTATCGGCGTGACGATTTGGCTTTATCGCAGTCGTGAGCAGTGCCGCGCCGACGGTAAGACCAATGTAGGATGGATTGCCTTTTTGGTCATCGCCTACCTGCTGAGCATCAGCTATTTGGCCTTCTTTATCCTGTTGCTTGTGAGCACCTTTACCGGGGAATCCGTCACGGTGGGGTAGGCTTCGACGAGCTTCTTGAGGATGAAGCGAGGGGCGGACTCTGAATGAGCCGCGCCCCGCATCAACAAGTTTCATTCGTTGTGTAGCAATCCGAATGTACAAGCGTTTGGCGTGAGAGCACCGCCGCCAGCAACGCAGGGATACAGGTCGCGATCGCCAGCTCCCGTTCCAGCTCATCGCAAAAGCGCGTCAACGTCGCGCCTGACCACGGCCATTTCCTGTTCGAGTTTGTAGGCTCGCTCGATGTGAGCTCGTCGATTTTGAGCTCCATAACTGCGCGGCTGCGCGAGTTGGACTCGATCACTCCGATTGGTGTCACAGTGACGCCGATGAGCGTCACCGCAATAGACTCCACTGGACCTCCTGGCAGGACATAGGTCAACTTGCGAGTGCATTATCCGCTGCGGTCACAAATCAGCTGGCAACTGAGTAATCGGCCTAAAGCACGGGGTAAAATACGCTAAAGAGGAAGGAATGGAGGCTGAAATGGAAGAGTTCGAGCTTAAGGACGAGCAGCAGGAAGAGAGCGTGAAGACAGCGCTGACGGAAACCGACCTTGAGCTTGACAATACGGAAAAGAAGCCTCTCATGCAGGCCACCCGAGAAAAGGTGGAAGCCATTCCCGATGTCGTTAAGGAGGGCGCAGCGAAAGCCGTCCAATTCGTCAAAGAACATAAGAAGGAGATTGCCGCTTGGACGGTCGCTGTCATTGGGGCTGTCGCCTACGTTGCCAACAACTCGCATGAGAAAGATCAGCTGCTGGAAAAGAATGCTCGGCTGACGGAAGAAAACGCTCAGCTGTCAGGCGATCTCGTAATAGAGCGCGAGGTTTCAGACCGTTTGGCATCGCGAGTGGTGGAGCTCGAGAATCTCTGCGATGAGAAAGACGACTATTTCCGAGAGACGATTTCGGACGGACTGCGTCATGGAAGTTCCCTCGCCGGAAAGCACATGGCCGACCGAAGGCAATATCTCAATGAGGGGTAGGCCGGTTCTTACTACGCGCCATTACGCTCTAACGCCTAGCCTGCACCGCTGGGGCGGCGCACTCATTCTTGGCAGCAGCGCATGAAAGACGCCTGCGCAGCCGTCAGGGGTGCTATTTGGTGCAGTTCCAAGCCTCATCCAGCCGTCAGCTAGCCCGCCTGCCCCTCGCCGTCGTCGCGGCGTATCGCGTACTCGTCTGCTTTGAGTCGCAGGCCGTGTCATTGCCGCCAACGATGGCCTTGTGGTTGTTGAATGTGGTCGGGCCCATGTGACCCTTGGGCGGTTCTCAGCCCGCATCTACCAGGATTCTATCGAGCTCGTTCGAGCATCGAGTGTGTAGGGCATGCTCGAGAGCGTCGTCGTCCGCATGGACTACGCCGCGCAGGTTTGTCATGTCGGAAATCGAGGCAAGACGCTGCAGCCGTAGAACCAGTAGTTCAAATCGATGTTGGCAAGCCTCGAGGTGTCATCGGCGATGGACACGCGCTTCATGCTCTTCTATACCGCAACCTTAGCTCTCAGCTAATGAATTCAAGTTTAATCCTTTCTACGATGTGCTGTGTGCCGGCACGGTAGCCGGATCGTAGGAAGGATGCATGATGAAAAAGCTTGAAAACGAAGTGCTGCTGAGCCGTCGCGCTGCACTGAGCGCATTCGCCACCGTCGCCTTGGGGACTGCCGGTCTTCTTGCCGGTTGTGGTAGCGATAAGGCGACCGTCACCGAGGACGCTGGCGATGGCGACAAGAAGGAAGAGGCGAAGAAGGAAGAGCAGCCTACGACTGACCTGGCGGTTGGTGCGACGGTGACCACGGCTGCCGGTCTTTCCGTCGTTGTCGATTCCGTCCAGCCCGGCCTCACAAATTATGACGGTTCGACCATGACGGGCATTCACGTCACGTACGTTAACAATGGCGATGAGGGCGCAGATTACAATATCTACGACTGGAAGGGCGAGGACGCCAACGGCGCTCAACAGAATCAGGGTTACTACAGCGAGGGCTCCGATGAGCTGCAGTCTGGTACCCTTTCCGCCGGTGGCTCCGTGGCGGGCAATATCTACTTTGATGGCGATATCAAGAAGGCACTGTATTTTGCCAACATGTTTGATAAGTCTGCCACTGCAAGCTGGGCGCTGGCCTAGCATGTCGCTACCGTTGCGCCGTATGGGAGGTGAGGTCGTATGCCCGATAAAAAGCTGACTGACGAGTTACTCAATGAGCTTCTCGACGCGCCAAACATCGATGGCTATATCAAGGAGCACGACTTTGCCACCCCGTCGCTTTCGGACTACCTGAAGCAGCTACTGCAGGAAAAGGGCTTGGAGCGCTCGCGCGTGGTTCGTATGGCCGATCTCAATGAGACCTTTGGCTATCAGATCTTTACCGGTGCGCGTCATCCGAGTCGCAATAAGGTGCTGCAGATTGCCTTTGCGATGGCGCTGACGCTCAAAGAGACCAACCGTGCGCTGACGGCTGCCGGGGTAAGCGTCCTTAACTGCAAGGACCGCCGCGATGCGATTATCATCTTTTGCATCGATCGCGGGTGCAGCCTCCAAAAGGTCAACGAGGAACTGTATCGCTTTGGCGAGGAGACGGTGAGTTAGCGGCTGATATCTGAGCCGGCGGAGCTGTCGAACAACGATGCAAACGAACGGGGCGCGGATGCCATGGGGTGTCTGCGCCCTGCGCTATGATGGAGGCTATGGATACTCAGACCCCAACATATTCCAATGACGAGCTGACCGCAGCGCTTGCCGAGCACCTGGCGTCGCTCGATCGCGACGACAGCTATCGCGTGGAGCGTGTACTTAAGCGCTCGTCCGTTGAAACAACCGAGCTCGTGTACTTTGAAGGAACCGGCGGTGGTTCGCTCGGCCCCTTTGTCCGTAAACGCATCGATGCTTCGGCTCAAATCGGCGGGGCATACGAGCGTCTGTTTGCCGCCCAGCGGGCAGGCAGGCGTTTTGAGCACCTGCCCAGAATCGTCGATTGTCGTCGTGTGGGCGACGAGCTCAACGTGGTTATGGAATACATCGAAGGGGAGACGCTCGGGGCGCTGGTGGACCGTCTGGGAGCCACCCCCGATTATGCGCGTGAATTGTATCCTGTCCTTTGCGACGCCGTGGGCGAGCTCCATGCCGGTTTTGCAATGGCGGGGGAGACGTCGGCGCCGGTGATCCATCGTGACCTCAAGCCGTCGAATATCATCGTGACAGGTGCCAACTATACGCCTGATGACGGCCTGACGTTTTCATCGCTGGTGATTATCGACCTGGGGATCGCGCGCGTATGGCACGATGGCGCCGATGCCGACACCGTCAAGTTTGGCACGCGACCCTATGCGCCGCCCGAGCAGTATGGGTTTGGGCAGACGAGCGTGCGAAGCGACGTCTACGCACTTGGCGCCCTGTTGTTCTTCTGCTTGACGGGAGTCGACCCTAAGCCAGGGCTCGACATGCGCGAGCAATGCGAGGCGCGCGGCATTCCCACTCCACTTGCCGATGCCGTCTGCATGTCGATGGCGCTCGACCCGGCCAAGCGTTTTGCGAGTGCGGAAGCGTTGGGACGGGCGACGCGCGCGGCATACGATCTGAGTCGCCCCGTGCGGCCTCCTGCGCCGCCTGTCCGAACTCCGGCCTCGGAGACGGTGTTGACGCCCCAAGGGCTCCAGAACCCCGCAGGGCCTCCTGGCCCTGCCGCCTCCGCTGCATGTGGTCTGCTCTCTCGCGTTCCGGAGTCTTTGGGGCGCATTTGGAATACGCTCGTCTGCTTCTCGCTGCTTGTGTTCTTTGTCGGAAGTCACTTTGCCGTCTTTTACCCCACCGGAGCGAACCAAAGCTACCCGACGTGGCTTCTCATAATCGAGTATTTTTTCTTTGTCGATGGTCTTATGGTGCTTATGCATTTTGCGCTGCTCGATAAGCGCCGTCTTCGTCGGCGATTCGCACTGCTCGACAGCTATCGCGGCATGAAACTCGCAAAACTCTGGCTCAAGGCATTGGGTGTGCTGCTCCTATGCATGATCGTCATAGTCGCGGTTGCCAATGCGACCGGCGTCGTCGATACTTCCGCCACCTAAAAGAAAAGGGCCCCATTGGGGCCCTTTGCAGTTGCACTTAGATGCGGTTCATCTGAGCGGCGACTTTGTTGTACCAGTCCTGCCACGTGGGCGGGCAGTACTTTTTGGCCGCTGCCGGGGTAAGGGTGGAGCCGTAGTTGGCGCCCAGATAGGCAACGTGAGCGGAGATGCCCTCGCTCCAGCTGCCAAAGCTGCGCCAACCGCCGCCGCGGGCACTCCAGCCCCAGGCGTTGTAAGAATTGGCGCAATAAGCACCCTTGGTGCTCTCGATGCAGGCGATGGCGGGGGACCAACGGGGGTCGACACCGGTATTCCAAGCGGCGACGGCAAAGTTATAGCCCTGGCCTGCCATGGGGGAGCCGGCGAGATAATTGTCGATGCGGCCTGTCCACTCATTAATGAACGAATCGTAATCGGAGCTACCGGTATTGGCGTTGTTCACCGTGGTGTCGATGGTGGTGTTGGTGTTGGTGGCCTGGCTGCTGGAATTGCTGCCGCTTACGCCCTCGCCCGAGAGCTTCTCGGCGGCAGCGGCCTTATCGGCCTCAAGCTTGGCAAGCTCGGCGGCATTTTCCTGCTCGGCTTTTGCCTGTGCCTCGCTGCGGAGCTGCTGGGCCTGCGCCAGCGCGTCCTCGGCGTTTTTCTGCTCCGCCTCAAGCTGAGACTTGGCCTGCTGGAGCTCAGCCTTGTTCTGCTCGAGTTCGGTTTGCATGTTATTGAGCTCTTCGATCTCGTCGACGCTCGAGCTCGTGATCTGGTTGGTGTATTTGCAGGTCGTGATGAACTCACCCAGGCTCTGCGCGTTGACCAGGAAGCTCACGATGGGATTGGTGCCCTTCTGATACTTGTACAGATCGCGCATGGCGGAACTTGCCTTGGCCTGCTGCTCGGGAAGCTTAGCCTCGATTTCCTCGATGCTTGCCTCATTGGAGTCAATCTGCTTTTGCAGGTCATCGAGTTTGGTGCGGGCGTCGTTGTAGGCGCTCGTGGCGGCTTCGATCTTCTGCTGGGCTGCGGAAAGCTGGTCCTGCGTTGCCTGCGAGGCGGCATACGCCGCAACGGGGGAGAGCATCGGCGTGGCCGTCAGCGCAACGGCGAGCGCGGCGCTCGTGATGATACGAGCCGGCTTCGACGCAATGAGCGCTGCGGTGCGATGATTCGAATGCTGCATCCAGTCCCTCTGCAATCAATCGTAGGTTATGGTTCGAACGGTATTCTACTACTGCTTTCGACCTCAACTTGAACCTTAAAGGTCCCAAAGGGTCAAGTTGAACTTGAGGCTTTGGCTTTGACCTGCAGTTATGATGAATTGTTGAGAAACCATAGAGTTCAACTTTAACGTTACAGAGCTCTGTTTGAGAGGAGTTTTGGGCTGTAAAAGCCATCTCAACGTGGGGTTTTATAACTACAGCGTGCCCTTCTGGCGAGCCTGCTCAATCTCTTCGAGGGCCTCGGCGGGGGTGAACGAACAGGTGCCGTCGCCGAGTTTGATTACCTGGATATCGTCGCCGGCGTAGACCTCTCCGCCCTTTAGTACCACGCCGAAAACGCCCTCGTGGGGAAAGATGCAGTCGCCGGCGAGATAGTAGATGGCGCAACGGGTGTGGCAGACCTTGCCGATTTGGCTGATTTCGACGAGCACGTCGCTTCCAAGCTTGAGCTGTGTGCCCAAGGGGAGCGAGAGCAGGTTGATGCCCCGGGTTGTGAAGTTCTCTCCAAAGTCACCCTTGCGCACATCGAGTCCGCGGGCCTGCGCCGTCTGGATGGACTCTGCGGCCAAAAAGGAAACCTGACGGTGCCAATGCCCGGCGTGCGCATCGGAGGCGAGGCCAAACTGCTCGATGACGGTGTCGTGCCCGTCGGCGACGGGTGACTTACGCGTGCCTTTGTGCTCCGACGTGTTGATTGAGACGATACGGGCAGGCCCGTTGTAGGCGTCGTCTGCCGTGCACAGGGGAGCGGTCGCTTTCGCACGTTCCGCCAGCTCGCGCCTCGCGGCATTGAGGATGGGATTATCGGTCGGATGGTCTTGGGGCACGTGTGCGCCTTTCGCTCGAGGATGTCAATACGCTGAATCCTACAACAATGGTAGGTTCATTGCCCGTTGTCATACAACGGTGAGCGCCGTCTTCGTGCTGGCCTTCGTGCTGGACGATTACGTCGATTGCCATAGATACGGTGGAGCTTTGGGCGCCGGCGGCTTGGCACGCTAGAATGAATCAGTTGCGCAAAGACCGCCCGTTGTGTGGGCAGTTCATGATAGGAAGTTTCCATGGCATTGCAGTTTACAGAGCGCGAGTTCATTCCCGTGCTGCTCGGTGGCGACATCAACGCCTATTCGGTGGCGCGCGCCTTCTACGAGGAGTACCAGGTCAAGAGTCTGGTCTTTGGCAAGTATCAGACGGGTCCCGCGTACCGCAGCCAGATTATCGACTACACGCCCAACGTGGATATCGACACCATGCCCGTGATGCTCAAAACCGTCAACGGCATTGCCCAAACGCATGCCGATAAGACGATTGTCCTTGTGGGCTGTGGCGACAACTATGTCGCTCTCGTGGCTCAGGCCAAGGATGCTCATGAGCTGGCGGATAACATCGTCGCTCCCTACGCGCCCTACAGTATGCTCGAGCAGTGCCAGAAGAAGGAGATCTTCTACGAGCTGTGCGAGAAGCATGGCGTGCCCTATCCGCACACGTTTACCTTTACCAAGGCGATGCTCAATGCCCAGGGTGAGGCGCCTGCCGAAGTGCTCGACCAGATCGATTTTCCTTACCCGATGATTCTGAAGCCTTCTGACGGCATCATGTGGTGGCAGCATGAGTTCGAGGGCCAGAAGAAGGCCTATGAGATTGCCGACCGCGCCGAGCTGGAACAGGTCATTCGCGATTCGTATGCCAGCGGCTACACCGACGATCTGATCTTGCAGGATCGCGTGCCCGGCAACGACGAGTACATGCGCGTGCTCACCAGCTATTCCGACCGCAACGGTAAGGTCCGCATGATGTGCCTGGGCCATGTGCTGCTCGAGGAGCATCAGCCCCACGGTGTCGGCAACCATGCCTGTATCATTACCGAACCCAACGACGAGCTCATGGGCGGCGTGCGCAAGTTGCTCGAGGACCTTCACTTTGTGGGCTATTCCAACTTTGACGTTAAGTACGACGAGCGCGATGGCTCGTTTAAGTTCTTCGATTTCAACACGCGCCAGGGTCGCAGCAACTACTACGTTACCAACAGCGGCTTTAACGTTGCCAAGTATGTGGTGGACGAGTATGTGTTCAACCGCCCGTTTGAGCCGGAGTTTGTGACGGCGCAGGACGAGGCCCTGTGGATGGTCGTCCCCATGGGCGTCGTCGACAAGTACGTCAAGGATCCCGAGCTGCGCGCTAAGGTGCATCGCCTGGACAAGGAAGGCAAGGGCGCCGACCCTTCGTTTATGAAGGGCGACTTTGTCTTTAACCGCTGGCTGCGCATGTGGCACACCAAGCTGCGCCACTTTAAGCTGTTCAAGACGTATTACAAGTAGATGAGCGCGGCGCCCGTCCGGTTTGCATCGGGCGGGCGCGGGTATGATACGCGTAATTGCGCAAGCGTCACCAAGGAGGCGGCGATGGAAAAGCTGGGAGTTATCGGCGGCATGGGCGCCGAGGCCACGTCGTATTACTACGATCAGGTGGTGCGTCATACGGCTGCTGCCTGCGATCAGGAACATATCGACATGGTGGTGCTCTCCAAGTCGACCATGCCCGACCGCACGTTGGCCATTAAGACCGGCGAGCATGCCAAGCTGCTGGCGACCATGAAAGAGTGTGCCCAGGCACTCGAGTCGCTGGGCTGTGCGCACATTGCCATTCCCTGCAACACGTCACACTACTTCTACGACCAGATCCAGTCGTTTACGAAGGTGCCGATTATCCACATGCCGCGTGAGTCGGTTCGTTATGCCCTTGCGGGTGCGGTGATGGGGGAGTGCGAGTTCGACCCCAACCTGAGTATGCCGGCCGAGCCGGTGCATAAGATCGGCATCATGGGCACCGACGGAACCGTGGGCGCGGGTGTCTACGGCCGCGAATGTAAGGCTGCGGGTGTTGAGGTTGTCTATCCCAGCGAGAAACGTCAGAACGATGTGATGTCGCTTATCTACGATGATGTGAAGGCCGGACGTGAGCCCGATATGGATAAGTTCGACCGCGTGATGTGGGAGTTCGCCCGTAGCGGCTGCGACCGCGTCATTCTGGCCTGCACCGAGCTATCGGTGCTACAGAAGTACCGAGAGATGCCCGAGATCACCCTCGACGCCATGGATGTCCTGGTGCGCGAATCCATCATCCGCAGCGGCGCCCCCTACCGCCTCTAGCTTCCGGCCTGCCAAAAAGGGACAGGTTTATTTTGGTAGGTTTTATCTGGTGAAACAGTAAAGGCCTCGGCTCGTTTGGTGCGAGCCGAGGCCTTTTGCGTTGGGCTGTTGCTGTCGGTGGTGAACTAGAACAGGAAGCCGATGGCGATGAGGGCGATGCTGACGATGAGCACGGCGATGTCCAGGCCCTTGATGGGGTAGCGCTTGTACGAGCTGGTGCGCGTACGCAGATAGAAGCCGCGCTGTTCTGCCGCCAAGGCTGTGGCATCGGTCTTGCCCACGCTCGAGATGAGCAGTGGCACACACAGTGGCAGCATGAGCTTAAGCTTCTTGATGGGGTTCTTGGTGTCGTACTCGACGCCGCGTGCGGTCTGCGCCTCCATGATGGCGTTCATCTCCTGACCAAACACCGGCACAAAGCGCAGCGCCGTGGTAAAGGTGAAGGCATAGCGATACGGCACGTGCAGCACCTCGACGCAGGCGTTGGCAAGGTCGTTGAGCTTGGTCACCATGAGCATGAGGATGAGCGGTAACGCCACACCCAGCAGGCGCAGGCAGGCCTTCGATCCTGTGATGAGGCCCGTGTCGGTGATAAAGCCCCACACCACGTTGCCATCGCGCATAAAGGCCAGCTGGAGCACCAGCATGATAAGCGCGAGCGGAATCAGCAACTTGAGCAGCGAGAACAGACGGTCGACGACGCCGGCATAGGCACCCAGCGCAAGGGTGAGTGCCAAAAAGCCCAGCAGCGCCACGTAGGTGTCGGACAAGAAGATGCCGACGATGATGGCGGCGGCGAGGCCCAGTTTGACGACGGGATTCAGGCGATGCAGCAGCGTATCGCCTGGCATGTAGTCGATGACGTTAACCACGGTGGACCATCTCCTTGGTAATTCGAACGACATCGGTGACCTCGCTCACCTGCGCAAAAGCGGGCGAGACGGAAGATGCCAGACGGCGCGAGAGTTCAATAACCTGGGGAGGCTCCACGTAGGCACGCCGCATGAGATCGATGTTCGAGAATAGCTCGTGCGTGCGGCCGCGGTCGAGGATGCGACCGTCGGCCATTACCACAATGCGCTCGGCAAAATCCGAGACGACTTCCATATCGTGGCAGACCATGATTACGGCGCAGCCACGCTCGGCCATGGTGCGCACTGTTTCCATGACGGTCATGCACTCGCGGTAATCAAGGCCGCTCGTGGGCTCGTCAAGCACTACGATCTTGGGTTCAACCACTACGACGGAGGCAAGTGCCACCATCTGGCGCTGGCCGCGCGACAGCGAGAAGGGCGCCTCGTCGGCCGGCAAGCCAAAGCGATCGATGACGAGCTGGGCGCGACGCAGCGCCTCGGCACGGTCGATGCCGGTAAGCTCCAGGCCAAAGGCGACCTCGTCGAGCACGGTGTCCTTGCAGATCTGGCGGTCGGGGTTCTGGAAAAGCGTTGCCACCTCGCGTGCGATGCGGCTTGTGGGAACCGATGCCGTGTCCAGGCCTGTAACGCGCACGCTGCCCGATGCGGGCTTGAGCAGGCCCGTGAGCAGCTTGGTGAGCGTGGTCTTGCCGGCGCCGTTTTGGCCGACGATGCCCACGAGCTCGCCAGGATAGAGCGTCAGGCTAAGGTTGTGTACGGCAGCGCCGCCATTGGGATAGGCAAACTCAACATGGTCGAAGGTGAGTACGGGTTCGGCGTCCTTGGCATGAGGGCGCAACGACGGTGCATGCGGGGAACCGGCGGGCGCCTGGGCTTCGATAGCCGCGCGTGCGGGGTCGACGATGCCCGAAATCATGCGCTCGGCCTCATCGACATCCAAGCAAGGGGTACCGCTTACCAGGCCATCGGCCTCGAGGCTATTGAAGATGCGCGTGACGCGAGGGCAGTCGACGCCGATGGCACGGAGCTCGTCGGTATGCGCGAAGACCTCGTGCGGCTCGCCCTGCAGCGCAATTTCGCCATGGTTGAGCACGAGCACGCGGTTGCAGTACTCCGAGAGCAGGGCGACCTTTTGCTCAACGACGACGATGGTGATTCCAAGTGTGCGGTTTGCCTCACGCAGCGTCTCGAAGACCAGCGTGGAGCTGGCGGGGTCGAGTGCCGCGGTGGGCTCGTCGAGAACCAAGACGTGCGGGCGCATGGCGAGGATGGCGGCGATGGCTACCTTTTGCTTCTGTCCACCCGAGAGCGTGGCGATCTCGCGGTCGCGCAGGTCGCTGATGCCGACGGTCTTGAGCGTTTCGCTCACGCGCTGCTCGATCTGGTCGTGGGGAACGCCAAAGTTCTCGAGGCCAAAGAGCATCTCGTCCTCGACGACCGAAGCGACCATCTGCGTGTCGATATCCTGCAGCACACTGCCGACGATTTGCGACACGTCGGTGAGCGAGACTTCGCAGGTGTCGTGGCCGTCGACCATGACGGACCCAAAGAACGTGCCGGTGTAGTGGTGGGGCACGGCGCCCGACAGACAGGCGGCAAGCGTGGACTTGCCGGCGCCCGAGGGTCCGATGATGCCGATGAAATCTCCCTTGTTCACGCTGAGCGAGATGTGGCTGAGCGCCTGCTCGGTCTGCGTGCCATAGGAGAACGAGACATCGTCGACGTTGATGATCGTTTCCATGGATACCTTTCATAGTCATCGGTGTTTCTTGAATGACGAACCGTATAAGAACGTCCATGAGCTCGTTGTTTGGGACAGTCTTTGGTGGTGAAGTACGGAGACGGCTTTACGAGGTGCCCCAGGTTGGCGCGAAAGAGGAACGAAGCGTACTTGGGTACGCGAGCGACGAATGAACGCCAAGATGGGGTGGCTCGTAAAGCCGAGCAGGTTAGTTGAGCTTAAGGGCCTTCTGGATGGGCATGTAGAGGGCGCCGACCAGAATGGCGTTAAAGACGGCGGTCATGGCGACGACGGGCAGCATGGCGGCGGCGAGCTCGCCGACCACGCCGAGCATGGCCATCTTGATGACCATGAAGATGACGCCGGAGACAAAGGTGGTCAGGAAGGTTGCGACAATGGCGATCGCGGGCTTGACCTGACCGTTCTTGCCGGCGGCGTTGACGATGCCGGCCATAAGCATGGCGGCGATGCCCTCGGCGGCAAAATCTACGAAAGGCGAAGTGGTGGTGATCTGGATCACGGCAGCCGAGATGAGGCCAATAACGAGCGCCTGGCCGATGTTGGGGCGAACGACCAGGATGGTGAGGCAGAAGGCCGAGATGATGAACTCGGGGCTGATCATGCCGCCCGAGATGCCCGAGATGGCCTTGCCGACGGTGAAGTTGAGGATGAAGCCGGCGGCGAGCAGGATGGCAAGCAGGACGAGGGCGCGGACATCGAGTTTGCCACGGTCGGCGGTCTGGACGGTGCGGGGCTGGGTGGCGGTGGTGTTCTGAGACATGGTGAAAATCCTTTCGGAATGGGAGTGCAAGAGAAAAGCGGAGGCGCGTGATGCGAATGCGATCGGGCTCGAGATAGAAAAAGGCCCCCGGTCGAAACCGGAGGCCTTCCAATCACCTAGAGCGCAAAAACAGGCGTGAGGGACTCACTGTCGACCGATCGTATTCGCATCACGCCACCACCAGTTGTTGAGAGACTTCATCGTGTTCTTCATGTTGGTGGCTCCTTTCGTGATGCCGTGGCGCGGTCGCACCTAGTTGCTGTTGCGCTGCACTATAGCACAGCGAAGTGTGTGCGGGGAAATCTTTTTTAAAAAGATTTCAGGCGGGTTTCCCACCGGCCAAAAGAGCGGGCTGAGCGGGCGAGGCTGCCATTGCTGCCTTGCCCGCTCAGCTAGGACGTTACTCCTTATTGCGACGGTAGAGGAAGTAACCGCCCGCGGAGATGACGGCAACGCCAGCGATGGCGAATGCAGCCACCACGCGGCCATCAAAACGATCACCGGTGGTGGGCAGGCCGCCCTTGGTGTTCGCCTTGTTGGTGGTTACCGTGGTCGTGGTGTCCGACTTGCCAGGCTTCTCGGGCTTGGTGGTGGGCTGCTCGGGCTTAGCGGGCTGCTCGGGGGTACCGGGCTGCTCAGGAGTACCAGGCTGCTCGGGAGTGCCAGGCTGATCCGGGGTTACCGGGTCGGTGGCAAGAGCGTCCTTGGCGTAGGTGATGGATACCTTGAGGCCGTTGGTCTCGGTGTTCAGGTCGCTCGGGGTGAAGGGCTGGTCGAAGTTCTCAGCCTTCAGATAGGCGCGCATCTCCTGGAGCAAGGCCTTGCACTTGACGTAGGTGTTCTCGGTGGCAGCATTGCCGGCCTTGTTTGCCAGGGCGGTACGGGCCTCGGTGCCCTCGGTGGCCTGCATGACCTCGTCGACTTCCAAGTTCTGCTCGACGAGCTCGTTCTGGAGGGCGTCGAGGTAGGTGCGGACGTTGACGCCGAGCAGCTCGGGATGCTCGAAGCAGAGGGAGCTGATGTCCATGAGGACGTAATTGATGGAGTTCTCGGGTTCTTCGTTGTTTACGATGTCCGTCTCTTTGCAGTGATCGTAGGAGACGGTCTGGTCGCTGAAATACGGGCTAACCTCGGTGAGCAGTGCGGAGTAGAAGGGGATGGCGACGGAGTACGCGGCGCGGGAGAGCATTTCCCATTGGATGGTTGCGATCTCGGGATCGAGGCCATCGCGAATCTGGAAGAGGTTGATTTCGCTGTTGCTTTCGGTACCGATGGCGTAGGCGCCGTCGGTGTTGGCGTTGAGGCCCGGGGCCTTCTCGCCGCGGTTGCCAAACGCGCGGATCATCTCAAAGGTGTTCCAGTTGGATTTGCCAGGCTGGAAGAACAGGGGCTGTGCCTCGAAGGGCAGAGCGCCGGTCGTGGCGCGGGCGTTTTCGCGCGTGTCCTTTACGATCTTATAGTCGGTGCCCTCGGTGAGCGGCGCATCGAAGTAAGCGCGACCCTGGACATAACGTGCCCAAGAGTGCATGGCATTTTCGCTAATTTCCTCGCCGTAGGTCTGGGCAACGTCGAACTGGCCATCATCGAAGTACTTGGCGAAGCCCTTCTCCTTGGGCATAGATTCGATGCCCTCGGAGTGGAGGCAGTTATCGGTGTCGTTGAGGTCAACCTTGTAGTTGAGGTTGCCGATGTTAGGGTTGAGCGACGCGACGTCGTCAGCGAGCTTCATGGCGATCCACTGATGGCCGGAAAGTGCGGCGAACAGCCAGGTCTCATTGTTGTCGGAGATGATAATCTGGTCGTTGCCGCAGGCGCCCTGGTCGTCGATGATCTTGCCGAGGAGTTCGACACCCTCACGTGCCGTGGCGCTTTCGCCCAAGATTACGCTGCCGTAGCTATATTCGCCAATGCCAGTATCGGTCAGGGGGTCCGCAGCCTTGGCAGCTGCATTCATGTAGGTGGTCAGCGTGGCGGAGCAGGAGACACCCTTCTCGTTGATGCCAGCCTCGGAGTAGGCATCCCAGCGCTCGTCCCACTGACTGGGGTGGTCACGCACATAGGTGTAGCGATACGAGGTCTTGGTCGAGGTATACACGAATGCAGACTCATCCGAGCTGTAGGTGTGACCAGGGCCAAACGAAGGCTCGATGCCAAAGTGCTTGAGGTAACGCTTGCGGTAGTCCTCAGCACGGCCGTAGTACGTATTACCGTCGGCCGTCAGCTTGTTGCCCATATAGACCTGCGTGCAGGCGAGCGCAGAGGTCGGCATGGACATGATGGTTGCAGCTCCAAAGGCGAGGCCTATGCCTAGCTTCTTGAGCGCGTTGACGGGGTGAGTTTTCCTCATTTTCCCTCCCAGCGTGCGAAAGCCCTCTGTCGCCAGAGGGCTTCAGCCAATAAAGACACCTCATTAGCGTAACGAACTAGAAACAATATTCATCTATGAAAGAAACTTACTCGATAAGCGTAATGAAATATGCGATGAGTGGTTAATTATACTCGGTTTGTAGCTTTACTTTAATAAAGACGTCCTGCAATTACATTACCTGAATAAAGCGCCTTGCACGGGGCGCAAAGAAAATCCCCCGCTGTTTGGCAAATGCATAAACAGCAGGGGAGACGATAATTGGATGAATATCATACCAATGTGGAATTACTTCTTCCGGCGGTGGATCACGTTGATCGCATAGCCGACGAGCATGGCCAAAACGATGACGATAAAGCCAAGCAGGGGATTGTCGTTCATGGGGTCCTCCTATTTTCCGAGTGGGGAGAATTCGTCGACGATGAGGTCGAGGCATTGCGGAAGTGCGCGGGCTCCAAAGACGCCCGAATTGCTGGAGATAATCTCGCCATCGAACTGCATGCCCAGCGACGGGGTACAGGTGATCTTGGCTTCCTTGGTCTGGATGATCTTGAATTGCGGGCGCCCGAGCACCTTGCCGGCGGGGTCAAGCGCAGCGGTGATCACGGTAGGCAACAGCTGCACGGTGCGCACGGGTTCGATGACCGCAATGTCGACCATGCCATCGTTCATGCGGCAGTCGGGGAACAGGTTGATGTCGTTTTGGATGACCGAGGTATTGCCCGCCATACAGCAGATGCCGTCGAGCTCCTCGACAATGCCGTCGTGCTCAATCGTAAAGTGCGCCACCGTGGGGTTGGGCGTGGCGAGCGCGGAGAGGAAGTAGGCGATCTCACCGATGTCGTTTTTGGTGGGAGCGGCTTTCATCATGATCTCGGCGTCGAAGCCCGAGCCGGCGATGATGATAAAGCCGTGGCGCTTCTCGTTGCCGTCCTCGTCGAGCCAAAAGAGCTCGCCCATGTCCACTTTGACCGTGCGACCGGCGCGGCAGGCCTTGGCGAGCGCCGCCGCCTCAGGGGCATTGCCGATGTTGTTGAAGAACAGGCAGGCCGTACCGGAGGGGAAGACGAGCGCGGGGACACCGCATCCGCGCATCTGATCGAGCACGTTGGAGACGGTGCCGTCGCCGCCCGAAACGACCACGCGATCAAACTCGCGCACGTCTGCCACGGCGTCCTCGGGCTCCATGCCATCGCCGATAAAGCGCATCACGACCTCGTCGCCGCCCTGCGCGAGGGCGTGCGTAAATGCGTAGATTTCATCTGAGCTGGGGCCCGATGCCGGGTTGTGGATGATAAGGCAGCGCATACTTACGTTCCCGTTCTGTGACTAACCGAGTATAGTTGTAAGGCAATGCCGATATCCTACCCGTGTTTTTCGGGCCTAACCTTATTCGATGGGTTGATATGTACATTTCCACACATCAGGCTCTACTCGACTTTTGCCAGCGCGCCCGTAAGTTCGACGCGATTGCCGTCGATACCGAGTTTTTGCGCGAGCGCACGTTCCATCCGCGTCTGTGCTTGGTTCAGATTGCCACCCCTGCCGAGAGCGTCGCGGTCGATCCCCTGGTAATCGACGACCTCTCGCCGCTGGCCGAGCTTATGGCCGACGAGAGCGTGACCAAGGTCTTCCACGCCTGCTCGCAGGATATGGAGGTCATGCTCCATACCGTGGGCGTGCTGCCACGACCGATTTTCGATACGCAGGTCGCCGCCGCTTTTTTGGGCGAGCGCCAGCAGATTTCCTACGGCGCGCTCGTGCAGACGTTTTGCGGCGTCTCGCTGCCCAAGACCGAGTCGCTGACCGACTGGTCGCGTCGCCCGCTGACCGATAAGCAGATTGAGTACGCGATCGATGACGTCAAATACCTGATCGTCGCCTATACCGAGATGATGAGCCGCCTGCGCGAGCTGGGCCGCGTGGACTGGGTGCTCGACGAGTTGCGTCCTCTGGTCGATGAGTCGCACTACCGTGCCGATCGCCACGAGGCGTTCCGTAAGGTCAAGCGCATCAATTCGTGCAGCCGTCACCAGTTGGGCATCGCGCGCGAGCTCGCCGCCTGGCGCGAGGATCGCGCCGAGCGCCGTAACATCCCGCGCAAGTGGGTCATGTCCGACGACACGCTGCTTGCGCTCGTTAAGCGCAATCCCGTGCGCGTTGAGGAGTTCCGTAGCATTCGCGGTACCGATCAGTTGGGGGAGCGCGACGTGGACGGCGCGCTCATGGCCATCAAGCGCGGCGCGAGCTGCCCGCACGATCGCCTGCCGCTCATGGTGCGCGGGCATCGTCAGATCTCTCCGGAGTTGGAGAGCGTGACGGACCTGATGTATGCGCTCATTCGTCTAGTTGCCGAGCGCTCGGGCGTGGCGACCTCGGTCATTGCCTCGCGCGATGACCTGGCCGACTATATTGAGCACCCCGAGCAGAGCCCCCTGCGCGAAGGCTGGCGCTTCGAGCTCGTGGGCTCACGCCTGGACGATTTGCTCTCGGGCAATATGGGGTTGACGGTGAAGGACGGCAAAATCGAGCTCCTGTAGGGAAGCCTAGCCGGTTGAGTGGGTAGAATGCCTCCAACGTGTAATTCGATTCGGAGGAATTCGCATGCCTTATTACTATGGTTACGGCTTTGGCATCGACCCGCTGTACCTGCTGGTTGTTCTTGTTTGTACAGTGCTTGGCCTTGCTGCGCAGAGCTATATCAATTCGACGTACAAGACCTGGTCCAAGGTTCGCTCGGACGGCGACACGGGCGCCACGGTTGCTCGCCGCATGCTTGACGCCAACGGTTGCAATGCCGTGGGTATCAAGGGTGTCGCCGGTGAGCTCACCGACCATTACAACCCGCAGGATAACAACCTGTATCTGTCGGATGCCAACCGTTCGGGCGGTTCGGTCGCAAGCGTTGCCGTCGCCTGCCACGAGGCAGGCCATGCCGCCCAGCGTCAAAGCGGCTATGCCATGATGAAAGTACGTACCGCCCTCGTGCCGGTCGTCAACTTTACCCAGAACACCTGGACCATCGTGTTGCTCTTGGGCCTGTTTATGAACATTGCCGGGCTCACATCCCTCGCGTTGATCTTCTTCTCGTTTAGTGTACTGTTCCAACTCGTTACGCTGCCTGTCGAGATTGACGCCAGCCGACGCGCCGTGGCGTACATCGAGCAGTCGGGTATGAGTTCCAAGCAGGTCAACGGTGCCAAGAAGGTACTGACGGCCGCCGCGCTTACCTATGTTGCCGCTGCGCTCACCTCGATTATTCAGCTGCTCTATCTTATAGCTCGCTACAACAGAAACTCCAACCGATAACAAATTGGGTCGCTGGGCGCCGCGGGGATTCGTGTCCCCGCGGCGCTGTACTATGTGTTGGACTTGAATTTGCGCAGGGCCGAAGCCCTTGTGCACGATGACGAAAGGAGGCTGCGTGGCAGGCTGGAATCTAACCGGCAATGCCGTTTCCGCCGAGTTTGACGGTTCGGATGAGCAGGAGCGCAAGGAGCTCAGCGTGAGCCAGGCGGTAGAAATCGCTGCCGGTGCGCTCGATGCCATTCCGCAGCTGAGCGTTTTGGGCGAGGTCACGGGTTTCCGTGGTCCCAACGCCCGAAGCGGCCATTGCTACTTCCAGATTAAAGACGACTCGGCTGCCGTCGACTGCATCATCTGGAAGGGCGCCTATCTCAAGCGTACCTTCGATCTGCGTGACGGCATGCAGGTGAGCTTTAAGGGCAGCTTCAACCTCTATAAGCCCACGGGTCGTATGAGCTTTGTCGCTCGCTCGTTTTCGCTGGCGGGGGAGGGTCTGCTGCGTCAACAAGTGGCGCAACTGGCCGAAAAGCTACGCCGTGAGGGTCTGATGGACGAAGCGCGCAAGCGCCGCATACCGGTGTTCTGCTCCCGCGTGGCGGTCGTCACCTCGCTTTCGGGTGCCGTAATCGACGACGTCAAGCGCACGCTGCGTCGTCGCAACCCGCTCGTCGAGCTCGTCTGCGTGGGCGCAAAGGTCCAGGGCGAGGGTGCGCCGGCAGAGCTTATTGAAGGCTTGCGCCGCGCCGCTGCCATTACGCCGGCGCCCGACTGTATTTTGCTCGTGCGTGGTGGCGGTTCCTTCGAGGACCTCATGACCTTTAACGACGAGGAGCTTGCCCGCGCGGTGGCGGCTTGCCCTGTGCCCGTGGTGACCGGCATTGGCCATGAGCCCGATACCTCGATTTGCGACATGGTGAGCGACCGCCGCGCCTCCACGCCCACGGCGGCGGCCGAATCGGTGGCGCCGGCCATGACGGAGTTGGCCGATGTGCTCGAGGCGCGCCATCAGCGTCTGGGTGCCGCGATGGCATCGATGATTGGGTCGGCCCAGGTCGACCTGGAGATGCTCGATCAGCGTGGCCGTCGTTCCTGGGATACCTATACGGCTCGCTTGGGCGACGCGCTCGATGCGGCCGCATGCCGCCCGTGTCTCAACGATCCGACATTTATGGTCGAGCGTCGTGAGTCAGAGCTTGCCTTGACGGCCGATCGTTTGTCCGGTGCCATAACGCGTTCGGTTGGGGCCTTCCGCTCCAACTTCGAGCGTCTGCCCGAGCGCTTGATCGCAAGCACCTCAGGACTCGATGGCAAGCGCCATGCGCTCACGCTCGCAAGCTCCCGCCTGGAGCATCAGGGGCGCACGATGCTCAGCAAGCCATCGTCCGACCTGGGCCGTGCGGCGGCTTCGCTCGATGCCCTGTCGCCGCTCAAGGTGCTTGCCCGAGGCTATTCCATCGCGTACAGCGATGATGGTGTGGCTACGAGCGCCAAGACCTTTAAGCCTGGCGACGCCATTCGCGTGCGCATGGCAGACGGCAACGTGGCAGCAACGGTCAATACGGTCGAGTAGGCCGCGTTTCATAGCGATAAACCTTTAGGAAAGGAAACAGATATGGCAGAGAAGACCCCGGTCGAGCAGCTTACGTACAAGCAGGCCTCGCAGGAGCTGGAGCTCATCATCCGCAGCCTGGAGTCGGGCGACATGGAGCTCGAGGAGTCGCTCGAGAGCTATACCCGCGGCGTCGAGCTCCTCAAGAGCCTGCGCACCCGTCTGTCCGATGCCGAGCAGAAGGTCTCGGTGCTCCTTAAGGACGTCGACGGCAACGACGTGCTCGCCGACGGCGAAGCCGCCAACACCGACGACAACCTCTCGTTCTAACCATCCCGACCAAATATAATTACCTTGGTCTGTGAGAAAGGAACCAACCATGTGCGATTGCATCTTCTGCAAAATTGCCAACCACGAGATCCCCTCGACCGTTGTCTATGAGGACGACCAGGTCATCGCCTTCGACGACCTCAATCCCCAGGCGCCGGTCCACACGCTCGTGATCCCCAAGAAGCACTACAGCGACATCGCCGACAACGTACCTGCCGAGACCATGGGCGCCATGGCTCACGCCATCCAGGAGGTCGCCAAGGCCAAGGGTCTGGAGGACGGTTTCCGCGTCATCTCCAACAAGGGCGTCAACGCCGGCCAGACCGTCATGCACTTCCACATGCACGTTCTCGGCGGCAAGAACCTGGGCGAAAACCTCATCTGAGGGCGTGTAGGCCGTCGACTTGGCTGCCTTTGGAGTAATCTATGCAGCTTTCTCAACTCGAATACCTTCAAGCGGTAGCGAACTACGGCGGCGTGCGCAAAGCGGCTCGCGCCGTTCACGTGAGCCCACAGGCTGTCTCGTCGGCAATTAAGAAACTGGAGTCTGAGTATCAGATCGTTTTGCTCAACCGATCGGCGGGGGAGGCTGTTTTGTCTCCGGCGGGCAGAGAATTTGCACGTCGTGCACGCGTGATCCTGGCACAAGTCGACGATCTCAAAAAGTACGCTCAATCGAGGGACGACGGCGTCTCGCCTGACGGCCATTTCCGTCTTTACGCCCCCTGCCTTCATGGGCGGGGGCGCCTTTTTGCCGAAAACTGGTATGATTCGTTTGAAAGCTCGCACCCTCAGATTCACCTTGATGTGTGGCATCAGCCAACGGCTACATGCTTTGAATCACTTGTGCTTGGCATTTCGGATGCGGCCATCTCATTTGAGGAACCAAGGGACAGTGTCCTTTCTTCAAAATATTTGGGTGAAAAGGAGCTCAAGGTTCTTTCATGCCCAGCAGGTCATCAATCTGTTGACGCTATGACCATCCGTGAGTTACTGGGCGGCAGGCTCGCTGTTCCAATTAACTTGTCACCCTGTCTCAATGCAATCAATCAATGTCCTGAAGCTCAGCTGGTTAATTTCCGCTTTCGCGATGTCGAATACGGAAACAGGGCACAGGCTGAGTTTCTTCAGGCCGGGGGATTGATATTGAGTTTTTCTGGCTCTTCTCTCGCATCAGATGGACTGGAAGTGAGCGAGTGCTCCATTGAAGGCTCGCATGACGTAGCCTTGCCCATCTACTTTTGCTATCGACAAAATGCCTGGACCGATCGACACCAGACGGTATTTCTTCACCTATTGCGTCATCTCGCTTCGTGAGGCCATTTGGCCTCGTGGCGTCAAGTGAATGTTGACGCCTTGTAACACATGACTGACGGCTTTGCCTTCATGCTTTTCCAAGATTTCGGCTTGGGTTATTGGTTCTTGGAGGGCGGAGTATGAAAAACCGTACGGTTTTGCTTTATATGACGTTCGTTTTTCTGTCGAACTTCAGCACCATCTTGTATTTTCTGACGGTTTACCTTGAATTCGTCGGATTCTCGATGGTGGCGATTTCTAGCATGATGATTGCATATCAAGTGAGCAAGTTCATCCTTGAAGTTCCCACTGGCTATATTGCTGATAGGTTTGGACGAAAGACAAGCGGCCTCGTTGGCGTCGTGGGAATGCTTGGATACTACGCCGCCCTGCTTCTCGTCCGTTCTCCTCTGCTTTTAATCGGTGCGTTTGCTCTTAAAGGTTTTGCCGTTGCATGTGTGAGCGGATCCATCGAAGCGATTTACATTGACAGCGTCTCTCAGGACCAGCTCGTAAGACTTAATGTCGTTGAGCGATTTGTTTTCTATGCCTCTTATGCCATCTCCGCTTGCGTGGGCGGTTTCATTTCGTCTGTCGGTGCATATCTCATTGGTCTTTCGGCAGATATCATCGCAATGGTGTTGACGTTGGTTGTCGTTGTCTGCATTCCTGAGATGCAAAGAGGGAGCACTGCGGGGACACCTGAGCGTGGAATTAGCCCGAAGATGATCGGTGCCGCTATTGCGTGTAATGGCATTCTTCGTTCAGCGTTCATCATGGACTGTTCTCAGGCATTTGCTTTTGTCGCCCTGGAAGACTTTTTCTCACTGCTGCTTGCGGGTCGCGGAATGAATGCCGTCGCTTCGGGTGTGACCATTGCGGTCCAGCTCCTTGCCTCGGCCTCCATAGGGTTTATTGTGCCCAGTGCGATTACTCGTGTCGACAAGGGCCGTTTTGCGTGTATATGCGGCATCATTCGCTTAGTATTGACAGCTTTGTTTTTGATTCCCCTTACTCCGGCTAATTTGCTGCCCGTGTTCTATGTGCTGCAGACGGTTGCGTACTCGTTGTTTGCCCCAATCAAATACTCAGTTTTTCAAAATGCTGCCGATTCTTCGATGCGCTGTTCACTGATTTCGGTTCAAAGCCAGATGGTGGCGGTGGGTGCCGTTCTTTTCTATCTGCTCAACGCTGTGTTGAGTAGCGTTGCAGGCATTCGAGTCGTATTGCTTGTTGCGCTCGGGATTTCTTCCTTGGTGTATATCCCCGCGCTCTTTCGTCTTACAAGTCAAAGGCCGTGAGTATTTGGACACCGATAACTTATATATCAACGCAATAAACCCGAGCGCGAGGGCGTTTGGGTTTATTATTGAAGCGTATGTAACCTGGCGGCGCCACACCGCCTGTTAGTAGGGAGACACATGAACGTTCTGGTCGTCAACGCAGGATCTTCGACCCTTAAGTATCAGGTCATCGATACCAAGTCCCACAAGGTGTCCGCAAAGGGCTCCTGCGAGCGCGTCTGCTTTACCGGCGGTACCTTCACCCATGCTGCCAATGGCTCCAAGAAGGTGACCGAGAACATCGAGTTCCCCGACCACAAGGTCGCCATCGAGGTCGTCCTGAAGGACCTTGAGGCCAACGGCGTCAAGATCGAGGGCATTGGTCACCGTATCGTTCAGGGCGGTTGGTACTTTGGTGATTCCTCCCTCGTCGACGAGGACGTCCTTGCCAAGATTCGCGAGGTCGCCCCGCTGGCGCCGCTGCACAACAACCCCGAGGCCAACGTTATCGAGTACTGCCTGGAGCAGTATCCCGATCTGCCCAACGTCACGGTCTACGACACCGCTTTCCACTTCAACATGCCCGAGGTCGCCAAGACCTACGCCCTTCCCAAGGATGTTTGCGACAAGCTGCACATCCGTAAGTATGGCGCTCACGGCACCAGCTATCGCTACATCTCCAAGAAGGTCGCCGAGATGACCAACGGCGAGGCCCGCAAGGTCGTCGTGTGCCACATCGGCTCCGGCGCTTCCCTGTGCGCCATCGAGGACGGCAAGTGCATGGATACCACCATGGGCTTGACGCCGCTCGACGGCGTCATGATGGGCACCCGCTGTGGCTCCATCGACCCGGCTACCGTGTGCTACCTGCAGCGCGAGGGTGGCTACACCTTCGACGAGGTCGACGAGATGATGAACAAGAAGTCCGGCCTTTTGGCTGTGACCGGCGGCAAGACCAACGACTGCCGCAACGTCGAGGAGCTCGCCGCCGCTGGTGACCCCGATGCTCAGCTCGCCTTCGACATGTTTGTCTACAAGATTGCCGCCAAGGCTGCCGAGATGGCTACTTCTATGTGCGGTATGGACACCCTTGTCTTTACTGCCGGCATCGGCGAGCACGCTCCGGCGGTCCGCGCCGGCGGTGCCGACCGCCTGGCCTTTATGGGCGTCAAGATGGATCATGCCCGCAACGCCCTGCGTGGCGACGGCGCTTGGTGCCTGTCTGCCAAGGATTCCAAGGTCAAGATCTTCGTCATCCCCACGGACGAGGAGTTCATGATCGCCTCCGACGTCGAGCGCATCGTCAACGGCAAGTAATTGCAAGAGGGGAGGGGCTGGACGACCGAGCGCCGTTCGGCCCCTCTTTTGCGCTCGTTGGGCGATATGACTGATAGCTATTTATCAAGTTGTGATAACTTCTTATTAAAATGCGGCCGCCTTAAGGGGTCTGCGTCGACCGTATTGCACTGCAAAGGAGTCTCATGAACGTACTTGTTGTCAACGCCGGCAGCTCAAGCCTTAAATATCAGCTTTTGGATACCGATACCCGAGAGGTTTTCGCCAAGGGCAACTGCGAACGTATCGCTTCGGACATGGGCATCTTTGGCCACTCCGAGAACGGTGGCGCCAAGCAGACCGAGGAGGTCCCTTTCCCCGATCATCGCTCTGCTATCGCTCGCGTGCTCGAGGAGCTCGAGAAGACCGACTTTACGATTGATGGCATTGGCCATCGTATCGTTCAGGGCGGCTGGCACTTCGATGATTCCGCGGTCGTCGACGATGAGGTCATGGCTAAGATCCTTGAGGTGGCACCGCTCGCTCCGCTGCACAATTACGGCGAGGCCGCGGCAATCGAGTATTGCCGCGAGAAGTATCCGGAGCTGCCCAATGTGGCCGTCTTCGACACCTCGTTCCACATGACCATGCCCGAGGTCGCCTACACCTACGCGCTGCCCAAGGACGTGTGCGACAAGTACCACGTGCGCAAGTACGGCGCACACGGTACGAGCCACCGCTACGAGTGGATGATGGCCAAGGAGATCCTGGGCTCGCGCTGCCACCGCCTGCTTTCGTGCCATCTGGGCAATGGTGCCTCGCTTGCCGCCATTGAGGACGGCGTGTGCCGCGACACCACGATGGGCCTCACGCCGCTTGACGGCCTGATGATGGGTACCCGTTGCGGTTCCATCGACCCGGCCACCGTGTGTTATCTTCAGCGCGAGGGCGGCTACAGTTACCAGGAAGTCGACGACATGATGAACAAGCAGTCTGGTCTGCTTGCCATTTCGGGTATCTCCAACGACGCCCGCGACATCCGCACGCGCGCCTCCGAGGGCGACGAGCGCTGCCTGCTCGCCTTCGATATGTTCGCCTACAAGGCCATGCAGCAGGCCGGCTCCATGATTGCTTCCATGGCGGGCGTGGACACCATCACCTTTACCGCCGGCATCGGCGAGAACCACATCCGCGCGCGCAAATGGGTCTGCGAGGGCCTGTCCTTCTTCGGCATCAAGAT
>CAJMRD010000022.1 GCA_905215725.1 uncultured bacterium | reverse complement strand
TGTAGAAATAATCGGTGTCAAAGGTAGCCTTGTGCAAAAATTCCTTGACCATCCCCGGGACCTCGTGGCCGTAAACCGGCGCCACAATGCCGATGCTCTTGTCACAAAAATGCAGATTCTCCTGGTGGATGACCTGCGGGATGCTCACCGGCTGCGCTTCCAGCTGCTTTGCGATGTACAGGCAGTTGCCTGTTCCTGTAAAATAAAATACCATTCAGACAATCTCCTCCTTCAAAAAACGCACTTGTATCGGCGCGCGATTTGTGCTATAATCCGGTTGTTGTATCCGGTCGACACTATCGATTATAGTATCCGGTTGTTACTACCGGTCAATGGTCTTTTGCGAAAAAAGATAAGAGATTTTTTAAATTTCTTGTAAACAGGAGGAACATAATGTACACTATGATGCAGGCCTGCAAGGAAACCAACATGTCCTATCAGGCCTTAAAATACTACTGCAACGAGGGCCTGGTGCCCAACGTCAAGCGGGACAGCAACAACCGCCGCGTCTTTGACGAGCACGATGTCAAATGGATTAAAGATCTGGTTTGTTTAAAGCGGTGCGGCATGAGCATCCTGGAGATGAAGGAATATCTGGAGCTCTGCCTGCAGGGCCCCTCCACCATCCCGCAGCGCAAACAGATGCTTGCCAAAAAGCAGCAGGCGCTGCGCGATTCCATCCAGGAGCTGCAGGAAAGCGTCGCCTACATCGACTGGAAGCAGAACTTCTATGACGAGGTGCTCTCGGGCAAGCGCCCCTACGTGAGCAACCTCATCCGCACCTGAAGCGCGAGTTTCAAAATCGTTTAAGATTCGTTATTCCGCAGTTTAACGGCGCGGCGTACCATGGACGGTAGAAACCGAGAAAGGGGGACGCCGTTCCATGAACGACACCATTTCGCCGGACGCCGAAACTGGCCTGCGCGCCGACCAGGTGGCGCAAAAGCGCGCGCAGGGGCGGCAGAACGTCCTTCCCGACCGGGCCACGAAGTCCACGGCCCAGATCCTGAAGGACAATGTCTGCACCCTGTTTAACCTCTTCAACCTGCGCATCGCCGCGGCGCTCGAGGGCGTGTGCGATCAGCCAGTCGGCGAGCTCGGGGTTCTTGGGCAGTGCCGGTCCGTGTAGGTACGTGCCGATGACGCCCTTGTAGATGAGGCCCTCAAGACCATCATCGCCGTTGTTGCCGGTGCCCGTGACGACGGACGTTCCGAGCGGCGTGGCATCGGCGTCCAAAAGCGTGCGGCCGCCATGGTTCTCGAATCCCACAAAGGGCTCAGGTGCCAGGTCGGTTTTGACGGCTACGTTGCCGATCAGGCGGTCGGAGCCGCGTACGGTTTCGGCGGCAATGACCCCCAGACCCTCAATGCGATCCTCGCCCATATAGTACGAACGGCCGAGCAGCTGATAGCTGCCACAGATGGCAAGCAGCGAGCCGCCATCCTCAACATAGGCCGCGACCTTGTCTTTTTGCGCGAGCAGCTCGTGTGCCACGGCTAGCTGGTCGCGGTCGGAGCCACCACCCATCATGACGATGTCGGCGTCGGTGAGATCGAGCGACTCGCCCATGCGGACCTCGTCCACGCGAACGGGGATGCCGCGCCAAGCGCAGCGGCGCTCGAGCGCGATAACATTGCCGCCGTCGCCATAGAGGTTAAGGGCATCGGGATACAGGTAGACGATGCGCAGCGGGCGCGAAAGCTCGACTGGCGCGATGCCGACAGGAAGAGCGCCGCCGTCGGCACGGGCTACGGCGCGCCCGGCAACAGCGTCGGCGGTGGTGCCCTTCAGTCCGTCGAGTTCTTTGACCAGCGGCGGGAAGGCCGTGTAGTTGGCGACGGCATAGAAAGCGTCGCCTGCAGCTTCATCCGCAACGGCGCCAATTGCCTGCGCGACGTCCGAGATAATCGCGGCATCGATGCCGGCGTACTTGAGGCGCACCTGCATGTCGTGCGCGCGCGTGCCTCCGGCAAAGGCGACAAGACCCGGCGTGTCGGCGATGCGCTCAAAGTCGACGTCGTAGATCCACGAGACATCGTGTCCGTCGGCGTCGTTGTCGTTAAGGAAGAAAGCGCAGAGTCTGCCGCCTGCCGTCTTAATGGACTGGATCTGGCGATCGAAGCCCACGGGATTCTTAGCCAGGTTGGCCTCGACGGTGCGGCCGGCGATATCCCAGCGCCCCATACGACCACCGGCGGGCACATAGGCATCGAGCGTGGGCTGCAGAAACGCCGTATCCACGCCCAACTCGTGCGCGGCAAAGAAGGCGGCGGCAACGTTGTAGACCATGTACAGGCCGTTGTAGCGTGTGGCGATGTGTGCGGCAGCCGCGTCGGGCGCAGATCCAAAGACCAGGTCAAAGCCGTAGCCGTCGCAGCCGAGCTCCACGCCCGTCACACGGCGGACCAGTGCGGGGCGTGCCCAACCGCACGAGGGGCAATGGTAGGCGCCGAGTTGACCATACTGCACATAGTCGTACTCCAACGGGGCGTTGCACTGCGAGCAAAAGCGCGAGTCGCTAATACGGTCGGACTCGGTGTCGGTGGCGCCGTCGATGCCAAAGGCAATACTCGCATTGGGAACGCGCGCGGCAATCGAGGCGCACAGCGGGTCGTCGGCGTTGTAGATGAGCGTCGTTGCCGGCGATAGTTCCAACGCGTGGGCGATGACCTCCTGGGTGTGATCGATTTCGCCATAGCGATCCAGCTGGTCGCGGAACAGGTTGAGCAGCACAAAGTACGTCGGCTTGAGCTTGGGCAGGACGCGCGCGGTGTAGAGCTCGTCGCACTCAAAAACGCCCACGCGCTTGCCGCTGCTGGTGTGTTTAAGGCCGCCGCGGGCCTCGAGCAGTGCGCCCACCACGCCCGGCTCCATGTTGTTGCCGGCGCGGTTGCATACCACGGTGGCGCCGCTGGCGGCAACGGCGTCGGCGATGAGGTTCGAAGTGGTGGTCTTACCGTTGGTGCCGGTGATCACCACGCTGCGGTCGACAAGGCCAGCGAGGTCGCTTAGCAACTCGGGATCGATCTTCATGGCGATGCGGCCGGGGAGTACGCCGCCCTGGCGTTTGAGGACAGAGCGCAGTCCCCAGCGAGCGATATCGCTCGAGGTGCAGGCGAGAGATGAGCGGAGGTTCATGAAGCCGTTCCTAACATAGATGACATGGTCGTGGCGTTTGCGCCGTTAAAATCCGTAGCGGCGCGCAAATTCCTGGGCAAGCTGCGATACATCTTCGCAGGCGTTGGCCCAGGGGGCAAAGTCGGGAGTGTCCGAGATGATGCCGTCGGCTTCCCAAACTGCCTGATGCGAAAGGTCCCAGGGGTCGTGCGGTTCGGGCCGGCAGGGAAGGTACGGCGTCTGATACGTGGGGTTCAGCAAAAAGAACGCGCCGCCCTCGCAGCGGTTGGCAAACTCGCGCAGCGCGCGTGTCGCCGGGCGCATCTTGTTCGTTTTGAACAAGAGGATGGTGCGGGCGAGCAGATACCAAGGAGAGTTCTCGAGCGCGTCAGCCCCGATCTCTTCCTCGAGCTGGTGGGCCAGGGCAAAAAAGCCGTCCTGGTCTTCCAGACGAGCGAGGGCGAGCAACACGGTGCCGGCAGCTCGGGTGGGGTAGCCTTCCGCCTTAAGGACGCGGCGGGCGTAGTTGGCGGCAGCACGGTAGCGGGCGCTCGCCATGCACAGCTGCGAGATGGCCTCGAGTGTGTGGAGCCACCCGATAAGCGCCGGCTCGCTCACGGTGAGATCTGCCGCCGTCACACCGTCCGTCAAAACCTTGTTGGCCCAGTAGTGCGGGGCTTCCATGTCGAACCCGGGCACGCTTTGCTGCAGGTAATCGGCCGTGGTCGCCTCGAGCTTCATCAGGTCGCCCAGGTAGGCGTCAACGGGCGTGTCGGCCAGGATGATGGCGAGCAGCTGGGCATCGAGGACATACGCATCGATGCGGACGATCTTGAGCAGCTCATCGCGCATATCGTCGAACAGGCGGTTGCGCGTCTGTTCAAACTCCTCGTCGCTGCCCATGTCCTCGATGCGATGGAGCTCGTCGAGCAGATGGCGATGAACACCGGCATAGGACAGCAGCGCCTGGGCATGCTCGGTCTGCGCATACTTTTGGGGATTCGCGCTAATGTCGTTATGGACAAGCTCGCGTGCTGCATCGGTGAGCTCGGGGTGCGACGCCAGATAGGTGCGCTCCAGGTAGGCGGGGATGTAGACGCTCGGATCCATTAGAGGTCCCCTCCCTTAAATGGAAGCCCCTGCTCGGCCGCGCGCAGGATGCGCTCATCGATTTGGGAACGCACGATATCGTTGGTGGCGACCCAGGCGGCAAAACTGGCGTTGTCGGGGGCGCCCAGGCCCTCCTGCAGTACCGGCGTCGCCTCGGACAGCGCAAGGACAAGTTCGTCGGTGGAGCCCACACCCACGTTGACGCGGGCATAGACGCCATCGGGAAACTCGGTTTGGAAGTAGAGTGCCTCGGCCGCGTGCGGACACGAACGCACAAGGATACGCAGGTAGTGTTCGGCGCCCTCGTAGTCCAGCTCGCGCCAGGCAGCGCTCATCAGCGCGATGAGCGTCCACGGGTCCAAGTCACGCTCTGCATCTTTGGGGCGGCGGCGCAGCGGGGTATTCGCGAGGTACGGCACGGAGTGAGCGGAGCGAAAGCGCTTGAGCTCCTCGGCGGGGTATTCGAGCTTTGCCATGGCAAGCATCGCGGTGTGGCGGACACCAGCGGGGTCGTTGGGCGCAAAGTCCAAGCTGCGATTTGCGGCTTCGAGCGACATGCGGTAGCGGCCGCTAATGAGGGCGCGCGATGCCAAGGCGGCAAGCCAGCGCAGATAGGGGCGGCGCGTAAGGTCGCCTGCGGCCTCACGCTCGTAGGGGTCCTGCGCCGAGGCGATTTTGAGCGCTAGGTCGTGCTCGACCTCGTCGCACTTGGACACCAGGTACTGTACGTATTCCTCGTTGGATTCGGCGGTGAGTGCCGTCAGCATGCGCTGAGCGTCCCAGTTGGCCGGATCGAGTGCGGCCGCCTCGCGGAGCATGTTCTCGGCAGCTGCCTCTTCTTGCTCTGCCTGGGCATCGTCGGGGATAAAGGGAATGCGGTAGTCGACAGCCTCGACCACCTTGGCAATGAGGTGCCCGGCGCGGTCGCGGTCGTGCACGATGAGCGGTGCGGGGTTGCGGGTGAATTGTTCCATCAGACGCTCTACGGCGGCAGCGTCGGTGAGCGGGATATTGTCGCGGCGCAAGGCCTCAAGAACGAGGCGATGGCAATCCTCTTGAATGGGATCGAATGCCATGGGGCCTCCTTTGCTGCGGTTAGGGATCAAATGTTTCTATATAAGGTTCTAGTTTACCCGCATGTGGCACACCGGGGGTGCCGCACTTGGACTTGCACCTTTGCACCACGAAGACGGATGTCGCACAAATGTCGGCACCTTGGACGACCGAGTGGTATCACGGTGCCGCAAACGGTCGATTTTGGGCGGCAAACGGTGCATATTTTGGAGGGGCACAGTCCTGCCCAGGATATGTAGTCAACCTTGATAAAACGTTTGCCCAGCTTGGGAGTATGAATGCCGCACAAGGGTCTTCAGGGACAGAAAAAACGTTTCATCATTGGCGGCTTTAGGTGAATAACTGACCAACCAGAACGGTAAAATAGTGTTTGTCTGAGCGTTGAGACGTTTAGACATCGCGCATTGTCATCGCCGGCAACGCGCAAACCGGTCCTAACGGAGCCAATTGGGTGCTCCGTTATATACGCAAGTCTAAGAGGGGCTTGTTTAGGAGGCACAGTATGGGACGTTTTACCAATCCTCGCGATCTGTACTTTGGTGAGGGCGCTCGCCACGAGGTGAAGAACCTCAAGGGCAAGAAGGCCATCATCGTTTCTGGCGGCAGCTCTATGCGCCGCGGCGGGTTCCTGCAGGACGTTGAGGCCGACCTTAAGGAAGGCGGCTTCGAGGTCAAGCTGTTCGAGGGCGTCGAGTCCGACCCGTCCATCGAGACGGTCATGAAGGGCGCCGAGGCCATGCGCGAGTTCGAGCCCGACTGGATTATCGCCATCGGTGGCGGCTCGCCCATCGATGCCGCTAAGGCCATGTGGGTCTTCTACGAGTATCCCGAGGAGTCCTTCGATAACATCATCCAGCCGTTCAGCTTCCCTGAGCTGCGTCAGAAGGCTCATTTCTGCGCCATCTCCTCTACCTCCGGCACCGCTACCGAGGTCACCGCGTTCTCCGTCATTACCGACTACGCCAAGGGCATCAAGTACCCGCTGGCCGACTTCAACATCACCCCTGATGTCGCCATCGTCGACCCCGAGCTCACCTACACCATGCCCGCCAAGCTGTGCGCTCACACCGGCATGGATGCTCTGACCCACTGCATGGAGGCCTACGTTTCCACCTGCGCCTCTATGTTCACCGACGCCAACGCTCTGCACGGCATCCGCGAGATCGTCGAGTGGCTGCCCAAGTCCTATGCTGGCGACCATGAGGCCCGTCAGCACATGCACGAGGCTCAGTGCATCGCCGGTATCGCCTTCTCCTCGGGCCTGCTCGGCATCGTTCACTCCATGGCTCACAAGACCGGTGCTGCCTTCGAGAACGGCCACATCATCCACGGTGCCGCTAACGCCATGTACCTGGGCAAGGTCATTCAGTGGAACTCCAAGGATCCCCGTGCTGCCGAGCGTTACGCTTACGTGGCCAAGGAGATCCTGCACCTTCCCGGCGAGACCAACGAGGAGCTCATCGCTGCACTCGTCCAGAAGATTCGCGACCTCAACGACCAGCTCAACATTCCGCAGTCCATCAAGGATTACGCGAATGGTGGCGTGAAGGTCGACGCCGAGAACCCGCAGATGGTTTCCGAGGAGGAGTTCCTCGCCAAGCTGCCCGAGATCGCCGCGAACGCCGAGCAGGACGCCTGCACGCCCGAGAACCCGCGTGAGACCAAGGCTGCTGACTTCGAGAAGATCCTCAAGGCCTGCTACTACGACACCGACATCGATTTCTAATCGACTCTTGTTATCGTAACGAGGGGCTCCGCACGTATCTGTACGGAGCCCCTTTCTTTTTTAGAGAATGGGATAGTTATGGCTGCAATTTTCAATAGCCCCAGCAAGTACATCCAGGGTCCGGACGAGCTCGCCAAGCTCGGCTCCTATGTCGAGCCGCTCGGCGCTAAGGCCCTCGTCATCGTGACGCCTTCGGGCAAGAAGCGCGTCGGTGCCAAGATCGAGGGCGGCTTTGCCGAGGCTAAGGCCGAGCTGCTGTTTGAGGACTTTAACGGCGAGTGCTCCAAGGGCGAGGTCGATCGCCTGGTTGCGCTCGCTCGCGACAACGGTTGCGACATCATCGTCGGCGTCGGTGGCGGCAAGATCCTCGACACCGCGAAGGCCGTCGCCTATTACCTGGAGTCCCCGGTTATCATTTGCCCCACCATTGCCTCGACCGATGCACCGTGCTCGGCACTTTCGGTGCTTTACACCGATGACGGCCAGTTCGATAAGTACCTCTTCCTTAAGGCAAACCCCAATATCGTCCTGATGGATACGACGGTTATCGCGGCGAGCCCGGTGCGCCTGACGGTTTCCGGTATGGGCGATGCGCTCGCAACCTATTTCGAGGCCCAGGCGACGCACGATGCCGACGGCGGCACCTGCGCTGGCGGCAAGGGCGGCATGGCTGGTCTGGCGCTCGCCAAGCTCTGCTACGAGACGCTTATGGCCGATGGCGTCAAGGCCAAGGTTGCGCTGGAGAAGGGTGCGCTCACGCCTGCCGTCGAGCACATCATCGAGGCCAATACGCTGCTTTCGGGCATTGGCTTTGAGAGCTCGGGCCTTGCTGCCGCTCATGCCATCCACAATGGCCTGACGATGCTGCCCGAGTGCCACGGCATGTATCACGGCGAGAAGGTCGCCTTTGGCACTATCGTCCAGCTGGTACTCGAGGATGCCCCGACCGAGAAGCTCGAGGAAGTCTTGGGCTTCTGCATTGAGCTGGGCCTGCCGGTCACGATGAAGGAACTTGGCGTTGCCGAGCTTACGCGCGAGCAGGCCATGATTGTTGCCGAGGCCGCCTGCGCGCCCGAGGACACCATGTGCAACATGCCCTTTGAGGTGACGCCCGAGATGGTCGCAAACGCCATTCTGGGTGCAGACGCACTGGGCCACTACTATCTCATGGATGAGTAAATCAAGCTAAGGAAGGGGCAAAGCCAACAGATGGCTTTGCCCCTTTTTGCTATGGTGCAAAGGGGTCGGGTTACTTTGCACCAATCGTTGTTTGATGAAGGGTGGATTCTCGTATGGCGCTTCCTATGGTTTACGGCGGTCCCGGCCGGTATGTTCAGGGGCCGGGGGAGCTTTCGCGCCAGGGCAGGTATTTGTCATGGTTGGGCTGCGCTGCCTATGTCTTGTTTGACCAGGGCACCGAGGATCGGCTGTGCAGGCAGATCGTCGATGGATTTCTGGACGAAGATCTAAGCGAGCCTTCTTTAAGATTTATGACGGTCCGTGTACGGAAGAGGCCGTTGTCGAAATGGCTAAGGAAGCTCAGGCCGAGTATTGCGACATGGTAGTGGGTATTGGCGGCGGCAAAATGCTCGATATCGCCAAGGCCGTTGCGTTTTATGCCGAGTTGCCGTTGTGCGTATGCCCCACGGCGGCGTCGATGGACGGTCCGTGCAGTGCGATTTCCGATGCCGACCTGCAGGGTGTTGCAAATGCGGCCTTTAGAAACGAACGCAATATGGCTAACGAACAGGCCAAGGTGACCAGACAAAAGCTCGTGCAGCTCATGCGCGAGGCATAGCTAGGCGCTTGATCGACCTTGTGCAATCGAGGCGGCGATAGGCCATAGACTATTTGCCTCAAAGGTGCGCCGCGTGTAATTTGCCCGAGGCGTGGGCCGATAGCGTATCATTATCTCTTGCTTGTTTGCACTGCTCAGGGAGGGGCCGCGCATGGCGCAGGAACACGATCTGTTTGATGACATTATCGAGATCAGCAAGGGTTTCGACTTTCTTAAAAACCCGCTTGGCGGCGTGACCGATGCACTCGATCCGTCGGCGCCGCAGTGGAATCCTGCCGACTACAAGGAGCGCCCGCGCGGCAACACCATTCCGTGCCTGACCTGCAAAAACGAAAAGAGCGGCTGCACCGCGTGCATGGACGTATGCCCGGTCAACGCTATCGAGGTCGAGGAAGACTCCATCGAGATCCTCGACTCCTGTCGCAAGTGCGGCCTGTGCGCCGCTGCCTGTCCGACCGAGGCGATCATCTCGCCGCGCCTGGCGCCCAAAAACGTCTACGACGACATTGTCTCTGCGGCTACGAGTCACGAAACCGCCTACGTTACCTGCACGCGTGCCCTTAAGCGCATGCCGCGCGAGAACGAGGTTGTCGTTGCCTGCGTGGGTGATATTACGGCCGAGACCTGGTTCTCGGTGCTGGCCGATTATCCCAACGTGAGCGTGTACCTGCCGCTGGGCGTGTGCGATAAGTGCCGTAACACCGGTGGCGAGGACATCCTGGGCGAGGCCATTGCTACCGCCGAGGAGTGGGCGGGCACGGGCATGGGTCTGGAGGTCGACCCCAAGAGCCTCAAGTGCCATAAGCGCCGCGAGTACGAGCGCAAGGAGTACATGGAAAAGATCGCCCGCACCACGGGCCTTACCGTGACCAAGCTCAACCCGGCAACGGCGGCGCTGGCCTCGGTGACGCAGAAGTTGAAGGCCCACCGTCACCAGATCACGCAGCTCGAGCGCACACTCAACACCATGTGCGGCACCACGACGACCAAGCGTCGCCGTTCGCTCACGCACGGGCGGCAGCTGGTGCTCTCGACGCTGCAGAACCACCCCGAGCTTGCCCAGAATATGCAGGTGAGCACACCGGAATGCGATTTTGACAAGTGCACGTCGTGCGGCGAGTGCGTCAACGTGTGCCCCACGTTTGCCTGCGATTTGGTGGGAAGCGGTCGCTTTGCACTGGAGTCCACGTATTGCCTAGGTTGCGGAGCCTGCGTCAAGGTGTGCCCCGAGCATGCGCTCAAGCTGGTCGAGCACGATGCGTCCAATCTGGTCGTTGTCGACCCCGAAGCCGAGGAAAAGGCCGCTCAGAAGGCCAAGGCCCACGAAGAGGCCCAGAAGGCCAAGGCCGAGGCAAAGGCCAAGCTTGACAAGATGCTCGATCAGGTGGAGAAGCTCGCGGACTAGCTAAACTAGCGTAAATGATGGCCGGTGGGACAGATACTGCCCCGCCGGCCAAAAAAGTTGCGGTGGAATAGTTCCTGTTTTGCTCTTAAGCTGGCCATTCTAGGAACTATCCCACCGCAATTAATAGACGGTTAGCTCATGCTGCTCTGATGGGTCTCGCTGCCGTTATTGCGGCGGGTGGCCGTTTCGTGGAGTAAAAAGAAGCTGGGAACCTGCTTTGTCTCGGTGTATTCCATAAGGATGCAGTCGGCGTTGTAGGTCTGCCCGCGTACAACGGCGAGTGCGTTAAAGTCGTCGAGATCGAGCACGCGTGCATCCTCGGGCGTGGGATGCTCAATCGTTACATCGCGTTTGCCCGTGGCAATCTTAATGCCAAGGTCTTCTTCGAGGTAACGATAGATCGAGTCGTTGACAATCTCGGGTGTCAGCCCCGGTACCTGTGAGCTTAGGTAATAGGAGTCGTCGGAGCACACGGCCCGTCCGTCTGCATAACGGATGCGTTTGGCGCGTGTGAGCTCACAGCCTTCGGGAAACCCGGTAATCCCGGAGAGTGCCTTGCTACAGACGAGGAGCTCAAAAACGGTGGTGACAGTCTTGAGTTCAAAGCCTCGGCTGGCCGCGATTTCCTTAAAGGTCTCGAGTCCGCCGCCACCACCACGACTCTTCTCGTCACTGATGTTGCGAATGACGCGCATGCCTTTGCCTTGCTGGGGGAGCACGTAACCATCTGCCGCAAGCATCGAGATGGCGCGACGGACCGTCATGCGCGAACAGTCAAACAGCTGCGTGAGCTCAGTCTCCGAAGGCAGATAACTCTGATAGGCGTATGTGCCGTCGTCAATCGACTGCTTCACGTTGTCATAAATAGTTTGGAAGATGGCTCGCGCCACGACGGTCTCCTAGAGCTGAGTGCGCGAGCGGTGGATGAGGACCGCTCGCGCAGGTGTCGATCGATTTACTTGCTGGGGTCGATTATATATTTACCCATGGCACGCAGAGCTGGGTCTGACAGGATGGCGCCGAGTTCGTCGAGGGAAGCCACCTTGGCGACCATCGAGGATACGTCGAGCCTGCCAGAGTCGATGAGCTCGAGCGCGCGACGCTGCGTATAAGGGTTGATGTAGGACGAGGTAAGCACAAGCTCCTTCTGGAAGACCTCGAAGGGCTTGACGGTGATCGTCTCATCGGGCTTGGTGAGGCCGAACATCATGACCGTAGCCTTGTGGCCGGCGATCTGGATGGCCTGCTCGATGGTGACGGGCTTGCCAACACACTCGATAACGACGTCGACGTTGCCGACGCCCTCCTGCTTCAGGCGGGCCGGGACGTCCTCGTGGATGGAATCAATTGCCACGTCGGCGCCGAGTTTGAGCGCAACCTCGCGCTTGCCTTCGACAGGCTCGAGCAAGACAACCTTGGTGGCGCCGGCGTTTTTAGCAAGCTGCATCATGAGCAGACCGATCATGCCGCCGCCGATAACGACAACTGTGCTGCCGGGCTTGATGTTGCACATATCGATGCCGTGCAGGCAGCAGGCGACGGGCTCGGTCATAGCACCCTGCTCAAAGCTGGTGTGATCGCCCAACTTGTAGACTTGCTGCATATCGACGGAGCAGTACTCGGCAAAGCCGCCGTTAACGGTGGTGCCGTAACCGGTCATATGCTCGCAGTAGTGGTTGATTCCGTCGCGGCAGGGTTCGCAGCAGCCGCAGGGATGGTTTGGGTCGATGCACACGCGATCGCCCGGTTTAAAGCCAACGACGTCGCTGCCCACGGCCTCGACAACGCCCGCAAACTCATGACCAAGGATCGTGGGCGGGGTAACGTCGGCTGCACCCTTGTCGCCTTCATAGATATGAACGTCGGTACCGCAGACGCCGCAAGCTTTGACGTTGATCAGAACGTCGCGCTTGCCCACGGCCGGCTTTGCCGATTCCTCGACTCTGAGGTCGTGCTTTCCATAGAAGACCGCGCTTTTCATGGTGACTCCTTAACGTGGCGGTGGATATTGTAATGAAGTATAGGTATGTCTATAGATATAGACAAGCACATCTAGACAAGTAGAAAAGAAATTTAAAATGCAGCCATCAGCTATGTCAGATTTAGCAGGCGAAATACTGGACATATACCGTTTACGGCCAATAATCGACCGTTTACCGACCGTAGTCTTTACGCTAACTTGTCTAGATAAGTGATGTGATAAAACGTAAGTGGAAGAAGTCAGGGAAGCGGGCCCACCCGTCCTATTGCACGAGGTACACGCAAACGGCGCGTCTGCGGTCTCGAGTGAAGCCAAAACCGCAGCGCTCCGAATGAAGAGAGGGGGATTCCCCGTCATGATGCAAAAGATACAACGTTTCGGCGGTGCAATGTACACGCCTGCAATTCTTTTCGCATTTTCCGGAATCGTCGTCGGCCTGGGTACGTTGTTTACCACCGAGGCGATCTTTGGCGAGATGGCCACAGCGGGTCATCTTTGGTTTGATTGCTGGAATGTGCTGCTCCAGGGTGGTTGGACGCTCTTTAACCAGATGCCGTTGCTGTTTTGCGTAGCGTTGCCAATCTCGCTCGCGAACAAGCAGAACGCTCGCTGCTGCATGGAGGCTTTGGCCATCTACCTTACCTTCAACTACTTTGTAAGCACAATCTTGGGGCAGTGGGGCCCTGTCTTTGGGGTCGACTACTCTGTCGAGGCGGGCAGCGGTACTGGTCTTGCCACTATCGCAAGCATCAAAACGCTTGATATGGGCATCATGGGCGCGCTTATCATTTCTGGTATCGCCACGATGCTTCACAACAAGTACTTCGACACCGAACTCCCTGAGTGGCTGGGCGTGTTCTCGGGCTCCGTGTTCATCTATATGATCGGTTTCTTCGTTATGGTTCCGGTCGCTCTTATCGCCTGCCTGGTGTGGCCGCATGTTCAGGCTGCTATCTCCGCCTTCCAGGGATTCATCCTTTCCGCCGGTACGTTTGGCGTGGGCGTCTTTGCTTTCTTCGAGCGCGTGTTGATCCCTACAGGCCTGCACCACTTTATCTATACGCCGTTCTATTATGACAACGCGGCGGTCAACGGCGGCATCTTTGCTGCTTGGGCCAACATCCTGCCCCAACTGGCTGCCGATCCGAGCATTGCTCTTAAGGATGCCGCACCCTGGGCTGCCTATACCTGCCCTGGTTGGACTAAAGTCTTCGGCTCGCTTGGCGTCGCCATTGCGTTCTATATGACCGCCAAACCCGAGCGCAAGCAGCGCGTCAAGGCTCTGCTCATTCCCGTCACCCTTACCGCTATGCTTTGCGGTATTACCGAGCCGCTTGACTTCACCTTCCTGTTCATCGCGCCCGGCCTGTTCGTCGTCCACTGCGTGCTCGGAGCGCTTGGCTGCATGGCTCAAAACCTCCTTGGCGTCGTTGGCATCTTCGACGGCGGCATCATCTCGATGCTCTCGTGGGACTGGCTGCCCCTTTGGGCCGCACACGGTCTGCAGTACGCCATCTCCATCCTTGTCGGTCTGTGCTTTACCGCTCTTTGGGTCGTGGTCTTCCGTTTCCTGATCGTCAAGTTCGACTTTAAGACCCCCGGTCGCGAGGATGATGATGTTGAGGTCGAGCTCAAGTCCAAGGCCGACTACAAGCAAAAGCAGAGCGGTGCTGCTGGCAAATCGGTCGCCCAGAGTAAAGATGATGAGCGCTTGGTGCTTGCCGAGAACATCCTCGATCTGCTCGGTGGCACGGATAACATCATCGATGTAACTAACTGCGCTACCCGTCTGCGCGTTAACGTCAAGGACAAGAGCGTCGTTGCACCCGAGGCTTCCTTCAAGGCGATCGGTACGCATGGTTTGGTGGTCCAAGGTCAGTCAATCCAGGTCATCATCGGCCTTACCGTCCCGCAGGTTCGCGAGAAGTTCGAGAGCCTTCTGAAGTTCGAGAGCCTTCTGTAAACCATCGTCCATCGAAACAATCGGCCTTGCGAGCCGGTATGCACCGCAAGGCCGATTCTAGAGATAAAAAACTCCACTTCTAGGTAACAATTCCAAACCGCGCAAGGCCGCGTGCGGGGACGGATTGAGCAAGCGGCCAGAATGAGGAGGACATCATGTCCAAGAAGAACTATGCCGTGACCATTGCCGGCGGTGGCTCCACCTTTACTCCGGGCATCGCCCTGATGCTGCTTGAGGAGCGCGATCGCTTCCCGGTCAACAAGGTGACCTTCTATGACAACAACGCCGAGCGCCAGGAGATCGTTGCCAAGGCCTGCGAGATCTACTTCCACGAGAACGCTCCCGAGGTTGAGTTCAACTACACCACCGACCCCGAGACCGCATTCACCGGGACCGACTTCGTGCTTGCTCACATTCGCGTTGGCCTGTACGCTATGCGCGAGCTCGACGAGAAGATTCCTCTCAAGTACGGCTGCGTTGGTCAGGAGACCTGCGGTGCCGGCGGTATCGCCTACGGCATGCGCTCCATCGGTGGTGTCATCGAGATCCTCGACTACATGGAGAAGTACAGCCCCAACGCCTGGATGCTCAACTACTCCAACCCCGCGGCCATCGTCGCCGAGGCCTGCCGCGTGCTGCGCCCCAACAGCCGCATCATCAACATCTGCGACATGCCGATCGACCTTATGGATAAGATGAGCCGTATGTGCGGCATCAAGGATCGTCGCGAGCTGCAGTATAGCTACTACGGCCTCAACCACTTTGGTTGGTGGAGCAAGATCTACGACAAGGATGGCAACGACCTCATGCCGCAGATTAAGGAGCACATGGCTAAGAACGGCTACCTGGACGGCATCGAGCACGAGGCCGGTAAGGAGCAGCATGTCGAGGAGAGCTGGATTCACACCTTCGGCAAGGCCAAGGATGTCTATGCTGTCGATCCCGAGACGATTCCCAACACCTACCTCAAGTACTACCTGTACCCGGACTATGTTGTCGAGACGTCTGACCCCAACTACACTCGCGCCAATGAGGTTATGGACGGCCGCGAGAAGAAGGTCTTTGGCGCTTGCCGCGACATCATCGCCAAGGGTACTGCCAAGGACGGCGGCTTTGAGCCCGACGTACACGCCAACTACATCGTCGACCTTGCCTGCGCGCTGGCCGAGAACACGCTCGAGCGCTTCCTGCTGATTGTCCCCAACGATGGTGCTGTGCCCAACTTCGACCCGACGGCCATGGTCGAGGTGCCTTGCATCGTTGGCTCCAACGGCTTTGAAAAGATCTGCCAGGGCCCGATCCCGCAGTTCCAGAAGGGCCTGATGGAGCAGCAGGTTTCCGTCGAGAAGCTCGTTGTCCAGGCTTGGGTCGAGGGCAGCTACCAGAAGCTCTGGCAGGCGCTCACGCTCTCCAAGACCATTCCTTCGGCAAGCGTTGCCAAGCAGATCCTGGACGAGCTCATCGAGGCCAACAAGGATTTCTGGCCTGAGCTTAAGTAAGGACTACTGTCTAGAACTCTCACGCATCTCTGCTTCATTTGCGCCGCCGCGGTGTCCGGATTCGCCCGGATGCTGCGGCGGCGCTATACTTATACGGTTTGAAGTACCTGTACCAAAAGGAGCTGTCGTGTCCCTTTCCATCGGTATCGTGGGCCTGCCCAACGTGGGCAAGTCGACGCTGTTCACCGCGCTTACCAAAAAGACCGGCCTTGCCGCCAACTACCCGTTTGCCACGATCGACCCCAACGTGGGTATCGTCGATGTGCCCGATAGCCGCCTGCAAAAGCTCGCCGACATCGTTAACCCCGGCCGCATTGTGCCGGCTACGGTCGAGTTTGTCGACATCGCTGGCCTGGTGAAGGGTGCCAACGAGGGCGAGGGCCTGGGCAACCAGTTCTTGGCAAACATCCGCGAGACCGACGCCATCTGCGAGGTCGTGCGCTACTTTAAGGATCCCAACGTCATGCGTGAGGTGGGCCGCACGGGCGAGTTCGTCGACCCCGCCGGCGATGCCGACACCATCATGACCGAGCTCATCCTGGCCGATATGGGAACGCTCGAGAAGCAGCTGCCCAAGCTCGAGAAGGAGGCCAAGCGCGACAAGGAGCTCATGCCCAAGTTCGAGGTCGCCAAGCGCCTGCTTGCCTGGCTCAACGAAGGCAAGCGCGCCGCATCCATGGAGATGACCGACGAGGAGCGTGCCGCCGCCAAGGGCCTGTTCCTGCTCACTATGAAGCCCATCCTGTATGTGGCCAACGTGGACGAGGACATGCTCAACGACGATCTGGCACCCATCGACGGCGTCAAGCCGCTGCCCATCTGCGCCAAGATCGAGGCCGAGCTTTCCGAGCTCGATCCCGAGGACGCCGCCGACTACCTGGAGAGCCTGGGCCTGGAGCAGCCCGGCCTGGACGTGCTCGCTCAGGCGGCCTACAAGCTGCTCGGCCTGCAGGCGTTCTTTACGGCCGGCGAGATGGAGGTCAAGGCCTGGACGGTTCGTCAGGGCGCGACCGCCCCGCAGGCCGCCGGCGTCATCCACACCGACTTTGAGCGCGGTTTTATTAAGGCCGAGGTCATTGGCTATGACGACTACATCGAGCTCGGCGGCGAGCAGGGCGCCAAGGCCGCCGGCAAGCTGCGTATTGAGGGCAAGGACTATGTCATGGCCGATGGCGACGTCGTGCACTTCCGCTTCAACGTGTAAGGACGACGCATATGTTTAAATATGGCAAAAAAGCTGGCTACATGGGTATTGCGCTGCTCGTACTTGCGGTGATTCCGCTGGTGGTTGCAGCGTGTGTTATCCCCAACATTGGCCCCGAGGTGGCAACGAAGTTTAACGCCGCCGGTGAGGTGACGCGCTGGGGCAAGAGCTACGAGCTGCTGGCGTTGCCGGTGCTCAATCTGCTGCTGAGCGTGGCGACGTACTTTACGGCGGGACGCCAGGCAAAGAACAATGATGACTCCGCCGCCATGGCGCGCATCGTGTGCGAGCGCTACCTGCGTAACGGTTGCATCACGGGTGTGTTCCTCAACGTGATCAACGTCTACTTTATGTATTCGGCGATTACCGGTATGGGCTTTGGCCTTGGTTTCTAGCTTGTCCTTTTAGGCAACGAGCCTGCACATATATTCAATGGCTGCTGCGAGGCCGCCGCTCGATCGTGGTTTAAAGACCATATCGGCGGCGGTCTCGTTTTCGTATCCGGCGCCACGAAGGGCGAGTGCGATACCGGCTTCTAGAAGGAGTGGCAGGCCGCGTTGGCTGGTTGCGATTACGGCAGCCTGATTGAGCAGGCAGCTGTGCGTTTGGCATTGAACAGCAAGTTCACCTTGCGCCGGGCAAGGGACCAGAACGGCGGCGACGCGACTTGATAGCAATGCAAATGCTGTGCGCTCATCGGGCGAAAGGCATTCAGCTTCAACGACGACGAGCTTGGGCGGTGCGCTGTTTGTGCGAAGCGTGGCTCGGTACATGCGGACCGAAGAACCCGACATAGAAAACTCCTGTGTATTCGGGAAAACGTAAACTATAGTTTACGTTTATGTTCGGCTCCATTTCAAACTCGGCTGCATGGACGAACGTGCGAAACAGATTCTTGGCAGGCGGGTCGAAGAGACACGCAGGGACCTTGGTATCTCCAAGGTTGATTTTTGTGTGGCGACAGGAATCAGCCGACCCTACCTCGACCGAATCGAAGATGGAACGGCAAATTTCACGCTCAAGGTTCTATTTAAGATCGCGCCCGCACTCGGCATGACGGTGTCAGAGCTTCTCGAGGGTATTGAATAGGGCGTTCCTCCGCTGTATTTGACGCTCTTTGGACGGGTCCCCCTGGTTGCGATGTGCAAAATCGCGAGTATTCAGCACCTGTTCAGCCGTAGATGGTAGCTCGGACGGCTGGCTTTGCTTTTTTGGCAGTAGTTAATCCACACGCTAAATAAAAATGTGGAATAAATATTTACTAGACGGCTCCTTCGTACTAAAAGTTCGTCTAACAATCGGCTGATTCTATGCCTCCGGCGGAGAAACTGCAGAATACTCCGTTTTTTGCACGGCCCGAGGGGGACCACCTGTCGTTTGGGGCTGCGATAAGCGGAACTGCCTTAGGGATTACGCCATCGGGATACGGTCGTGGTTGACTTGGCTGTAGAACAGGCGCTGAATCTCGTCCGCATCACGTGACTGGCCGAGTGCCCACATGGTCTTGGCCACGAGCGTCTCGGTGGTCATGTCGTCGCCGCGCAAAATACCCGGATGATCGGCGTAAGCTCGGCCGACCTCATAAACGCCCAGATCGAGGCCCTCTTCGGGGACCTGCGTGGTCATAACGACGGTGCGGCCCGAATCGACCCAGCGGAAAATTGCCTCTTGGAACGACTCGCCCGACTCGCCAAACTCGGGGATACCGCCAATGCCAAAGGTTTCAAGGATTACAGCATCGTAGCTATCGGCAAGGGCGTCGAGGATGCCCGGGTTTACGCCGGGCGTAAGCTTGAGTACAAATACGCGCGGGTCGATGCTGTCGTAGAAACGCACCGGGTATTCGCTCTGATGCGTGCCGTGAAGCCCGTTGCGCACGATGCGGTCGTTGCGGATGTAGGCAATGGGCGGATAGTTGACGCTAATGAATGCGTTAAAGCTCATGGTGCGCTGCTTGCGGGTGCGCGTGCCGGCAATGGCTACGCCGCCAAACACGATCGAGACGTCGTGCGAATGCTCGTCGAGCGCATAGAGCAGGCTCTGGTACAGATTGAGCTTGGCATCGGTAAAGGGATTGCCCATGGGCTTTTGCGAGCCGGTGAGCACGATGGGCTTGGGGCTGTCCTGAATCAGATAGGAAAGCGCCGCCGCGGTGTAGCTCATGGTGTCGGTGCCGTGCAGGACCACAAACCCGTCGTGGTCGGCATAGCCCTCGACGATGACGTCGCGGATACGCATCCAGTCGCTCGGGCGCATATTGGTGCTGTCGATGTTCATGGGCTGCACCACGTCGAGCTCGCAGAGGTCCGAGATCTCGGGGACGCTCTGGGCGAGCTCCTCACCGGTCAGGGCGGGGGAGAGGCCGTTGCCGTCCTCGGTCGATGCGATGGTGCCGCCCGTGGCGATGAGAAGGATGCGCTTCATGCTGGTATTCCTATCGTATTTGCCGCCGCAAGGGCGGAGTCGTTCGGCAGTATTGTGGCACAGGGCGTCCAATGTTCAAACGTATTACATCATCTGTAACGTTTGGTAACACTTCAATTGCCGTCAAATAAGGGCCTAGGTCGTGCGTTTGCCGTGCGCTGATGGCTGCGAGGGGCGAGAAACCCCATATAACGTGTACACTATGAAGGCTATTTTCGTTCATTCACGCGGGTGGGCACCGGCTCCCCGCCAACAAGAGGGGGAACCATGGATCAAAAGGCTTCCGCAAAGGTCCTCGTACTCGACTTTGGTGCGCAGTACGGTCAGCTCATTGCCCGTCGCGTCCGCGACCTCAACGTGTATTCCGAGATTGTCCCCTGCGACATCTCGGCCGACGAGATTCGCGAGATGAACGCCTCTGCGCTCATCCTTTCTGGCGGTCCGGCCTCCGTGTATGCCGAGGACGCTCCGTCTATCGATCCCGCCATCTTTGACCTGGGCCTTCCCGTCCTGGGCTTCTGCTACGGCCATCAGATCACGGCCGTGACGCTCGGCGGCAAGGTCGGCCACTCCGAGGTGGGCGAGTACGGCCGCGCCACCATCACGCGCACGGCCGGCGCCAAGCTCTTTAACTCCACGCCCATGGAGCAGACCGTGTGGATGAGCCACCGCGACGCCGTTTCCGAGGTGCCCGAGGGCTTTACCGTTACCGCCAGCACTGACGTGTGCCCGGTTGCTGCCATGGAGTGCGTCGAGCGCAAGATTTTCACCACGCAGTTCCACCCCGAGGTCAAGCACTCCGAGTATGGTCAGCAGCTGCTGAGCAACTTCCTGTTTGAGATCTGCGGCCTGGAGCCCAACTGGAGTATGGACAACCTGGTCGAGACCATGACGGCCGAGTTCCGCGAGAAGGTCGGCGACGACCGCGTGATTCTGGCCCTGTCCGGTGGCGTCGACTCCTCCGTCGTGGCTGCGCTGGGCGCTCGCGCCGTGGGCAAGCAGATGACCTGCGTGTTCATCAACCACGGTCTGCTGCGCAAGGGCGAGCCCGAGCAGGTGGAGGAGGTCTTCACCAAGCAGTTTGACGTCGACTTTATCCACGTCCACGCCGAGGACCGCTATGCCGAGCTTCTGGCCGGCGTGACCGAGCCCGAGGAGAAGCGCCGCATCATCGGTACGCAGTTCTGGAAAGAGTTCTTCGCGGTTGCTCAGCAGCTCGAGACCGATGGCAAGCCGGTCAAGTACCTGGCTCAGGGCACCATCTACCCCGACATCATCGAGTCCGGCGCTCGCAAGACGGGCGGCAAGACGGCCACCATCAAGAGCCATCACAACCTGATCCCGTTCCCCGAGGGCGTGCACTTCGACCTCATCGAGCCGCTCGATCATTTCTTTAAGGACGAGGTCCGTGCACTTGGTCTGGCACTGGGCCTGCCGGGTCACATCGTGTTCCGCCAGCCTTTCCCGGGTCCGGGTCTGGCCATCCGCATCATCGGCGCGGTTGACAAGGAGAAGCTCGAGATCCTCAAGAACGCCGATGCTATCGTGCGCGAGGAGCTCGACGCCTACAACCAGCGTCTGTTTGAGCAGACCGGCGAGCGCAACTCCGAGCACAGCTGCTGGCAGTATTTCGCGGTCCTGCCCGACATTAAGTCTGTGGGCGTTATGGGCGACGAGCGTACCTATCGGCGCCCGATCATCCTGCGTGCCGTCGAGTCCAGCGATGCCATGACCGCCGACTGGGCCAAGCTGCCCTACGACGTACTGGCCCGCATCTCCGGCCGCATCGTTGCCGAGGTTCCCGGCGCCAACCGCGTGTGCTACGACATCACGTCTAAGCCGCCCGCGACCATCGAGTGGGAATAGAACAGACGTTCGATTCTATGCTATAGTGTTTGCCAATGGGCGCGGCATCTTCCGAATCCGCGCCCATTGCTATACGGGCCTTACGATGACGAGCTGACGATCATAGGCGCCATGCGCGCATTTGCGGCGGAACGGGGATATGCGCCTGACTTCTCCGAATCCCGCCTCTGTCACGAGATTTACCTCTCCGACCCGCGCAAGTACGCGCCGGAGAAGCTCAAGACCGTGATTCGCCATCCCATCAAGCCGATTTAGCGAAACGAGCGCCGCCGTGCGGTCCGGCTTTTGGGGTTTATCAATTGGTAGTCCGCGTCGATCGAGCAAGCTGCCCTGCCTCCCGGCAGGTGCGTAATCCCCTTGGTCGATCCGTCTCGAGGTGCGCTCTTTGCTCATCTTGTGGCGTGGAGTTACGATACTCCTAAAAGTGTAACCAGATTCGAGTTTTAGGAGCAGCTTTTGAAGGGTGGCAGACTCAGGAACCGCGATAGATACCTCGAGGAGGCGATGCTCTTCCGTGACACCGACCTCATCAAGGTGATCACGGGCGTGCGCAGGTGCGGCAAGTCGAGCCTTCTCGATCTAATTAGGATGGCCATCGAGTCTGAAGGAGTCGCTGGCCGCGGCTTTGTGAGCGTCAACCTGGAAAGCAAGGGTACGGGCATCAAGACGGAGGACCAGCTTTATGATTACGTTCGCGGGCGCCTGTCGGACAAGGGTCGCACCTACGTTTTCATAGACGAGCCCCAGAGAATCGATGGCTGGCAGGATGCGGTCAACGCAATGAGGGTCGACTTCGATTGCGACATCTACCTCACGGGCTCGAATGCGTATCTTCTCTCGAGCGAGCTGGCCACCTATCTCTCCGGGCGCTACGTAGAGGTAAAGATGCTGCCCCTGTCCTTCTCCGAGTTCGCCGACTTCTGCGGAATCGAGTTCGTATCGGGAACTTCGGTGGCTCTCACTCCCGAGGGGGATCCCGTTCTCTTCGACGACATGCTTACTCGTTACCTTGAGTACGGGGGCATGCCAGCCATCGCATCCCTCTCGACGACCCAGGCGCAGCACTCGGCGTACATGTCCGGCGTCTACGAAGCCATCGCCGTGCGTGATATTGTCAACCGTGAGCGCGGGAAGGGCAAAAGTGCGGTGACTGACCCTTCCCTGCTGCGCCATGTGGCCGAATTCCTGGCGGACAACATCGGCAACGAGTGCTCGTCGAGTCGAATCGCCGGCGCGTTAACTTCTGCGGGGCCGAAGACCACGAACAAGACCGTTTCCTCGTATGTGGGTGCGCTTGAGGAGGCCTTCCTGTTCTATCGTGCCACGCGTTACGATTTGCACGGCAAGGCGCTCCTCAAGACGAACCCAAAGGAGTACATCGTCGACACCGGCTTCAGGACCTGGATGGCCGGCTATAGGGTCACGGATACTGGCCGCCTGTTCGAGAACGCCGTGTATCTCCAGCTGCTCTACGAAGGATGGAGCGTGCATGTGGGCAAGCTCTATGGCAAGGAAGTCGACTTCGTTGCGACGAAGGACGGGCGCGTGCTCTACGTGCAGGCGACTGACGAGATGTTCGCAAGCGAGACCAGGGAGCGAGAGATCGCCCCTCTGAAGTCGATACGAGACAACCACGAGAAGATCGTGGTCGTGAGGCAGGGTTCCTACGACACGGATATCGACGGCATCCGCATCGTGAGCGCGAGGGACTTTTTCCTCTAGGGCCATGCGATTCATCGCGAGACAGTTAGGTCAAGTGAGAAACATGCCTGACATCGGTTTGCTGACGATCTAAAACAGTAAGGAGAAGCTTGGACAATCGCAAAATCGAGCAGAACGCGGTCAATGCTGTCAAGCAGGCTTTCGGCGATGTCGCTTGCGTCTGTGCGTATATAGATGAGAACGACAAGACCGAATGCACCGACGGGCACCTGCAAGTCTACTCGTCTTCTTCCTTCACGATTGAGACCGTTGAAGGCCAGTTGCCGCTTCAGGTCAAGGGGACCACTTCGAAAAGAAAATCGGACCGACCTAAGCGGCAAGTTCGAGTTTCAGACCTCAAGCACTATCTCAACATTGCTGGAGGCTGCATCTATTTTTACGTCTACTGTGGGAGCGAGGCTCGTTCAGCGGAGGTTTTCTACAGACTTTTGCTTCCCTATGACCTAAAGAAGATTCTGGCCGATATTCCGGAGCAACAAGAGCGCATCTCTTTGCGTTTCGACCGGCTTCCATCAGACGCGGCGGAATTGACGCGGCTTGTCAGAAGGGCGGTCAAGGACAGGGCAAAGCAGCGAGCAGTCGCTGGCATCGCCCCCAAGACAATCGAGGAATTTAAGGACGCCGGCCTTTGCTTTGATGAGTGCGAGTTTGGAATCGAGCTGCTCGAGGGCGAGTCGCCCGCAAGCTTGGCTCCATACAGGAACGGGCTGTATATCTACGGGAAGAGCCCCTGGGGAGAGCTGTATCCCTTGAATAAGCTTGAAAACATAGTTGGCGTCGCGATTGGGTCTCGGCATGACGTCAGCTCTGGTGATGTTTCCCTAAATGCGGTGGTCATGGCCGGAGAAAATGAGAATGGCGAGCACGTTTTCTTCAGGGGTTTCGACATATGCCTCTCCACCAACACAATCACCCTCAACGAGACCGGAACTCTTGTCGAGCGCATGGAAGAGTTGGCCCTCATGCGCGCATTGATGCAAACCGGTACGCTTTCCATAGACGGAAGCGGCTTTGCTCGCGGGTGCAAGTTGAGCGGAGGCGACCTCGACGCCCTTGAGAGTCGATTGCAGTCGCTGGAGATTATCAAGCGGGTTGTCGACGCTCTTCATTACAAGCCAGAGCTCGACATCAGTGCGTTGACCACTCAGGATTTAAGAAACATCGAGACAATTTACAAGGGATTGGTTGAGAACGCACCCCTCCACTACAAGGATCGGCAAAACGGATTCGGATATATCAATCTGGGGAACCATCCGATTAAGCTCGTGTTTTACCAAGTATCTGAAGATATGTACCGAATGGTCGATGGGCTTCGACTGGATGACCTGACAGTCTCGGTGTTCTTCCGGGGCGAGGGGGATGCCCCCGTAGTCGTCGCGCCTCTGTTCGTCCAAACGATGCAGGACTATATGAGGCTTGCCAATATCGATGCCGAGGTGTTTGCCGCTACGTTGAAGCAGTATCCAGTCACCGAAGTTAGCTCTGCCTACGTCAACGACAAGATGCTTGAAATGCTATCAGCCTACGATCAAGATGCGTGCTGTAAGGAAGAGTTGCTGAAATGCTGCGAGATGACCGTAGACGCCCTGGAAGCTTTTGCGGATCGAGAGGCAACCCTGATAAATCGATATCAAATTGCCGCTCGAAAGCGAGATCTTACTAGCGAGGAGAAATCTGAGTTAATGGCAATCCAGCTGAATTCAGATAGTGCGCTGTCGAAAGCATGCGCAGCAGCCTTGCGCGGAGACTCGGACATGGCCTCTGCGCTCAGAGCGTCACTTGACGAAGAGGCACGAACGACGCTCGGCTCATGGCCGATCGGCCGTTTCTTCGCATAAGACCGCATAGACTTTTTGAGGCATCGAAATGAAGCTACTCGTCGAATCGATTAGAAATGCGGTTGAGAAAGACTGCCTTATCCCAGCCCTTATGTCTTCCCTTACCATTCCCGACGCCATGGGGCAGCTTCTTTATCCCAATCTCGTCCTTCATAACGGGAAGAGAGCGGCGGGGCGGCAGTATGTGAAGTGGTTTGATGACTGGGCGGCAAACGACTTCCTGTTTTCGGGAGACCCCTCGAACGAAGGTGAAACGATTCCAGGTCAAATCTTTAATGGGAAGATGTGCTGGAAGCTCCGGTGCTCCCTGTTGCATTCAGGCGACTACGATGTGTTGGTCGATGCTCCCGAGAAAGACGAGAGCTTCGACTACGACTACAAGTTCGAGCTTGTCCTCCACGGGTGCAACGCCCTCTGCTCTTCCTGGCCGTCGCCCAAGAGCGGGATGCGTGCGACTAAGAGCGTGACGTTCCGCGTTGATGCGGCGTCGCTCGCGAGCTCGCTGTGCAACGCCGCGGAGGCCTGTCTTAAAGAAACGGGCGAAACGGTCAGTTACCCCAATCTGGAGTTATTCGACGTGGCTGCATGGGCGGATAGATTCAATACTCGCTGAGCCATCTCGTCAAACTCCTTGTGTGCTAAACGTTGGTGTTGGCGCCCCGGAAAAGGGGTGTGGCCAGCGCCTAGAATCTTCAGCTACCACGCTGAGACGATAGGAGATGACCACATGGACACTATGGCGCACGAGGCGCCCGCGACGCCGTTGCTTGCGTTTCGCTATCGCTGCTCGAAGCGTGTCGCTTGGGGCCCTGGCCGGAGGAGAGACGACCGCTCCCTGCGAGACTGCGGAACCACCTATATCCGCTTGCTGCGGGCTTGCTTGAACCAGTTCCTCTTGAAAGAACCTATACCTCCGAAGAACTTGTTGTACGTCTCACCGTTCTCCTTGGCCTCGTACTTGGCCAAGGCAAGTTCGATGGTGCAGAGGTAATCCGCCACTTGCTCGAGGCGGTCATCGAGGTCTTGCGGCGTCGGACGACCCCTTTTGAGAGGACCTTGCCCACCGAGCGGTCAAGCGCCTGTTTGACAATGTCCTGACCGTTGTCGTAGTAAACCTTCACATCGTCGAAGGATTGAAAGAAGCCCAGGTGTTCAATCATGGCAGAGGAGATATCGCGCCCCATACGTTCCATTAGCCTTGCCGGGTCTTCGAACTGGCTGCGGTGGTAGACGAACGTGATATAGGAAATGGGAAGTTTGCGGACGAACGAGGAGAAACGGGCGAGCATAACCTTGCGCTGCTCGATGTCAAGAAACTCATAGTCCTTGTGCCCGTTCATGAGAGGCTCGGAGTGAAACGGAATGTTAGGGAGATCGGCCCTGACAAGCTTGGCCTCATAGCCCGTGACCGCCTCGGCGATGCTGCCTGCCTGGTCGTGAAAGACGAGTACGAGCGGGTAGTAGCGAGCTTTGCCGCTGCGGTCGCCGCTCTCGTCGACGAAGATGCTGAGCTCCTTGGCCAATGGGGACTCCTAATGGAATGGATAAAAAAATAGCCGGGGGACTCCCCCGGCACTTGGAGGTAGCTTAATGAGCCACCAACAACCTTATAGCGTGTGCTGGCGGTGAGTGCAAGAGGGGAACGGGATGAAACCGCTGTTGATAGTGCCCCTGAAATAGATTCGCAGCTTCTTCAAGATTACGGAACACGAGAATTTATCGTCGGAGCTGGTTTGCGATAACAACCCGAAGCTTGCCTTTGTCTGTATGAACCTGATTCAGAGGCGCAGTGACACCATCCACGAGGGCGTGCCTGAGCTCCTTTCGTCTCGAGACTCCCTCGCGTGCTCGGCCGCGAGCAGCTCCCGGGACGGTCGCCGCCGTCATTTGCGACGTGCTTGAGGCGGAGGCATCCGATCAGGCCGGCCTTGCGTCCTGGGTCGCCAACATCCGTGCAGCGGCGGACGAGATGGCGACTCGCATCGCCGACATGCTCATGCACATGGGCGGCAACTAGCCAGGGCGATCCCCGCAACGGGCATTATTATCCGGGAAGCGTTTGGTTGCGAGGCACGCCGGCGTGAGGGCCTGAGTCGTCAGGCCCCGCACAGGGGGACCGCGATGGTGGCCACCGCGCCGCCCGAGGGGCTGTTGGCGAGCGAGACGGAGCCCCCGTGGGCGCTCGCGGCCTC
>CAJMRD010000021.1 GCA_905215725.1 uncultured bacterium | reverse complement strand
GGCCGAGACGTTCGACGCGGTGATCGACCTGTTCTACCGCGAGGGCGCCGACGCGTGGTTCACGCACGATCCGTCCGACTACCTGCCGCGCGGCGTGAAGTGCGAGACGTGCGGCTGCACCGAGCTGACCCCCGAGAAGGACATCCTCGACGTGTGGTGGGAGAGCGGCGTGTCGCACACCTCCGTGCTGAAGCACCGCGAGGCCGAGGGCCTGCGCTTCCCGGCCGACATGTACCTGGAGGGCTCCGACCAGCACCGCGGTTGGTTCCAGAGCTCGCTGCTGACCTCGGTGGGTGCCAACGGCCACGCTCCGTACAAGGCAGTCGTCTCGCAGGGCTTCACCCTCGACGGCCAGGGCCGCAAGATGTCCAAGTCGCTCGGCAACGTCATCGACCCCAATAAGGTCTGCGACGAGATGGGTGCCGACATCATCCGCCTGTGGGTTGCCTCCGTCGACACCAGCTCCGACGTGTCCATCGACCACGAGATTCTTGCCCGTACGTCCGATGCCTACCGTCGTTTCCGCAACACGCTGCGCTTCCTGCTCTCCGAGCTCGAGGGTCAGTTTGAGCCCGAGACCGACGGCGTCGCCTTTGCCGACCTGCTGCCGCTCGATAAGCTCATGGTTGCCCGCCTGACCCAGGTCCAGGCCGAGGTCGACGATGCCTACGCCAGCTACGAGTTCCCGCGTGCCTACCGTGCACTCTACGACTTCGTGGTTACCGAGCTCTCCAACGTGTACCTCGATGCCCTGAAGGACCGTCTGTACTGCGACAAGCCCGGCTCGCTCGAGCGCCGCAGCGCCCAGACCGTGCTGGCCGAGCTCTTCTCGATGCTCATGCGCGACCTGCAGCCGATCCTGTCCTACACGGTCGATGAGGCCATGGCCTATGCGCCCGCCGGCTGCGTCGATCACCAGAAGTACGCCGCGCTGCTCGATTGGTACAAGTCGCCTATCACGGTTGACGAGGCCAATGAGTTTGAGGGCGTGCTCGAGGCTTCGCTCGAGCTCCGTAGCGCCGTGACCAAGGCCCTTGAGGATGCCCGCTCCGCCGGTACCTTCACCAAGAGCCAGCAGGTCCGCGTCAAGGCGGTCGTTCCCGCCGAGATGTACGCGCTGCTGACCGGCGACAAGGCCGTCGACCTGGCCGAGTTCTACATCGTCTCCGATGTTGAGCTGACCCAGGGCGAGGAGCTCTCCGTTGCTATCGAGGCTGCCGAGGGCGAGTGCTGCGACCGTTGCTGGAACTACCGCACCACCGTCGGCGAGTACAACGGCCATGCACATATCTGCAAGCGCTGCGCTGACGCGCTGTAGGTTATGGCGTTCGTAGAACGCCATAACCTACCGACGCTGCAAACGCCCCTAAGCGGCAATCTGACGTTCAATCGTCGGTCGCGTACCAAAGTACGCTTCCCTCCTCTTTCACGTCACCTTGCTCGCTTAGGGACGTTTTCGCTGTTGGTGACGGCAACGCGGCTTTTCCATTGTTGGAACTAGAGCCTTCTCTTTCGACCAGTGCTCTTAGTCGAAAGCTATTTAGCGACATTCCGTTATTCGGAATGTCGCTTTTGTTTTGTGCTGGATATTTCGCTTGCGTTGGTGGATATGTCGTGCGCTCTGCTTGTGGCAATATAAGATGTTTACTTGTGTTAAACGGAATTCGATGTTCTTGAGGGTAGGGGATTTCTTTGGGTCGTACTGGGGTTATGACGCCGCCTTTGGGTTGGCGGCTGGGTGTTGCTGGTGGTGTGGCACTGGTTGTGCTGCTCGTTGACCAGCTGGCCAAGCTTGCGGTTCGTGCCGTGGGCGACGCTTTACATGTGACTGTTATCCCCGGTGTGATCGACTTTCTATTTGTCCGCAATATCGGTGCTGCCTTTAGCATGGGCGAGGGGCATGGCATCGCGTTTGCCGTGCTGGCGTTGGCGGTCATTATCGCTATCGCCGTGTACCTCGTTCGTGCATCCCAGCTCGCCCATCTTGAGGTTGTGGGCATGGCTATGGTTGCTGGCGGCGCTATCGGCAACGCGATCGATCGCCTTGTCTTTGGCTTCGTGACCGATTTTATTGCCACCACCTTCATCGACTTCCCCGTCTTTAACGTGGCCGATATCGGCATCACCGTAGGCGTCGTGATTGCCCTTATCGGCTACATGTTCTTGAGCCCTGCGGCCCGCGAAGTTGATGCGACTGCCGAGCTCAATGCCCGTGACGAGGCCCGCGCCAAACGCAAAGCCAAGCAGCGTGGGGAGCGTGCCCGCAAGATTCGCGAAAGGAATGAGCGTTAATGGCCGACATCCATATTCTTGTTGCCGACGATTGCGCTGGCCAGCGTCTCGATGCCTATCTGGGCGCCAATGACGGCTGCCCCACGCGTTCTGCCTGCGCGCATCTGATCGAGGGCGGCGCCGTTGCCGTTAACGGCGAGACCTGCCTGTCAAAAAAGTATGCCGTGCGCTCCGGCGACCGCATTTCGGTCGATCTGCCCGAGCCACACGACCCGACCGACGTGATTCCCGAGGCCATTCCTCTCGATATCCGCTACGAAGACGACTACCTTATCGTGCTCTCCAAGCAGCGCGGCCTGGTGTGCCATCCCGCCCACGGCCACGAGAGCGGCACGCTTGCGAACGCCTTGGTCTACCACTGCGGTATCGATCATCTTGGTACCGTGCAGGGTGAGGACCGCCCCGGCATCGTGCATCGCCTGGATCGCGATACCTCGGGTCTCATGCTTGCGGCAAAGGACGACGACACGCAGCGCGCACTTCAAAATCTCATTCGCACGCGTACGCTCGACCGCCGCTATATCACGCTTGTCCACGGGCACATCGCCATGGACGAGGGCACCATCAATACCGGTATCGCCCGTTCTATGCGCGACCGCGTCAAGATGGCGGTTTCGGACGACCCCTTTGCCCGTCAGGCCATTACGACCTTTAAAGTCCTCGAGCGCTTCGATTCCACGCGCTTTGACGATGGTTATACGCTCGTTGAGTGCCATCTGTTTACCGGTCGCACGCACCAGATTCGCGTGCATATGCGTCATATCAACCACGCCTGCGTGGGCGATCCACTCTACGGCAAGTGCGATGCGCGCGCCGACCAGGGCCTGACCAGGCAGTTCCTTCATTCCTGGCGCGTGGCGTTCGACCATCCCGTGACGGGGGAGCGCATTGAGTGCCGCGACGAGCTGCCGTGGGATCTCGCTGCGGTTCTCGACGATCTGGCTCCGCGCTCGCTCGGTCGCACGGCCGTTGGAGATGAAATCGTTCCGCAGCTCGGTCTTCTCGAAGCCTAGCCAGTATTAGGTGGTTTCTTGAACTCGGTAAGCCTGCGGTAAGATATACGATTGTTTACGTTACGCGTTGCTGGGAGCCTGCATGCTCGCCTTTTTACAAACCAACACACCCATCGTGATCTTCAACCAGATTGTCGTCACGCTGCTCACGGTCTGCTTTCTGTACCAGGTGGTCTTCTTTGTCATTGGCGCTCTTCGTGGCGAGGTCGCGCCCCCTAAGGCCAAAAAGCTCCATCGTTATGCCTTCTTTATCGCGGCGCATAACGAGGAGGCCGTGATCGCCAACCTTGTTCGCTCCATCAAGGATCAGGATTATCCGTCCGAGCTTATCGAGGTCTTCGTGGTCGCCGATGCCTGCACCGACAACACGGCGCAGCTCGCGCGCGAGGCGGGTGCCATCGTTTATGAGCGCAACGACCTGGCCCGCAAGGGCAAGAGCTGGGTCATGGACTTTGGCTTCGACCGCATTCTCAACGAGTATCCCGACACGTTTGAGGGCTACTTTATCTTCGATGCCGATAACGTTATCTCCCGCGATTACGTTTCCAAGATGAATGATGCCTTTGACCAGGGCTTCCATGTGGTCACGAGCTATCGCAATTCCAAGAACTTCGGCAGCTCGTGGATCTCGGCTGCTAATGCCACGTGGTATCTACGCGAGGCGCGCTTCCTCAACAACGCGCGTAATATCTGCAAGACGTCCTGCGCTGTTTCGGGTTCGGGTTACCTTATCTCGTCAAGCGTTATCGAGGGCATGCACGGTTGGCAGTTCCACACGCTGACCGAGGACATTCAGTTCACTACGTTCTGCGCTATTCACGGTATTCGCATTGGCTATGCGCCGGCGGAGTTCTTTGACGAGCAACCCGTGACGTTCAAGGCATCCTGGAAGCAGCGTATGCGCTGGACCAAGGGCTTTTACCAGGTGTTCTTTACCTACGGTAAGCACCTGGTCAAGTCGACCTTCCGCTACCATCGCTTTGCCGCCTACGACATGTTCATGACGATCGCCCCGGGTATGCTGCTGTCGCTCATCTCGATGCTCGCCAATGCGACGTTCCTGATCGTGGGTGGACTCTCGCACGGCTTTTTGGCTACCGAAGTCGAGATGCAGGCCTGTGCCGCGTCGCTCATTATGACCTTCGCCATGATGTATCAGACTTTTTTCATCCTGGCGCTGCTCACGACTATCTTTGAGTACAAGCATATTCACTGCGCGCAAAAGTGGCGTCTGGTGACTAACCTGTTTACCTTCCCGATCTTTATGTTCAGCTATATCCCCATCACGGTGGCCGCGCTGTTCCTGAAGGTCGACTGGGTTCCTACCCAGCATGCCGTAAACGTTACCCTTGACGAGGTCATGCAAGGCGCCAAATAACCACCACCAAAACCACCGCAAAGGGGACAGGCACCTTTGTGGTGGTTTTTGCTTTTGCGATGCAGCTCGAGGAGGAGTCCGATGGCCTATATCCCGTTTTGGATTTGCATCTTTGCCGGCGTGGCAATTGATGCCCGAGAGCGACGGTTTCCCAATGGGCTTGCCGGCGCATGTGCAGTGGCGGCGTTGGCGGGCGTTTGGCTCGACAAAGGCGTTAACACGGCGCTTGACCATGCCGGTCTTGCGGTCATCGTCTATCTTGCTCTCGTGCTGACTGAGTCCCTCTGGCGTCGTCTTCGCCAAATCCCGGGCATCGGCATGGGGGATGCCAAGGCGCTCTTCGCGCTTTGCACGCTCGACCCTATGGGTGGCATCGTGGCATTTGCCGTCGCACTCCTGGCCCTGGCCCTCTCCTGCCTCTTCACAAAATCGCGCTCCCTGCCATTGCTCCCGTTTTTGGTGCCGATTTTTGCCATAATCGAGGTCGTGGGCTGCACTTTGTAACCGATTGCGCATCCTTCTTAAGGAGCATGCCATGGCAATTAATCAAGAAACGGCCGTCATTAAGGCGCGCATGGACCGTATTCCCTCGGCGTTGTCGCCCGAACTTGTCGAGCGCATTGCCGCCGATCTTGCTTCGGGCTATGTCAACCCGTATCGTTGCAACGACGATCAGGTCATTCGTCGTATTGATCGCGACGCCGACAAAGGTACGCTTATGCGTCCGGCGTTTATGCGCGATACCGAAAAGATACTTCATCTTCCTGCGTACACCCGTTATGCAGGTAAAACGCAGGTCTTTAGCTTCCGTAGCAATGACGATCTGTCACGCCGCGGTTTGCACGTGCAGCTTGTCTCGCGCATTGCGCGCGATATCGGTCGCGCCCTGGGGCTCAATTGCGATCTGATCGAGGCGATTGGCCTTGGCCACGACTTGGGCCACACACCTTTCGGCCATGCCGGCGAGCGCTTCCTCAACGATATCTATCATGAGCGTACGGGGCGTTATTTTTTCCATAACGTGCAGTCGGTCCGCGTGGTCGACGCGCTGTACGGCCGCAACGTGTCGCTCCAGACGCTCGACGGCGTGCTATGCCATAACGGCGAGTACGAGCAGCGTGTGTTTGAGCTCTCGGACATGGGCTCCTTTGACCAGATTGACCAGACGGTTGAGGATTGCATTGCCACGGGCTATAGCGCAATTGAGCATCTGCGTCCCATGACGCTCGAGGGCTGCGTCGTTCGCATCTCGGATATTCTTGCCTACGTCGGTCGTGACCGTCAGGATGCGATCGCGGCGGGCCTGCTTTCGCCCGACGCTTTTGATGATGGCCGGGGCGGTGCCTACAACAGTTGGATCCTCACGCATGCCTCCATCGATATCGTTGAGCACAGCTATGGTAAGCCGCGCATCGAGATGAGCGAGGACCTGTTTGAGGAAATCCGCCGAGCCAAGCGCGAGAACTACGAGAAGATCTATAGCAAGGGCGGTATCGAAGGCGATTCCGAGGTGGAGCTGCGCGAGGCGTTCGAAAAGCTCTACGACCGTTGCCTGCGGGATCTAAACAGTGGTGACGAGTCCTCTTACATCTTTAAGCACCATATTTCGCGCATTGAGCAGCAGCTTTCCTACTATGATCGCACCTATGCCTGGCAGGACGACAAGGATCAAGCCGTGGTGGATTATATCGCGAGCATGACGGACGGTTATTTCTGCGAACTGACGAGTAAGCTGTTCCCGGGTCTAAAGTTTCCGCATCGTACCTATATTAACGAACGGTAGTTCGTATCATTTCGGTATACTGGTTAGTTGAAAACGTTTTTGATTGATGCACGGGATGGCTATGGACGACCTTTTTTCTGCTTCGACGCGTGAGCGTTCCTTTCAGAATGCGCCGCTTGCGGTGCGCATGCGCCCCAATTCGCTCGACGAGTACGTGGGCCAGCAAAAGGCCGTCGGTAAGGGCTCATGGTTGCGTGCCGCGATCGAGCACGACGTGCTTTCGAGCGTGATTCTGTACGGGCCGGCCGGTACGGGTAAGACGACGCTGGCCCACATTATCGCCAACCATACCAAGAGCGAGTTTGTCGAGGTCAGCGCCGTGACGGGTACCGTAAAGGATCTTCGCCGCGTGATTGACGAGGCCAAGACGCGCCTGAATACGTACGACCGCCGCACCATCCTGTTTATCGACGAGATTCACCGCTTTTCCAAGTCTCAGCAGGATGCCTTGCTGCATGCGGTTGAGAACCGTACCGTCATTATGATTGGCGCCACGACGGAGAATCCGTACTTTGAGGTCAACTCGGCATTGCTCTCGCGCGGTCGCGTGGTGGAGCTTGAGCATCTTAAAGACGAGGATATCGCCACGCTTATCGAGCGTGCGCTCGAGGCGCCGCAGGGTTTGAACGGCAAGTTCTCGGCCGATGAGGATACGGTTAAGACCATCTGCACGCTGGCAGCGGGTGACGCTCGCTCGGCGCTCACGACGCTCGAACTTGCGAGCGAGATTGCCGTCACGCGTCCCGATACCGAGGGAACGCCAGCGCCCGCGGCGGGGGAGCGCTATCCCATCACCGTGGATGACGTGAAGATCGCCAACCCGCGTCGTGGATTTTCGTATGACAAAAACGGCGACATGCACTACGACATCATCAGTGCGTTTATTAAGTCCATGCGCGGTAGCGACCCCGATGCCACGATCTATTGGCTCGCGCGCATGATTGATGCGGGGGAGGATCCCAAGTTTATCGCTCGCCGTATTATGATTCAGGCTTCTGAGGATGTTGGCAACGCCGACCCGCAGGCGCTTTTGGTGGCGCATGCCGCGTTTAAGTCTGCCGAGGTCATTGGCTATCCCGAGTGCCGCATTAACCTGGCTCAGGCTGCACTCTATGTGTGCTTGGCGCCAAAATCCAACGCGTGTGAGGCTTCGATCGATGCGGCGCTGGCCGATATCCATTCTAGTGGGCTTCGCGAGGTGCCGAGTTATCTGCGCGATCGCCATCGCCCGGGCAGCGATGAATACGGTGTGTATAAGTATCCACATGATTATCCCGAAGGCTGGGTCGACCAGCGCTATTTGCCCGAAGGCTTGGAACGCGGTGCATTTTGGCAGCCTGCCGGCCGCGGTTGGGAAGAGTGGCGCGTAGAGCAAAGTGAACGCGACCGCAGCGGGAATGCACCGAAGTAGCTGCTGATAATTTTGTCCCACGTTGCTGCTCATGGCATGTTCGGTCCCCTTTGGGGTACCATGGAAACCGTCTGTATATCGATTCCTTTGGGAGGCTTGTATGAGTCCCATTCAAATCGCCCTGCTGCTGCTCGCTGTTGCCGGCGTGTGGGCCATCGTTGAGCTCGCGCTTACCCTGCGCAAGACCCGCACCGTTGTCGACTCGCTCGATAAGACCGTTAACGACCTCAACAACACCATCGCCGAGGCTCAGCCTGTGGTGGCAAAGCTCGATGGCGCTGTCGATGAGCTTACGCCGGCGCTTGCCCAGATGGAGCCGCTGCTTAAGTCGAGCAAGACGGCAGTTGATGCCCTTACCTCCAATCTCGTAGAGGTCGAAGCCGTGGTTCGCGACATTTCTGAGGTCACCGGTAGCATGGCCGAGGCCAGCAATGCTGTGTCGAGCGTGACTGATTCTGCGGCAGGTGCCGTGCAGAAACTCTTTAACAAGGTGAAGGCTCCCGCGGCCGACGCTGAGCGCAAGTTTTCCGCTGCCGAAGAAGCCGAGCAGCCGACCGAGCGTGTCCTGATTGGCGAAGCCGGGGACGATGTCGCTGCTGGTGACAATGATGCACAGAAGCCTGCTGCTAAAGCAGCCCAGTATTACACCTACACGCCCGCCGAGACCACCGAGGAGTCCTGCGATGAGTAGCGAAGCAACTTGCCCCATTACGCTGACCGTTGCCGGCGACCCGCGTCTGGCGCGCCTTGTGCGCATGACGGCGGCAAATGTCGGTGCGCTCTGCTCCATGTCCGTCGATCGCATCGAGGACATCCGCATGGTTGCCGAGGAAGCCTTTATCTTTGGCTGCACGGCTGTTGATTCCGACGACATCTCAATCAAATTCGATGTCGATGAATCTCACGTTGGCATGACCTTTACCTTTGGCGATCAGGCCACCGTCGACGAGGATGACCAGGCTGCTGTTTATGCCGAGCTTATTTTGGCGAGCGTGTGCGACTCCTACGAAAAGACTGCGGCGCCCCTGACGCTTTCCCTCGACCTCAAGGCGGATATTTAATATGACCGAACGTTCCCGGAGCGGCAAGACCGCTTGGGACAAGGAGAAAACCCGCGAGCTGTTTCGTCGCTACAAGGAGACCGGTGATCCGGACGCCCGCGAACAGCTCGTCATGTCCCATATGAACCTGGTAAGGTTTCTTGCCAACAAATTTAAGAATCGCGGCGAGCCGCTCGACGACCTCATGCAGGTCGGCTATCTGGGTTTGCTCAAGGCTATTGACCGTTTTGATCCCGAGCGCGGTCTTGAGTTCACGACGTTTGCGACACCCACTATCCTGGGCGAGATCAAACGCCATTTCCGCGACAAGGGCTGGAGCGTGCGCGTACCGCGTCGTCTGCAGGAGCTCTCGGCCAAGGTCAACCAGGCTACTGACAAACTTACCAACGAGCTGCAGCGTTCGCCCAAGGTTGAGGAGATCGCTGAGTATCTAGATGTGACTGTCGATGAGGTCCTCGAGGCTATGGAATCGTCTTCGGCCTATACCTCGGTGCCCATCGAGGCTCCTGGTGCGTCCGATTCCGACGATGCCCCTTCGATTCTCGACCGTTACGCCGACGACGACAACGAGCTCGACTTTACCGATGACCGCCTGGTGATCGAGGAAGCCATCCGTGATTTCTCGCCGCGCGAGCGCGAGGTGATTGAGCTGCGCTTTGTGAAGGGCATGACCCAGATCGAGATCGCCAAGAAGCTGGGTATTTCTCAGGTGCAGGTTTCGCGTCTGCTGCGCCGCACGCTTAAGAAGATTCAGGACAAGATCGACCCCGACGGAGTGATGATTCGTTCATGAGTGAGCACCCCCAACAAACCGATCGCGTGCTGCGCGACACCCGCATTCTGACGCTGCGCATTTGGGCTGTTGTCGGCTGCATTGTTATTGCTGCTGTCATCTTTAACCTTATGGGCATCCTGGCACCGGTTATTGAGTTTCTTGCCGTCGGCTCCATCATTGCTTTTGTGATGTCCCCGATCACCAATTGGCTCGAGCACCATGGCGTGAATCGCGGCATCGGTTCGCTTGTCGCGCTTATTGTGGTCGTTGCCGTGCTCGTCGGTGTCGTTTGCATTTTGTCGCCGATTCTCTTTGGTCAGATCATGGAAGTCTTGAGCCGCCTGCCCGAGCAGCTTCGTGTTGCTGGTGGCGACCTCAATGAGATGATCTCGCATGCCAAGACGCTCAACAACACGCCGCTCAAGGAGTATCTGGACGATAACCTTTCTTCGCTCGTCACGGTGGCGTCCAAGTATGTCTCACAGATTGCCGCCGAGCTTGGCCGCGGTGTATTCCCGCTCATTACCAATACGGCCTCGCAGCTGTTCGTCATCTTTCTGGGCTTGGTGCTTGCCTATTGGTTGGCCTGCGACTATCCCCGCATGCACCACGAGGTCTGCACCATCATTGGTCAGGAAAAGGAGACCTCGTACCGTTTTATGGTCGCGATTCTTTCGCGCTCGGTTGGCGGCTACATGCGTGGCATGGTCGTAACGTCGATCTGCGGTGGCATCCTCGCCTTTATCGGCTTTACGCTCATTGGCCATCCATACGCAGCACTCATGGCCATCTTTACCGGCATCATGCACTTGGTTCCGGTTGTCGGACCCTGGGTGAGCGCGGCGATCGCCACGGTGCTCGGCTTTATGTTCAGCCCGATGCTGGCGTTATGGACCTTGATCGTGACTATGGTGGCACAAAATGTCACCGACAACGTCATTTCGCCTAAGGTCATGCAGAGCTCGGTCCAGGTGCATCCCATCATGAGCCTGACGGCCCTCGTTATTGGTTCGGCACTCATGGGGCCCATCGGCATGATTATTGCCATCCCGCTTTGTGCGGCCCTCAAGGGCATCTTCGTGTACTACTTCGAGAATGAGACCGGCCGTCAGCTTGTGGCCTATGACGGAGCCGTGTTTAAGGGCACGCCGTACCGCGATGCCGATGGCAATCCGGTCGCCGCCTACGACGCGCTCGGCGACGACACCTTCATCTATGAGTCCGAGCTCATCGGTAACGAGACTGCGCCCGAGGCCAAGGCCATGCCCAAGCCCGAGTTCGATAATCCCTGGATTAAGCTCTCGGGCCTGCAACCCGATGCCACGGGCTTCTTCAAGAACCCCTTCGCCAAAGACGATGATTCCAACTCGGACGACGATACCAATACCGGCATCGACGGCTCCATGGACGATGATGACAACTAGCGGGGTAATTTGAGTCAACATTCATACGCGCTAACATGCAATTTCGCTGAAGGGCCGGCATTGTGCCGGCCCTCTTTTTTGCATGTGTGCGGCGGGATGGTAATATCGTTACGTTTGAACTGTTTCGATGTGAAACCGAGGAGATTCCCTCTATGAGTGCTGACTACCCGTCAATGACTACGGCCGAGATCCGCTCCAAGTTCCTCAACTTCTTTGAGGAGCGCGGTCTTAAGCTCTATCCTTCTTCGTCCCTCGTCCCCGATGATCCCTCGCTGCTGCTTGCCAACGCCGGCATGAACCAGTTTAAGGAGTACTACCAGGGCAAGAAGACCATGAAGGAGATCGGCGCGATCTCTTGCCAGAAGTGCGTCCGCACCAACGACATCGACTGCATCGGCGAGGACGGCCGTCACTTGTCGTTCTTCGAGATGCTCGGCGATTTCTCTTTTGGCGGCGTCTCCAAGGAGCAGGCTTGCGCCTGGGCCTTTGAGCTCATCACCAAGGAGTTCAAGCTGCCGCTCGATCGCCTGTACTTCACCGTCTTTACCGAGGACGACGAGACCCACGACGTGTGGCGTTCTCTGGGCGTTGCCGAGGACCACATCTCCCGCCTGGGTGAGGACGACAACTTCTGGGCCGCTGGCCCCACCGGTCCGTGCGGTCCGTGTTCTGAGATCTACTACGACCGCGGCCCCGAGTTCGGCTGCGGCAGCCCCGACTGCAAGCCCGGCTGCGACTGCGACCGCTTCCTTGAGTTCTGGAACCTCGTGTTTACCCAGTACGACCGTCAGGAGGACGGCTCCATGCCGGAGCTGCCGCACCGCAACCTCGATACGGGCATGGGCCTGGAGCGCATGGCTGCCATCATGCAGCACAAGACCGCCAATTACGACGGCGATCTGATGCAGCACCTCATCAAGCTGGGCGAGGAGATCAGCGGCAAGACCTATGACGCCGACGATTACTCCGGCGCCAGCCGCTCCCTGCGCATCATCGCCGACCACTCCCGTGCCGTCGACTTTATGATCTCGGACGGCATCCTGCCCGGTAACGAGGGCCGCGAGTACGTCCTGCGCCGCCTGCTCCGCCGCGCCGTGTTCCACGGCCGCCTGCTGGGCATCGAGGGCGCCTTCCTGACCAAGTTCATCGACGAGGTTAACGCTCAGATGGGCGAGGCCTATCCCGAGCTGCTCAAGAACGTCGCGCTCGTTAAGGGTATTGTCGCCTCCGAGGAGGAGCGCTTCTCCACGACGCTCGACAACGGCCGTGTTTACCTGGACGAGGCCCTGGCCGCGCTCGCCGACGGCGCCGTCCTTCCGGGCGACGTTGCCTTTAAGCTGCACGACACCTTTGGTTTCCCCATTGACCTGACTGTCGAGATCGCCGGCGCTACTGGCCACGACGTCGACATGGACGGTTTCACCGCCTGCATGGAGGACCAGAAGGCCCGCGCTCGTGCCAACGCCAAGGGCGATGCCTGGGGCAGCTTCAACGACGTGTGGGTCGAGCTTTCCGACAAGGTCGCCGCGACCGAATTCGACGGCTATGACAACGATGCGATCGAGGGTGCCAAGGTTGTCGCCATCGTTCGCAACGGCGAGTCCGTCGAGTCCGCTGCCGCCGGCGAGAACGTCGAGGTCGTGCTCGACCGCACCCCGTTCTACGCCGAGATGGGCGGCCAGCAGGGTGACGCCGGCGAGCTTTCCGCCGAGGGCGTTTCGCTGACCGTTTCCGATACCAAGAACCACAACGGCCTGTATGCTCATGTCGCCCACGTTGCCGAGGGCACGCTGACCGTCGGTGCTACCGTGACCGCCGCGCTCGACGCCGAGCGCCGTGGTTTCCTGCGCCGCAACCACACCGCCACCCACCTGCTCGACGCCGCCCTTAAGCAGGTCCTGGGCGAGCATGTCTCCCAGGCCGGTTCGCTGGTGACGCCCGAGCACCTGCGCTTTGACTTCACGCACTTCGAGGCCCTGTCCTCCGAGCAGCTCAAGGCTGTCGAGGACCTGGTCAACCAGCAGATCTTCGCTTCCAAGCCGGTTGTGACCCGTGTCATGGGCATCGACGAGGCTAAGGCTGCCGGCGCTGTCGCTCTGTTTGGAGAGAAGTACGGCGATGTTGTCCGCGTCGTCTCCGTGGGCGCCGAGGACCAGCCGTTCTCCCGCGAGCTCTGTGGTGGCACTCATGCCGCCAATACCGCCGAGATTGGCCTGTTCAAGATCATTTCCGAGTCCTCCACGGGCTCCAATGTCCGCCGTATCGAGGCCGTGACCTCTAAGGGTGCCCTCGACTATATGGCCGACCGCCTGGCACTCGTTGACGCCGCTGCTACTGCGCTCAAGTGCCGCGTCGACGAGGTTCCCGCCCGCGTGGAGAACCTGCAGGCCGAGCTGCGCGAGACGTCCAATAAGCTCAAGAAGGCTCTGACCGGTGGCTCCTCCGACGCCATCTCCAGCGCCATCGAGGGCGCCGTCGAGCTCGACGGCTATAAGCTCGTTGTCGCTGAACTCCAGGGCCTTGAGGCTGCCGACCTGCGCAACGTATGGGATACCGTGCATCAGAAGGTCGCCGGCCCTGTCGCTTGTGTCTTCGCCAGCGTGACTGAGAAGGGCACTCCGGCCCTGCTCGCTGCCGGCTCCGATGACGCCGTCAAGGCCGGTTTCCACGCCGGTAACGTGATCAAGCAGATCGCGGGTCTGGTCGACGGTCGCGGTGGCGGTCGTCCCAACATGGCCCAGGCCGGTGGCAAGAATGCTGCCGGCATCGCCGATGCCCTCGCGGCCGCTAAGACCGCGCTCGGCGCCTAAGAATCTAAGAAGTCGCTGTGGTTGCGCTCGCGCTGGACATAGGGGAGACCAGGATTGGCATCGCCGTCTCGAGCCGTGATGGCAAGATGGCGATGCCTGTCAAGGTGCTTCCGGCTGCCGAGGTCACCGGTATGGCCAAGACGTTCCGCTACCTGGTTGAGGACTATGAGCCCGACATCCTGGTAAGCGGACGTCCCCTGACCATGGCCGGTGAGCCCGGTCCTCAGGCCGAGCGCGTTGCCGCTGTGGCGCAAAAGATTGCCGACGAGCTCGATCTTCCGTTGGAGTTTGAGGACGAGCGTCTGTCCTCGCAAGAGGCCAAGCGTATCCTGCGCGAGCAGGGACTCAACGAAAAGCAGATGAGGGGCAAGATCGACATGATTGCCGCCAGCCTGTTTTTGCAGACGTGGCTCGATCGTAAAAACGAGGAGGTTTCGCATGCCTAGTGCTTCCGATCCGCGCCAGCCGAATCGTACACAGCAGCCGGCGTCGCGCACTGTCCAGCCTGGCCAGCGTCCGGCACAGCCGACGCAGCGCGCAGCTCAGCCTGCCGCGCGCCCGGCGCAGTCCTTCTCTCGTTCGGCCCAACCTGTTCAACGGACGGGTCAGCAGCCTTCTGCTCGTTCGGTTCAGCATTCGGCTTCTCACGCGGCTCAGCAGCCCACTGCTCGTACGGCCCAGCCTGCAGGCGGCACCCGCTTTAAGCAGCAGGCACCTACCCAGCGAACGCAGGCCCCCCAATCGCATTCGCATCACGCTCGTGGTTCGCATGGCGTTGCTCCGGCGACCCGCTCGAGCTACAACACGCATGCTCGTCGCGGTGCTCAAAAGAAAAGCTCCCCGGTGCCTATGATTATCGGTGGCGTTGTTGCCGTGCTTGCGCTTGTCGCGATCGTTTTCTTTGTCGTGCCAGCCGTCAAGGGCTTCTTTGGCGGTGAGGGTGCGAAAGTCGTTGCAGGCCAGCAGGTTACTATCACGATTCCCGATGGTGCCTCGGGTGACAGCATCGCTTCGATTCTCTCCGAGAATCATATCGTCGAAAATCCCAAGGATTATTATGCGGCGGTGAAAAAGCTCAACGCCGATATGTCGCTCAAGCCTGGTGATTATTCGTTCACCACACTCATGGATGCGACCAAGGTTGTTCAGCAGCTCATGGAAGGCCCCAACGCGGGCTCCAATGCGCTGACTATCCCTGAGGGCCTAACGGTCGATCAAGTCGCCGACCGTGTGGCCCAGGCCTACGACAGCATCTCTAAGGAAGACTTCCTCAACCAGGCCAAGGCCTCCAACTACGTTGACGACTATAGCTTCCTTAAGGGCGCCGCCAACGATTCGCTCGAGGGTTTCTTGTTCCCCAAGACCTATTCGCTGGGCGATTCGCCGACGGCCGATGACGTGATTCGCGCCATGCTCGATCAGTTTAAAACCGAGTACAAGTCGCTTGACTTTGCGAGCTGCGAAGCCAAGATCAAGGAACGCTACGGCGTGGAGATGTCCGACTACGACATCGTCAACTTGGCCTCTATCGTTGAGCGCGAGGGCCTCAACGCCGACCAGCGCGCGCACGTGGCCTCGGTCTTCTACAACCGCCTTGCCGGCAAGCTCGACGGTCTGCGCTATCTCAACAGCGATGCGACCATGATGTATGTCACCGGTGGCGAGGTTACCGCCGACGACCTGCAGAGCGATAGTCCGTATAACACCTATAAGCACGAGGGTCTGCCACCCACGCCCATCTGCTCTCCGTCGCTCGAGGCACTCAAGGCCACGCTTGAGCCGACCGACTCCGATGACCTGTATTTCTACATTACGCAGGACGAGGAGTACTTCTCGCAAACCTACGAAGAGCATCAACAGTCTTGGAATTAGCATGAGGATTTTTAGCCCCAAACGATACGTTGCCTCGGTCGATCGCATCGACCTTGATACCCTTTGGGCCGACGGCAAACGCGCCATTCTGCTCGATCGCGATAACACCCTGGTGCCGCGCGACACCGAGCAGGTTCCCGCCGCGGTTTCCGCTTGGCTCGATGCCGCCCGCGCCAAAGGCTTTAAGCTGTGCATGGTGTCCAACAACTGGCATCGCGACCAGGTCATGAGCTCTGCACGCGAGCTGGGACTCGAGGCCATCAGCCACGCTATGAAGCCGGCGCCGTTTGCCCTCAAGGCGGGTCTTAAGCGCCTCGGCGCCACGGTCGACGAGGCGGTGCTGATCGGTGATCAGCTCTACACTGACGTGTGGAGCGGTAATTTCGCCGGCGTCGATACCATCCTGGTAAAGCCGCAGGCGACGCAGGACCTGTGGTATACGCAGATCTTCCGTATCTTTGAGCGCCGGGCCCTGCGCGACCTTCCCTGCGAGGAATAGGTCTCGCTATGTCCCAGCACACCAAACACGGCTGCGACCATATCTTCTTTATCGGCTTTTTGGGCGCGGGCAAGTCGACGCTCGCGCGCAACGTCGGCACCATGTTCAAGCGGCGTTTTATCGATACCGACCGCCTGGTCGTGCGCCGTTGCGGCAAGTCGGTAACCGAGATTTTTGAGACCGAGGGCGAGGATCGTTTTCGCGAGCTCGAGACCTCGGCGCTCCGTTCGCTCCAAAGTGAGCGCAGCCTGTTGGTTTCGTGCGGGGGCGGTATCGTCGAGACACCGGTGAATATTGAGCTGATGCACGAAATGGGTACGTGCGTGTACCTCGAGGGCGACTTTGAGGATTCGATTCGCCAGATTCGTCGGTCCGACACGCGCCCCGATTTCCGCTCACCTGAGCATGCCGCGCGCCTGTTTGAGCATCGCCGTCCGCTGTATCGCCAGGCTGCCGACCTTACCCTTGATATTCGCAACAAGTCCTTCGAGGACGTTTCCTACCTTTGTGCCGAGATGCTTTTGGAGCGTGGGCTGCTATGATTCGCCGTCAGCTGATCAATTTCCAAAACCGCAGCGTCGATGTCCGTGTCGGATTGGGTGCGTTCGATGAACTGTCGCGTATGTTTGCCTCGGCCGTGGGCAAGCCTAAGCGCGCGATGGTCGTTTGGAACACCGCTACATCCGAGCGTTTTGGTGAAGTAGTCGAGCATGCGCTGGTCGACGCCGGTTTTGCCGTGTCGCTGCTAGTCCTTGAGGTTTCGCCTGCTGGTGCCACGCTGGCCGATGCTGATGCTATCTTTGGCGCCCTGTCTGCCAACGGCGTTACCTGCGACGATCTGGTTGTCGCCGTTGGCGATGCCGCAACCTGCTCGGTTGTTAGCTGGTGCGCCAACCAGTGGTGCGGCCGAACCGAGTGCGCGCTGTTGCCGACGACCTTTGACGCCATGCTCACGGTCGCGACGACCATGAAGCCGCTCGTCGCCTCGTCGGCCAATGCGCTTCCCGCTATCGCGTTCCGTCCCGAACCGGGCTTGGTCGTGTGTGACCTCGACCTTGTTCGTGAGGCGGACCCCGAGGACCTCAAGCTCGGCTTTGTGGTGCTTGTTGGCACCATGCTTTCGAGCAGTAAGTCCCGCTGGAATCAGTTTACTGAGACCGTCCCCGAGATTCTCGCGGGCGAGGAGGTCGCGCTCGTCAATGCCGTTCAATGGTCTCAGACTGCCCGTAAGGACGTACTGATGGCCACGAACCCGAGCGCTCGCCATGCGCTCGATTTTGGCAAGACGGGGGAGCGTACCCTGCGCGCCTGCTTGGGCGATGCCGCTTCGCAGGTCCCTGCCTATCAGCTGTTATCCGAGGGCATGCGCTTTGAGGCGCGCCTAGCACATGATGCCTGCGACTTTGATATCGATTACGTCTTTGAGGTCGATGACTGCCTGGAGGACTTTGGCATCGAGGAACTTGCCTTCGACCTGGAGCCCACCGCGTTTATCGAGGAGTTCCGCAGGCAGCAGTTCGCCCGCTCGAACCGCAGTATGTTGCCGCTGCCCGCGGCACTCGGCGCCATTCGTTTAACGAGCGTTGAGGACGAGGTTCTTGAGCGCCATGCTCACGCCTACTTGGCTTCTCGCAAAGAACTTCTCTAAGATTTATTGACATCCATCGTCTTTCGTATCATGTTGAGGAACGGGTTTCCAATCGATTGCGGATCGCATGCGATTCCGTCGTTCGGTTGAGACCCGTCCCGTCTTTATAGAGACAATAAGAAAGGAATCTGCATGTCTGAGTTTGCTGCCGGTCCTGCCGGTCGTATTGAACGTGTCCGTGCCCTGATGGTCGAGCGCGGCTACGACGCTATCGTGGTACGCGACGAGGCCAACCTTCGTTGGCTCACGGGCGTGAAGGGCGTCTTCGACTACACCTTCGAGTTCCCGCACGCGGCGTTTATTACGGCTGACCAGTGCCTGTTCCATACCGACTCGCGCTACCTCAACAGCTTTGAGGAGAACACGCCCGCCGGCAGCCCCTGGGTCTACGACATGGTCGAGGGCACCATCCCCGGTTGGGTCGCCGGCAAGATCGCAGCCTACAAGTGCCGCGTCTGCGCTGTCGAGGACGATATGCAGATCAACTTCTACCAGGGCATTCAGCGTGGTCTGGAGGATCGTTCCGTCGCCTGTATGTTGCCGCTGATGCATGACGACATCCGCAAGATGCGCGCCATCAAGGACGCCGAGGAGATTGAACTCATGCGCCATGCGCAGTCGATCACCGATGCCGCCTTCCAGCACATGCTCGGCTTTATTAAGCCCGGTATGACCGAGAAGCAGGTTCGCAACGAGCTCGAGAACTTTATGTTCGCCAACGGTGCTGACAGCCTTGCCTTCGGCTCCATCGTGGCGAGCGGCCCCAACACCGCCAACCCGCATGCCGTCCCGAGCGACCGCGTGATCGAGAAGGGCGACTTTGTCCTCATGGATTACGGCGCGGGCTACTGCGATTATCGCTCCGACATGACACGCACTGTCGTGATGGGCGGGCCCACGCAGGAGCAGCTTGACCTGTACGCGCTCGTGCGCCGTACGCACGAGGAGTGCGTCGCCGCCATCCATCCGGGCGTCGAGGGCAACGACATTTTCAAGCTTTCCAAGAAGATCATCGGCGATGCCGGCTATGGCGATTACTACAACCATGGTCTGGGCCACGGCGTCGGTATCGACATCCACGAGCTGCCCAACTTCAACCGCAGCAAGAACACCATCGAGATCGGCTCGGTTGTCACCATGGAGCCCGGCGTCTACCTGCCCGGCGTGGGCGGCGTGCGCCTGGAGGACTACGGCGTGGTCACCGAGAACGGCTACGAGCCCTTCACCAAGACCCCGCACGACCTGCACGTCATTGACTGCTAGCCCATTTCGATAGATTTTTGGGCGGGGCGTCCGGAGCAATTCGGGCGCCCCGCGTTCTCTTTTTATGCGCTCGCCGCAGGCGCGGTCTGCAAGTGTATAATTTCTATCGTATGTAATTTGGACGCTTGTGCGTTCTGCCCATAACAAGAAAGGTCGCTATGCCTACCATTTCTACCGCCGACTTCAAGAACGGCCTCGGTCTCCGCATCAAGGACAAGGTCTACACCATCGTCGAGTTCCAGCATGTCAAGCCGGGCAAGGGCGGCGCGTTTGTGCGCTACAAGACCCGCGACATCAAGAGCGGGCGTGTCGTCGAGAACACCTGCAACGCCGGCACCAAGTTCGAGAGCGTCATGCTCACCACCCGTGAGTTCCAGTACCTCTACAACGATGGCGCCGACTACATCTTCATGGACAACGAGACCTATGAGCAGGTTCCCGTTCCCGAGGACATGGTGGGCGAGAACTCCAAGTGGCTGCGCGAGAACGACATTTGCCAGCTGCTCTTCGCCGACGATGAGCTCATGGGCGTGACCCCGCCGATGTTCATCGAGACCACCATCGTCCAGACCGACCCGGGCTTTAAGGGCGACACCGTCCAGGGTTCCACCAAGCCGGCCACGATTGACACCGGCGCTGTCATCCAGGTCCCCATGTACCTCAACGAGGGCGAGGTCATCAAGGTTGACACCCGCGACGGCAAGTTCGTCTCCCGCGTCTAGCAACCAACTCTTCTAGGAGGACTCATGCCCCAGGAAATCAAGATTGACGGCATCGGCATTTCGCCCGATGTTCTGACCGCCATCGTCTCGCGCGCCGTGTCGGATGTCGAGGGCATCGCCTCCGTTGGCGTCAAGGACCTTGCCACCAACCTTGTCTCCATGATGCTCTCGTCCAAGGCCCCTGCTTCCGAGCCGGCGGTCGAGGCCGAGGTCGTCGGCGACAAGCTCGCACTCACCGTGCGTGTCGTGGTGTTCTTTGGCTATCCGTTCAAGAAGCTCGCCGAGGCCGTTCGCGCCGCCGTGGTCGCTGCCATCGATGCTCAGGTGGGCGTCGAGGTCGAGCGCGTTGACGTTTGCATTGACGGCCTCGTTTTCCCCAAGGAGTAACCTTTGAGCCTTAAGGTTTATCGCGGGCGCACGCTTGCCCGCAGTCAGGCGCTGCAGCTGCTGTTCCAGGCCGAGGCCACGGACAGCCCGCTCGAGCGCGTCCTCGAGGGCGATTTCCTGATCTCGAAGGGTCCCCTCGACCCCTATGCGCTGGAGCTTTGCCGCGGTGCCTACGAGCATATCGATCGTATCGACTGTGCCCTGCGCGCCGTCGCCAAGAACTGGGATCTTATGCGCATGCCCGGCGCCGACCGCAACTTGCTGCGTATCGCCGTCTATGAGATGCGCTTCCTCACCGACGAGGAGGTCTCGGACGCCATCGTAATCAACGAGGCCGTCGAGCTTGCCAAGGCCTATGGCACCGACCAGTCCGCTTCGTTCGTCAACGGCGTGCTGGGCAAGATCGCTCGCAGCGAGGAGCTGCCAGGCGAGGACCTGTACCAAGAGCTGCTGGCCGAAGATCGCGCTCGCGAGGAGGCACAGGCTGCCGAGGCTGCCGCCAAGGTTGCGGTTGCCCAGGCTGAGGCTGGCGTGCTGGCCGAGGATGCGGACACCGCCGAGGCTGTTGTCGACTCCGTTGAGGAGTAGCTATGCCAGAGGGTTCCGTCCGCAACTTCGACGAGATCTCGGACCGCTTGGACCAGATCATCGCTACCGTTCGTTCCAAGGATACCTCCTTGGAGCGTTCGCTCGATTTGTTTGACGAAGCGATTGAGCTGGGCTCCCGCGCGGTCGATATGGTCGACAAGTTTGAGCTTACGCCGCGTGAGGCCGACAAGCTCGAGCAGGAATATGATGAGGATGCGGCAAACGAATCCCAGGATAGCTAGGCCGCATCTCCGGATACGAATGGTTGATGGCATTCATGAAACGCGTGCGTCTTGATGACGAACTGATTTCACAGGGCATCTGCGCCGATCGCGCGGATGCCCTTCGCACTCTTATGGCCGGCTTGGTCTCGAGTGGCGGTGAGCGCTTGACTTCGCCGGGCCTTAAGGTGATCCCGGGGCTGCCGCTGCACGTGAAGGGGCGCATTCCCTATGTTGGCCGCGGCGGTCTTAAGCTCGAAGGCGCGCTTGATGCGTTTGACATCAATCCGACGGGCCTTGCCTGTCTGGATGTGGGCTGCTCTACCGGCGGTTTTACCGATTGCCTGCTCAAGCGCGGAGCTGCGACCGTTGTCTCGGTGGACGTGGGTCGCGCCCAGTTCGATTGGTCGTTGCGTCAGGACGATCGCGTGACGCTGCATGAGCGCACAAATGTGACGCAGCTGCCTGAGCTTGGCTATGCCGGCGCCATCGACCTGGCTGTGTGTGATGTCTCGTTTACCAGCATCGCGAACATTATCGATGCGGTACTGGCGTGCCTGGCTCCTACGGGTGCATTCTGCACGCTCGTAAAGCCGCAGTTTGAGGCTCCGGCGGCGCTGGTGGGCGAGGGCGGCATTGTGACCGATCCCGCCGTGCGCCGCGATACACTCGTGAGGGCGGTTGAACTCTTTGCTGCCAAGGGCCTGTTCCCGGTCGATGTGTGCGTGTCACCCATTCATGGTGCCAAGGGCAACGTTGAGTTTTTCCTGTACGGCACGAGGTTTGCCCCCGGTGAACGCACCGACGATGAGCTGCAATCCCAGGTATCGGTTTTGAGCGAGAAAGCTGCAACGCTATGAAGGTCTTTCTGGTTCCCAATTACTACAAGCAAGAGGCGGTCGAGAGCGGCCTGATGCTCGAGCTTTGGCTGACGCGCCAGGGCTATGAGGTCGCATGGGCTGCCGACCAGCGATCCAAGATTCAGAGCACGCCTGATATTGACGGCTCCGATCTGGTCATTACGCTCGGCGGCGACGGTACGTTGCTACGTGCTGCCCGCATCCTCAACCATCGCGAGATTCCTATCCTCGGTCTTTCCTATGGTCACCTGGGCTTTTTAACTGCCGCGAGCCCCGAGGAGCGCGACATTCTGCAGGTTGTTAGTGATGCCCTGTCCGGCGAGCTGCACGTGAGCCGTCGCGCTACCATCGCCGCGGATATCGTGTCCGTGCGCGAAGACGGTACGAAGGATGTCGTGCGCACGTTCGCCCTCAACGACATGGCGCTTACCCGAGGTCCGCTGTCCGATATGGTCGAGTTCGACATCACGGTGTCGGGCCACCATATCGACCGACTGCGTGGCGACGGCGTGGTCGTGTCCACGGCGACTGGTTCTACGGGTTACGCGCTCAGTGCCGGTGGCCCCATCGTGAGCCCCGACTATACGGGCATGGTCTGCGTACCCATTGCGCCGCACACCATTCAGGCCCGCGCCTTCTTGACTTCGCCGAGTGATGTCGTCGAAATCTTTATGTCTGATGACCGTCCGAGCGTTCCGGCAATCGCCATCGACGGACAGTTTATTACTTGTGATGGTACGGTCGAGAGCGTGGCTGTGCGTCGCGGGCCCGGAGATGTGCTGCTGCTCGATTATGGCCCCGAGAGCTTTTATAACTCGGTGAGCCGCGTATTCTACGGAGTCCGTCATGATCGATGAGCTGCAGGTTTCTAACATTGCACTCATTCGCGAGGCGACGCTAGTGCCGAGTGCCGGTCTGACTGTCCTGACCGGCGAGACCGGCGCCGGCAAGACCGCGTTGCTCTCGGCCCTCAAGCTTATTTTGGGCGAGCGCGCGGATTCGTCGACGGTGCGCGAGGGCGAGGCGCTGGCGAGCGTCGAGGCGCGACTCTTCGACGGGCCGCACGACACGGAGGGGTTCACCGTGCAGCGCAGCCTTTCTGCCGAGGGCCGCAGCCGCGTGAAGATTGACGGCCGCATCGCCAGTGTGCGCGAGCTTTCGGAGCGCGTTGGTGTGATGATGGATCTGTGCGGCCAGCACGAGCACCAGCGCTTGCTCGATCCGGCGCATCACGTTGCGATGGTCGATGCATGGGCAGGGCGCCTGGCACTCGAGGCGCTGGATGCGTACCGTGCCTGCTTTAAGGCTTCGCGGGCTGCCGCTAAGGAGGTTCGACGTGTCGAAGAGGCCTCGCGTGCGCAGGGGAGCCGCGTCGAGGAGGCGCGCTTTGCGCTCGAGCGCATCGGCGAGGTCGACCCCAAACCGGGCGAGTATGAGGAACTCGAGGAACTGCTGCCGCGCTCCGAACATGCCGAGGTACTGGTTGCCACGGCTAACGATGCCCATGCATCGCTTGCCGCCGAAGGGGGAGCGCTCGATGCCGTGAACAGCGCCGTGGCAGAGCTTTCCCGCATGGCTACCGTCGATCGCAAACTGGGCGATATTGCCGATGCGCTTTCGGATGCCTGTATCTCCCTTGAGGATTGCGCGAACGAGCTTCGTGCCTATCGCGATGGCGTCGCCTTCGATCCGCGCGAGCTCGCTTGCATGCGTGAGCGGTATTCCGACCTCAAGGGTCTGCTGCGTCAGTGGGGTCCCACCATGGACGATGTTTTTGCCATGCGCGATCGCTCGCAAGAGCTGCTGTCCCTGGTCGATGATGGCGATGAACAGATCAAAAAGGCGCGTGAGGCACTCGGGAGCGCCGAGCGCGAGTTGTTTGCCGCTGCCAAGGCACTTAAGCGCGCCCGTAATACGGCGGCCCCTCGCTTCTGCCACGAGGTTGGCCGCCAGATGGCTCGCCTGGAGATGGGTAGTGCCGAGCTCGTCTGGGAGTCGCGCGATCTTCCCCGTGCTGAGTGGACGCCCGTTGGTCCTTCGAGCTACGAGCTGCTATACCGCAGCGGTGCCGGTTTGACTCCACGTCCCCTGCGCCGCATTGCATCGGGCGGCGAGCTCAGCCGCGTCATGCTGGCAAGCAAGGTTGTCCTCGGTAACGCGGATGGTGTCGATACGCTGGTGTTTGACGAGGTCGATGCTGGTGTCGGTGGCTCAACGGCGCGTGCACTCGCGGGCGTGCTGGCAGATCTCGCCTCTACGCATCAGGTGATTGTCGTAACCCACTTGGCGCAGGTCGCCGTCATGGCTGACAAACATTATGTTGTCAGCAAGGAACCGGGCGATGTTCCCCAGACGCATTTGGACGAGGTAACCGGCGAAGCGCGTACCGCCGAGATCGCCCGCATGTTGAGCGGCGATCAGTCCGAGGCAAGCCTAGCGCATGCCAAGCAGATGCTTGAAGAAGCTCGAGGTTAGGCCGTATCAGCGGTGTTGGTGGGACAAAATAGACTGAAATTTTTGTCCCACTACGCGTTTTACTCAACGACCTTATCCGGCTGGATGAGCTCCTCGTAGTAGCTGATATGCTCACGCGCGTCTTCGATCTCGGGCAACAGGAAGTTGTAGATGACTTCGATGATCATCGTGGCGCTGATCTTGGAGAACGCAAAGTCGCCCGTCGTCAGCAGCGCTTCGTGGTTGACGGTATTAAAAGTGTAGTCTGCCAGGCGCGCGAGCGGGGATTTGCTGTCGCTGCTGATGACGACTACGGTTGCGCCGCAGTCGCGAGCCGCTTTTGCCATGCGATTCAGTCGGCGCGATTTGCCAGAGTTTGAGATTAGCACGATGACGTCACCCGGGCGCAACGTGAGCGCAAAGCCGATTGATGTCTCGCTAATGGTGCTCGCCATGCAGCGCAGGCCCAGCTGCGAAAACTTAAACGTCGCATCGAGCGCGACCGCGTTCGTATTGCCCACAGCTGCAAACTCAATAACCCCCGCATGCTTAAGGGCATGCACAACAGCCGCCAGCGTATCGTGGTCGATACCGTCGATGGTCGCATTAAGCTCGCTCACCTTGGCAGCCAGGATGTTCTTGAGGCTCTGCTCCATATTGTCGAGCGAGACCTCGTCGGTCAGGCCCTCGTTGCGCTGGCTTTCCAAATCCCTCGCCAACGAAAACTGAAAGCTGCGGAAGCTGCCAAACCCAAGCTTGCGGCAGAAGCGCGAAACGGTCGCCTCGGACGTGGCGGCGGCGCGCGAGAGCTGAGCCGCCGTGAGGCGTGGAGCCTCGGACTGGTGCTCCAATATATAGTCGACAATGCGCTGCTCGGACTCGCTGTATCCCTGATGGGTGCTAATGAGGGAAAGTGCGCTCTTGCTACTATCGGTCATGGATGGCTCCTGGTTGGCATGAAAATCTAATTTGATTCGCAATGCCATAGTATACGGGCATTTTCAATTACAAGATACACCTTGCCGTTTCAAGTGTTGATGGTAAACTTTCATCTACCGTTTACGGTAATGAAAGAACCTTTCACCGGAGAATTGCACCTTGTCTCTTCTCACGCGGACGGTAGGTTGGTATCTTTCAGTTGTGGAAAAACGCGCATCGAAGCGCGTGTAGGGGAGCGCCCGCGGGCGCTGTACTAAAGAAGGAGGGACACATGGCTAAGTTTGACATCATCGCCGCGACCGGTTGCCCGACCGGCATTGCGCACACCTTCATGGCGAAGGAGGCGCTGGAGAAGGCAGCTGCCGAGCGCGGTCTGACCATTAAGGTCGAGACTCATGGCCAGGTCGGCGTCGAGAACGAGCTCACCAAGAGTGAGATCGCTGGTGCCAAGGCCGTCGTCGTCGCAGCCGACAAGGATGTCCAGGCTGAGCGTTTCGCCGGTAAGCCCATGGTTTCCGTTGGTGTTTCCAAGGCCCTGTCCGTTGAGGCCGCCGGTAAGCTGATCGACCGCGCGCTCGCCGCCAAGGGCGACGACACGGTTGCCGCTGCCGCCGATGTCGAGGACGAGGTCGAGGAGAAGGAGTCCATCGGTCACGTCATCTACAAGCACCTCATGAACGGCGTCAGCCACATGCTGGTCTTCGTCGTTGCCGGTGGTGTTCTGACCGCCATTTCGTTCCTATGGGGCATTACGTCCTTTGATTCGACGGCTGCCGACTACAACAGCTTTGCCGCGATGCTCAAGATTATCGGCGGTATCGCCATGAACCTCATGGTTCCGGTGCTCTCCGCTTACATCGCCGAGTCCATCGGCAAGCGCCCGGCGCTCGTCCCCGGTTTCGTCGCCGGTATGATTGCCATCCAGGGCTTGCCTGTTAACGCCGATACCGGCATGATCGACGCCGGTGGCGCAGGTGTGGGCTTTGGCTTCCTGGGCGGCATCGTCGGCGGCTTCCTCGCTGGCTATGTCATCCTGCTGCTCGAGAAGGTTTTCTCTAAAATTCCTGCGAGCCTTAATGGCCTGAAGGCAATCTTCCTGTATCCGCTGTGCTCTACCGCCATCGTCGGCCTGGTCATGCTCGGTATTTCCGGCCCCATGGCTGCCATTAACCAGGGCATGATGGATTTCCTGCAGAGCCTCGGTAACTCCGGTCCGGTGATCCTTGGCCTGGCCATCGGCTGCATGTGCGCCTTTGATATGGGCGGCCCGGTCAACAAGGCTGCTTACGCTACTGGCACCTTCCTGCTCGGTACCGCTCTCGAAGCTGGCGTCGGCACCGAGACCTACAACTTCGGCACCAACTTCATGGCTGCCGTCTCCGCCGCTTGCATCGTTCCGCCGCTGATCACCACCTTCGCCGTCGTTGTCGGCAAGAAGTACTTCAGCCAGGAGGATCATGACGCCGGTATCGTCAACCTCATCCTTGGTTGCACCCACATCACCGAGGGCGCCATTCCGTTCATGACCAAGAACATCTGGCCCGTCATGCCCATCATGATGCTCGGTTCTTCCATCGCTTCCATCTTGACCATTTTCTTCAACGTTCACGATCCGGCGCCTCACGGTGGCTTCCTGGTCCTGCCCGTTGTCGAGAACGGTCCGCTTTGGGTCCTCGCGATCCTCATCGGCGCTGTGGTCGGTGGCATCCTGTTCGTGGCCTTCAAGAAGCTCGACTTCGAGAAGAATCAGAAGGCCGCTCCTGCAGCCAAGCCGGTTGAGGCTCCCAAGGCCGCTGCCGTCGAGGCCCCCAAGGCCGAGGCTGCCGACTTCGTGAAGGTCGAGAACGTCTTTGTCGCCGAGGACTTCGCTTCTCGTGACGAGGCTCTGAGCTTCGTTTCCAACCAGGCTGTCAAGGCCGGTATCGCCAGCGACGCCGACGCCGTGTTGAACGCCTTCCTGGCCCGCGAGGCCGAGGGCACCACGGGCATGATGGAGGGCTTCGCCATCCCGCATGCCAAGTCCGACGCCATTACCGAGGCTGCTGTTATCGTCGTCAAGGACGAGTCCGGCGTGACCGGTTGGGACACCATGGACGGCGCTCCCGTCAACGTGGCTATCGCCCTGCTCATCCCCGGTGCCCAGGCCGGCACCACGCACCTCAAGATCCTGTCCAAGGTCGCCGAGGCGCTCATGGACGAGGACTTCCGTGCCACCGTCAAGGGTTCCACCGACGCCGCCAAGATCGCCAAGACGATCAACGCCCGCTTGGTCTAATTCCACGGTACGCGAATAACATCGCCCCCTGTATATAAGGCGGAGTCCCTCCCCAGGGTCTCCGCCTTTTTTCTATCCCTTCCATAAGTTGCGGTGAAATAGGGACTGTTTAAACGATTCAACCCCAAATTCAGTCCCTATTTCACCGCAACTTATAAAAGGGCATAGAGGGAGCTGCCTATCGAGTCTTTGTCGCGAACAGTTCATCAGCCAGAATTCTTTTCAGCCGATATTACTCTGGATCGACCGAGTTTCCGCAG
>CAJMRD010000020.1 GCA_905215725.1 uncultured bacterium | reverse complement strand
GGGCAAAAAAGCCCCGGAAGTCTGTCCCGTGTGCAGCCATCCGCAGGCTTATTTCCAGATCAAAGCAGAAAACTATTGATCATATTGATTCCTATGGCGGGGCTTCCTGTTGGAAGCTCCGCTTTTTTTATGCTTTTTTCGCCCGCTTTACACAACTTTTGTTTGGGTTTATAATAAATAACATATTAAAAATTGTGGGCAAAGAGCCAAATGAAAGGAAGCGGGGCTACTATGGTGAAAGCCGATATGCAGGAACAATACCGAAAAATGACCGAAACGCCCATCCCCCGGTTGGTGCTTACCCTGGGCATTCCCACCACAATTAGCATGTTGATTACGAACCTGTACAACATGGCGGACACGTTTTTTGTAGGCCAAACGAACAATCCCTATATGGTGGCGGGTACGTCCCTGATCCTGCCGGTGTTCAACATCACCCTGTGCCTGGCCAAGGGCATCGCGGGCCTGCTCGCCGGTTCCGTCTCCCTCATCGCCGACGCTTTCAACAACCTCTCCGATGCCTCGAGCAACATCGTGAGCCTGCTCGGGTTCCGCCTTGCCAGCCGCCCGGCAGACGAGGGCCACCCTTACGGCCACGGCCGCTACGAGTACCTGGCTGGTCTGTTTGTCGCCGTCCTTGTTTGTGCCGTCGGCATCAACCTAATCCTCGAGTCGGTCACCAAGATCATCAAGCCCTCGCCCACCGTGTATTCGGCGCTCTCCATGGCTGCCCTTGTTCTGTCCATGCTCGTCAAATTCTGGATGGCAGCGTTCAACCGCACGCTGGGCGATCGCATCGACTCCGAAACGCTCATCGCCACGGCGCAGGACTCCAAAAACGACGTCATCACCTCGGGCTCGGTCTTGGTGGCGGCGCTTATTTCGCAGACGACCGGCTTTGATCTCGATGGCTGGGCAGGCCTGGGTGTGGGCATCTTCATCTGCATCAGCGGCCTGGGCCTGGTGCGCGACGCCATCAGCCCGTTGCTGGGGCAAGCGCCCGACCCCAAGCTCGTCCAGGCAATCCGCGACAAGATCATGTCCTATCCGCAGGTCTTGGGCACACACGACCTCATGGTGCACGACTACGGCCCCGGTCGTCAGTTTGCCAGCGCCCACGTGGAGATGCCCGGCGAGGGCGACGCGTTTGAGCACCACGAGATTCTGGACACCATCGAGCACGACGTCAAGCGCCAGATGGGCATTGGTATCACACTGCACTGCGACCCCATCGCGACAACCGGCGATGACTTGCGCGGCTGGGTCAAGCGCGGCGTCATGCAGATCGATCCCGCGCTCTCCATCCACGACCTGCACGAGCACGACGGGTTCGTTTCGTTTGACCTGGTGCGTCCCGACGGCTTTGACATATCCGACGAGGAGCTGCTGGAGCTCGTCACACGCATCGTGCACGAGCGCCGACCCGATGCCTCATGCGTCGTCACCTTTGATTCGGGCTTTAGCTCGCCCGACCGTCCGGCCGAGCAACTGTAGCCTGCTTAACAGCTAGTTTCCCTGCGCGCCCGAGATGCCGTTTTGCAGCGCGTCCCAGGCATTGGTAGCCATATCGCCCAGATTCTGAGCAGTATCGCCGAGGTTTTGGGCTGTATCGCCCAGCTCTTGTGCCTTGTCTCCCAACTCCTGTGCCTTGTTGCTCAAATCCTCCAGCGTATTGGAGCTCGAGCTGTCGGTACCGCTTTGGCCGCCGGACGAGTTGCCATAGCTGTTCTTGTGCGTGAGCTGAATCTCCAGGTTGCCGTTGTCGTTATAGTAGGCATTCGTAACAACCCAGTTGGAATCGATGACGGGCGTTGAGCCATCGTCGGTCAGGATCACGGCGTTCGAAAGGTCGGCTCCGCGTGACTTGAGGAGCTTCTTGGCGTTGGACCAGTACTGTCCCGGGATATCGCTCAGGTCGACGGCAGCAGACTGGGTGGTCTCGGCCTGCTCGGTCGTGGCATCGGTCGTGGCGCCCCGCTTGTTGAGCATGCCCGACACGATGGCGAACACGACCGACAAGGCAAAGAAAATCGCCAGCACGATGAGGATCTTCTTGATCACGCTCGACGAACGCGACGGCTTCTTCTCCTCGTCCTCGCCATATTGCGGAATCGACTTGGGGTACTCGCGATACGGCTCGCGCGACTCGTAGCGAGGCTGCGCCGTGCGAGGCATATACGTCGTCTGCTGAGGCTGCGGAATGGGATTTTGCGGCAGGTTGTCATAGGGATTCGGCGTCGAGGCAGCATAAGAATCCTGCGGCGCGTAATCAAACGGATCCGGAGCTGCGTTGCCATAGGGGCCTTGCGAAGATGCAGCGTAAGAATCCTGCGCCGTGTCGCCATAGCCCATAACCCGGGTGGGCTCGGCAGAAGGCTGCGTCGCGGCGGGGTCGGTATAACCGGGGTTGGGAACAACGCAGGTCGCATCGGCGCTATCGCCAGCCTGCGCGGAACCGTAGCCGCCCATCACGGTTGTCTTGTCCTGATCCATGCAACGATTCCTTTCCGTCGCGCGTGAGTCTCAAGTTATCCATGCATTCTACCCGCGCAAAAGCCTATGATGGGCAGAGTCCGTCGGTATCTACAAGACATGCGCGGTCCTAAGGATCAAAAAGCCCCGCCGGGCCTTGTGGGCACGGCGGGGCGGGCAAGCGGCTATGAGCAGCAGGCTTAGAACAGGCCGGTGATGTTGCCGTCGTTGTCGACGTCGATGTTCTCGGCCGCGGGAACCTTGGGCAGGCCGGGCATGGTCAGAACGCTGCCGGTCAGCGCGACCACAAAGTGGGCACCGGCGGAAACCTTGAGCTCGCGCACGGTGATGTGGAAGCCCTCGGGAGCGCCCAGCGCCTTGGCGTTGTCGCTAAAGCTGTACTGCGTCTTGGCCACGCACACCGGCAGGTTGCCAAAGCCGTTCTCGCGCAGCTCGGCGAGCTGGCGCTTGGCAGCCGGCGTAAAGTCGACGCCGTCGGCGCGGTAGACCTTGGTGGCAACGGCCTCGAGGGCGTCGGCCACATCGGCGCCGTCCTCGTAGGCAAACTTGAGCTCGCTCGGCTGCTCAATCAGACGCATGACCTCATCGGCCAGGTCGAGCGCGCCCTCGCCGCCCTTGGCCCAGACCTCGGAAAGCTTAACGCTGACGCCGAGCTTCTGGCACTCGGACTCGATGAGCGCAAGCTCGGCCTCGGTGTCCGTCGGGAAGCGGTTGATGGCGACCACGCAGGGCAGACCATAAACGTTCTGGATGTTGTCGACGTGACGCAGCAGGTTGGGCATGCCAGCCTTGAGTGCTTCGAGGTTCTCCTCGTTGAGGTCGGCCTTGGCGACGCCACCGTTGTACTTAAGCGCACGAGCGGTAGCGACGATCACGACGGCGCTGGGGCGAACGCCCGTCATGCGGCACTTGATGTCGAGGAACTTCTCGGCACCCAGATCGGCACCGAAGCCGGCCTCGGTAATGGCAACATCGCCAAAGCGCATCGCCATACGCGTGGCCATGATGGAGTTGCAGCCGTGGGCGATATTGGCGAAGGGACCGCCGTGGACAAACGCGGGCGTGCCCTCGAGCGTTTGCACCAGGTTGGGCTTGAGCGCGTCCTTAAGCAACGCGGCCATGGCACCCTGGGCCTTGAGGTCGCGGGCACGGACGGGCTCGCCGGCAAAGCTATAGCCGACGACAATCTCACCCAAGCGTTCCTTGAGGTCGCTGATGCTCGTAGACAGGCACAGGATTGCCATGACCTCGGAGGCGACGGTGATATCGAAGCCGTCCTCGCGCGGCACGCCCTGGGCCTTACCGCCAATGCCGTCGATGACGTGGCGCAGCTGACGGTCGTTCATATCGACGACGCGCTTCCAAGTGATGCGCTTAACGTCAATACCGAGCTGATTGCCCTGCTGGATGTGGTTATCAAGCATGGCGGCCAGCAGGTTATTGGCGGCACCGATAGCGTGGAAGTCGCCGGTAAAGTGCAGGTTGATATCCTCCATGGGGATGACCTGAGCCCAGCCGCCGCCGGCAGCACCGCCCTTAACGCCAAAGACGGGGCCGAGCGAAGGCTCGCGCAGGGCAACGGCACTCTTGACGCCGCGACGACGCAGGCCGTCGGCCAGACCGATGGTCGTGGTGGTCTTGCCCTCGCCCGCGGGCGTTGGGTTGATAGCGGTCACGAGGACGAGCTTGGCCTGGTGATCAGTCGGCTCGTTGAGCAGTGAATAGTCGACCTTAGCCTTGTCGAAGCCGTACGGAATAAGGTGCTTAACGTCGACGCCGGCGTTCTTGGCCACCTCGGTAATAGGCAGTGGCGTGACAGAACGTGCGATTTCGATGTCAGTAGGCATGGGCGGTCCTTTCGTTACCGAATGAGAAAAAGACCAATTCAGCATAGCACGGGCGCGCAATAGTAAAACGCCCATAACCGATGAACGGCGATATGTTTACCCGATGCCTAGCGATAGTCCAACAGCCCGCCAAAACAAAGCGCCCTAAACGGTAGGTTCAATCCCCAGGTGCTCAAAGGTGCGAAGGGTTGCCTGACGGCCCTGCGGCGTACGAATCATCAACCCGCACTGCAGCAAATAGGGCTCATAGACATCCTCGAGCGTGCCCGGGTCCTCGCCCACCGCACTGGCAAGGGTCGTCAGGCCTACAGCACGGCCGGAGAACGTCTTGGCAAGCGTCTCCAAGATACGAATATCCATCCAGTCCAGACCGAGCTCGTCGATCTCGAAAAACTCGAGCGCCTGGCGGCAGATATCGAGCTCGATAGGGCCGCTGCCACGCACCTGTGCGTAATCGCGCACGCGCTTGAGAAGGCGGTTGGCAAGACGTGGCGTGCCGCGCGAACGCGAGCCGATCTCGAGTGCACTGGGATGGTCGATCGTCACGCCCAGGATAGTCGCCGAGCGCGTCACAATCTGCGCGAGCTCCTCGACCGTGTAGTAATCCAGGCGATACGAAATGCCAAAGCGGTCGCGCAACGGGCCGGTCAACATGCCTGAGCGGGTCGTTGCCGCTACCAGCGTAAACTTGGGAATATCCAGGCGAATCGAGCGCGCCGCCGGACCCTTGCCAATCACGATATCGAGGGCAAAGTCCTCCATCGCGGGGTACAGGACCTCCTCGACCGAACGGTTGAGGCGGTGGATCTCGTCGATAAACAGCACATCACCCGGCTGCAAGTTAGTAAGGATGGCCGCCAGGTCGCCCGTGCGCGCGATGGCAGGGCCACTCGTGGTCTTGATCTGAGCGCCCAGCTCGTTGGCGATAACGGTGGCCAGCGTGGTCTTGCCCAGGCCCGGAGGACCCGAGAAGATCACGTGGTCGAGCGTCTCGCCACGGCTCTGCGCCGCTTCGATCAACACGCGCAGGCTCTGCTTGATGTGCTCCTGACCACAGTAATCGTCCAGGCGCTGGGGGCGCAAAGTGCGGTCGACATCGAGGTCCTCGGCCGTCAGCTCCGAGCCCACCATGCGCTCGCCGTGCGCCATGGATGCCGCCGGCGAGTTGCCGGGCGTCGCCCACAGGTCCTGAGAGTCATCGGCTTCCCACATCACGCATCCATTCCGAGTCGCTTAAGCGCCGCGCCGAGCAGATCCTCGACACGCATATTCTGCCCATCATACCCGCTCAGGGCAACATCGGTCTCCTGCGGGCTAAAGCCCATGGAAAGGAGCGCCGCACGGGCATCATCGATCGCCGAGGGAGCGGCAGCGGGCACGGGCATCGCAACCTGTCCGGGAATCACGTCGACCGGCACAAAGCCCTTATCCTTGGCAAAGGTGCTCTTGAGTTCCAGGATCAGGCGCTGAGCTGTCTTTTTGCCCACACCGGGTACCTTGGCCATGCCCTTGTCGTCCTCGGCCATCACCAGCGAATACAGCTGCCCCACGGTATAGGTGGAAAGCACGGCAAGCGCCAGGCGCGGGCCAACGCCCGAAACGGACACGAGCCGGTCGAACATCGTGCGCTCATCCTTTGAGGAAAAACCGAAAAGTGTCATGGCGTCCTCGCGCACCTGCATACGCGTGTAGAGGCGGACCTCGCCACCGGGCGTCGGCAACGTGGCCGCAGTGCTGCCCGAAATGCCGAGCTCAAAGCCAACGCCCGACACATCGACGACAGCAGAGCTCATCGTGGCCTCGACAAGCGTTCCGTGGAGCTGGGAAATCATCAGTATCCGGTTCCTCTCTGTTGATAGAACTCGCCACCGGTAAGGGCGCGGGTGCGGCTGAGGTTTACGTGGCAGATGGCGCAAGCTAGGGCATCGGCGGCATGGTCGGGATGCGGGTCGTGGTCGAGCTGCGTTAGCGTGCGTACCATGTAGGCGACCTGCCGCTTGTCCGCGGCGCCGGTGCCCACCACAGCCTGCTTGATCTGCATGGGCGTGTATTCGCCAATCTCGAGCGCGCATTCCGACAGCGCCACGAGTGCAGCCCCGCGGGCATGCGCCGTAGGAATTGCCGAGCGAACGTTAGCACCAAAGTAAATGCTCTCGATAGCAGCGGTATCGGGTCGATAACGCTCCACGACACCCTTGAGGTCGCGGGCGATATGCGACAGGCGCACCGCGAGCGGACTTCCGGCACTGGTCTCGATGCAGCCGTAGGCACGGCAGCGAACCTCGCCGCGCCGCTCCTCGATAATCCCCCAACCCGTATGGGCCAAACCGGGGTCGATACCCAAAATGACCAAGCCGACCTCCCCTCGCCACAAGCACAGCGCAAGACAAGGCCCCGCGCATCATTCACGAACGTCTGTTCTAGAATAACACAACGGGGCCGAAATGCTTAGTTGAAGTATCGGGGCTGGGAGCGAATCCTATCCCATAGTTAGTTCTGCGAGAAAAAGGGGAACTGCCTCGGATCCACCGGCGGATGCGGCATCGGACCACCCTGGGGCCCACCCTGCGGACCGCCCTGACCGCCCATCATCTTATCGATGGCGTCCTGAACCTCGCCCTCGAACTTTTTCATACCCTCATGCAAACGACGCTGGCCATCCTCAGAGCGCAGCTCCTCCATCTGCTCGGGCGAAATACCCAGTAGCTCGCCCAGCACGCCCATCATCTCGTTTCGCACGCGCTCGCTCGTATCCTCGTCAGCAAAACGGCGCACCTCGGCGCGCGCCAGCGAATCGACCGTCATACGCTCCTTGCCGTTAAGCCCCAGGTCGGACCACGCGAGCATATACGGCCAGGCACGCTCGGCAAACGAACGGGCCGAGACGATCGGCGCCATCGGCAACATGCGGCGGGCAGCCTCACCCTGTCGAACGAGCATCAGCAGCAGCGAGCAAGCCTCAGGCTTGCCAGCGGCCATCGGGATGTCGTCGAAAGATCGATTGCGGTCCACGTGCGCCTCGAGCGCGCCATCGACCTCACCCGGCTCAAGCCCGCCGAGCAGCTGTGCCGCGCGGTCGAGCATATCGACCGGACCGTCGAGCGTCGAGAGCGCTTGCGCCAGCACGCGCTCCATACAATCTTCCACCGCGTTGAGCGTCACGAGCTCTTGGGGCACCACGGCAGACGTGCGGTTGCGCACACGCGCCACAAACTCAAGCGTCGACAGGTACACATCGCCAAAGGGCGCGTAATCGCCCTGGTAGCCGCCGCAAAGCGCCGGCGCCGCCAGCGCGTACTCGGTTTTGGACAGCGGGCTCAGCGCCATCGCACCCAGCTCGAGCGCCGTGTCCTCCAGCATGAGGCCCAACGTGCGCGAGCGCAGACGCTCGGCATCGCCCGCCGACACGTCGCGATCGAGCACACGCGCCGCATCCGGTGCATCGCGCTCGACGGTGCGAATGTGCAGACGCTCGGCGATGGCGCGGACGGCGGCACAGCGGGCAGCCTCGGCCTCTTCCTGCGCCGGCGTAAAGATACGGTTGCGCCCCAGCACCAGGCCAATCACATTGCGCGGGCCCAGAGCGTCGACGGCCAGCGCCGCCAGCAGGGACGACGGCAAGTCACCCTCGAGTGTCACCACAGCACGCGACGCACCGTGGGCTCGGGCGTTGTCGCGCACGGCGAGCACCAGCGCCTGCCACAGCCACTCCTCGGAACGGAACTCGGGCAGTTCGTGATCCTCCAGGGCATCGAGCATCACGCCGCGCTGAATCTCCTGAACCAGCAGGCTCTCCTCAAAGCACGGCGCCTGGGCCACCACGCGACCGCAGTCGTCGAGCACAAACGAACCGCCGGTATACACCGACTCGTCATAGGCACCGACCGGCGCCATGCAGGCAAACCACACGCTGCGCTTGGATGCGATCTTGCGGTAGGCGCCGCTGCGAACGGCAGCAATGGCGGCAGTCTCGCGGTCGGTCATGTCAAACGCGTTGAATTGGAAATACGCAATGAGGTCAACACCGGTCGGCAACATCTCGAGTTCGCGGTCCAAGTCAAAAATCACGGCGATGCGCACGCCGTCCACGTCGAACACCGGCGGCGCCCAACGTGTGTCGTTGTTCTCGCCACGCTGCAGGGCAATGCTCGAACGCGCCGGCACCACATGACCGTCCTTGAGCATCATGTAGTCGAGCAGCGGCTGGCCCTCAAACGAAACCGCCGCGGGCACGATGCAGATCATGTCAAGCTCCTGGATACGCTCGGCGACACCAGTCAAACCGGCAAGCACGTCGTGCTCAAAGTCGGCAGCGCCCACCAGGCCACCGGGCATGGCGCCCATAAAGAGCGGAGCCGGAACGCACAGCACGCGCGCCCCGCGCTCGTGGGCCAGACGAGCCTGGTCCTCGATGCGGCCGCAAATGCCCTCAATATCACCCAGGCGCATATCGATCTGTGCAAGCGCGAGCTTCATGGCCCAGCCCTTTCCGTCGTAAACCATCGAAATCGTAGTAAAAGCGCCGGCCGCATAATGCAGCCGGCGCTTGCATGTGCATATGCTAGTTATGATACCCCGAGCGGGGGCGCGCTCCTAGAATGTCGCGGACCACAGCCCGTGCAGGTTGCAGTAGGCATAGACGGTACCGGTCTTGGAGCCGCCCGCGAAAAACGTCGCGGGTTTCATGCCGGGCTCAAGGTAATGAACCTCTAAGCGGCCCTCGGCCTCAAGCGCAATCCACTCAATGTAGTGTTCGGGCAGGCTGGGGTGCTCGACCGAGCCAACGCGTGCACGAATCACGTGACCGTCGCGCTCGGTCTCGACAACAGGCACGTGCTTCTCGTGCGCCGCGTCCTCAGTGTTTGCGGTCAGTTCCGTGCAACCGGCAGGGGTCGCAACGCCGTCGCCAAGGGCAGCGATGAGCTTACCGTCGGGGTCCTTAAAGAATTTCGCCATGATGTTCTCCTTTGCTGATGTGCCAATGTTCTTGATGGTTCTTATGCCCAAAGGCAGACAAACCATCCACGGCATTGCAAATGAACACATAACGGATCAGGCAAGCGGTCGGGCCAAAATGCGTCGACCGTCCTGCCCACTCCAGCAGTCCCACCCCGCGCGCGGCTAGCGCCCGTCGCCGCCGAGCAGCGCCAGAACATCCTCGCGCGTGAACAGTGCCGACGAGATGCCGTCGCCGCCGAGCACGCTGTTGACCAGGTCGCGCTTAGACTCCTGCATCTGCATAATGCGCTCCTCGATCGTGTCCTTGGCGATGAGCTTGTACACGGTCACGGTATGTTGCTGGCCAATACGATGCGCGCGGTCAGTCGCTTGGTCCTGCGCCGCCACGTTCCACCACGGGTCGTAGTGGATTACCACGTCGGCCGCCGTCAGGTTAAGGCCCACGCCGCCCGCCTTGAGCGAGATCAAAAAGACCGGCACCTCGCCCGCCTGGAACTGTGCGACCATCTTGGCGCGGCTCTCTTTAGACGATGCGCCCGTGAGCTTAAGGAAGGCGATATCCTCCTTGGCCAGGCGCTTACCGATAATATCGAGCATACCCGTAAACTGGCTGAACAACAGGATGCGATGTCCGCCGTCGAGTGCGCCGTGCACGAGCTCCATGCACGTATCGAGCTTGGCGCTCCCCGCCTTGTAATCCTCGTAGTGCAGACGCGGGTCGCAGCAGATCTGGCGCAGCTTGGTGAGCTCGGCAAGTACCTTGAGCTTGTCCTTCTTAAACTCCCCGGCCTCGCGGTGCTGCACCTGCTGGGCGATGCGGTCCTGGTTGGCCAGGTAGAGCTTGCGCTGCTCGCCGGTGAGCTGCGCCATGACCGTGTCCTCGATCTTTTCGGGCAGATCGGCCACCACGTCCTCCTTGACACGGCGCAGTACAAACGGCGACACGAGTGCCTGCAGACGAGCGGCGCTGTCGCCCTCGGCGTGCTCGACCGGGCTTTCGAAGCGCTTGGCAAACGACTCGCGCGTGCCAAGCAGGCCCGGCATCAAAAAGTCGAAGATGCTCCAGAGCTCGGACAAGCGGTTTTCGATGGGCGTGCCCGTCAAGGCAAAGCGCACGCCGGCAGGCAGGCGCTTGGCGGCACGCGCTACCTGCGTGAGCGGGTTTTTAATGTACTGGGCCTCGTCGAGCACCACGCGGGCAAAATCCTGCTCGACGTACTCGTCGATATCGCGCCGCATAAGGTCATACGACGTCACGACCACGTTATGCTCGGCAACGCCGGCAATCTGCACGCGACGCTGCGCCTTGGCGCCCACGATGGCGCACACATCGAGCGACGGGGCAAAGCGCTCCAGCTCGGCGGTCCAGTTGTACACAAGCGACGCAGGGCACACCACAAGCGTGGGCTTGGCGTCCCCCGCTTCCACGCGCGCCAGGATATGTGCGATCATCTGCAGCGTTTTGCCCAGGCCCATGTCGTCGGCCAAGATGCCGCCAAGGCCCAGGTGTTCGAGCGAGCCGAGCCACTGGTATCCGTCGACCTGATAGCCGCGCAGTGTGGCCTTGAGCGAGACCGGCACCGTAAAGTCCATCTTGCCGAGCGTATCCAAGCGCTCGACGGTGCGGCGGAACGCGGCGTCACGATCGGCCTCGAGCGCGGGCGTGCGCGCGAGCATGCTATCGACGAATAGGGTACTCGACGCGGGAAGCGACACGCCGTCGAGCAGGTCGACGGCATCGACACCCAGGTCCTCGGCGAGGCCAAACGCGGCTCGGGCGCCCTCGTCCAAACGAATGATGTCGCCGGACGTAAGGCGCGCAAACGTCTGGTGACGCTTGTAGGAGTCGAGGTAGATGGCAAGGTCCGCGGCCGAAAGCCCGCTCGCGCCCAACTCGACATCGAGCAGATTGCTCTTGACGGTCGCACGAACCGAGAGCTTGGGCGCGGGGCGGACCGAGATCTGGCGCAGACGGTCGCTGAGCATGACCTCACCCAGCTCGGACAGGGCGGACAGGCCCTCGGTCAGCAGGCGGAACAAGCTCTCGTCATCGCGCTCCTCAAACGCCAGACCGCCCTCGTAAAAGTCGAAATACAGGGCCGCCGTGTCCATAACGCGAAACTCCGCCACCTCGTCGCGGGGCGGCACGCCCGGGCGCCGCTCTTCGAAGGGACTACCCGGAGCGCCCAGGCTAAAGAGATCCGCCGACCAATCGCCGTAGGTAACCGTAATTTTGCAGGTCACGAGCCCATCATCGACGCCGATTGCCATAGCAAAGCTCGGATCGGGTGCCACGGTATCGAGCGCGGCGGGCGCGGTGAGGTCGGTGTAGTCGCGCAAAATGGGCAGCGCCATACGACAGAACTCCCCCACCTGGTCGGCAGCGATATGGACCGGCGTGCGACAGGGCAGCAAACGCGATAGAAACGGCGCCGCATGCTGGGCAAACGCCACATCGGCGCGGCGCGCACGGCGGGTGTCGACCAGATAGGCAACGTCGCCCGAAGCAAAGCAGTATGCATCGGCCGGCAGGCGCAGATCGTAGCTGCCGCCAGCCGCCGGCGCGATTTTGGCGGCAAAGAGCGGTGGGCGCTTGGTCGGGGCTTCATCCTTCCCTTGCGGCGCCGGCTCGACCGCCACGTCATAGGTGCGATGCGTCGTCGTCCCCCGCGACCAGGCGGGCTCAAAAGAGATGGTCTGGCCGCGCAACAGGTCCAGCACATATACGATGCTATGCTCGGACAGCGGCAACTGACGCTCGGCGACAAAACCACTGCGGGCAAAGTCGTACGACGCCGAACGCGAGCTTGTGATGTCATCGAGATAGGCAACTGTCGTCACGACAAGGTTGAGCAGCTTTGTCGACACGTCTTCGAAGGCTTCGGGCGTATGGACAAACGTGAGCTTCTTGCCGTACGAGAAGGTGCCGCCGCGCACGTAGGCATCGGCCATGCCGTCGATGTCCTTGACCACGTAGGAGACCGATCCACAGCGAATGCGAAGCTCGAGCGCCCAGCTAAAGCGGTCGGCAAACAGTGGATTGTAATACGGCACCAGCGAGGGCTCCAACACTGCCTTGGGGGCATCGGGATCCACACTGCCGGCGAGCTTGCGGCGCATGCTCGCCAGCTCATCCATGCGCGCGTCCGAAAGATCGGAGAGCGCCGCCATGAGGCTGGGACTCGTGGGGACGGGCGCCGGAAAGGGAAAGTTGGGATTGACGGCCGGCGCTTTGGGCGCGTTGCGCGCGGGCTGTTTCGGCTGCGCCGTAAACGTGCGGACCGGCGTGCGCAGCCCCTCGACGGGCTCGGTGCCGCTGGCGTCCAGGTACGCAAGCGCCGTGGCGATGGCGTGCTTGCACATGCCGGGGTAGCGATAGGCAGCGGGGCAATCGCAGTCGTAGTCGATCACCTCGTGCTCGTCCATGTCGAGCGCCACGTGCGTCTTGTACAGGTCGCCACGCGAGCCGCGCACCGAGCCCTCAACCGTCACGTTTTTGGAGAAGCGCGAGCCGCTGTCCTCAATCGACAGCACGGCGCCGTTGAGCATGAGCGAGCGGCCCTTCATAAAGGTGCCGCTCAACGCCGCCTCTTTGCGAAGCGCCTGCACAAACGTCCCCTGTGCCATCACTTCCTCCAATCCCGCGCGGACCAGCAAGGTCGCCTTTAGATCACCGTCACTCTGCCTTGGTTACCCACGATGGCCTTGGCCTCGGCCAGCAGCGGGATCGAGCGCGCGTTGACCTTGGCGGGCACCTCGGCGCGCAGCACGCGCCCGTCCACCTGCTCGATAAAGATCTCCACGCGGTCGCCGCCCGGGTTAGTGGTGAGCACCGTGGCCAGGCGCGCCATATTGCCCTGGCTAAAGCGGCTGTTGGGCACCATGACCTCAAACACCTTGGGCTTGTTTTTCTCCTCGCTAAGCTCCAGCGGCATAATCTCCTGCGCGATGATCTGGTCGCCGCGGTCCGAGCGCTCGAGCTTGCCCTTAATGCGCACAAACGCATCGGACAGCTGTGCGCCGGTCTCGGGATCGACCTCGCCGTACAGATACCCCTCGGCCTCCTTGTAGGTCTTGGGGAACACCACGACCGTGGCCTCGCCTTCCATGTCTTCGAGCTGCACGATGCCCATGGGGTCGCCGTTTTTGGTCACGCGCTTGGACACGCTCGAGACCATGCCGGCCCACCACAGTGCCTTGCCCTCGGGGATCTCCTGGTTGATGGTGCCGCCCGTGGGGTTTTGCACTTCGTAGCCGGTATCGATCTGCGAGAACGAGAAGTCGCGCGCTTTGCTGAGCGCATACTCAAACGGGCGCAGCGGGTGGTCCGAGACATAGATGCCCAGAACCTCCTTCTCCTGGCTCAGCTTGAGGTGGCGGTCCCATTCCTGGCCGTCCGGATCGGGCACGCTGACCTCGAAGCCCGAGCCCTCAACATCACCAAACATGTCGAAGAACGAGGTCTGGCCGCTCGCGCGGTCCTTCTGGCGCTTTACCGCGGCATCGATGATGTTCTCGGGGTTGTTCTTGTCCACAAAGTGCATCATCTGGCGGCGCGGATAGCCCGTGGAGTCGAAGGCGCCTGCCTTGATCAGCGACTCGATCACGCGGCGGTTGGCCTGGCTCGAATCCACGCGCTCGACAAAGTCGTGCAGCGTCTTAAACGGGCCGCCTGCCTCGCGCTCGGCGATAATCGCCTGCGCCACGCCGGTACCCACGCCGCGGATGCCGGCCAGACCAAAGCGCACGCCTTCCTTGGTAGCCGTGAACTCGGTGCCGGACTCGTTGACATCTGGCGAAAGCACGGGAATGCCGTCGTGACGGCATGCCGAGACGTAGTGCACGATCTTGTCGGTCTTGCCTGTGTAGGACGTCAGAACGGCCGCCATGTACTCGTGCGGATAGTGCGCCTTGAGCCACGCCGTCTGCATAACCAGGATGGCGTAGCCGGCGGAGTGCGACTTGTTAAAGGCGTAAGACGCGAACTCGAGAACATCGTCCCAAATCTTCTGGGCGACCTCGCGCGTGTAGTTGTTCTTGATAGCGCCGTTCATCCAGTGGTCGTAGGTGGTCTCGTCCGAGCCATCCTCCCAGTGCAGCACCGTCGACGTGAGCAGCTTAATCTTTTTCTTAGCCACGGGCTTACGGATACGCGAGTCCGATTCGCCCTTGGAGAAGCCGCACATCTCGACAGAGATGAGCATAACCTGCTCCTGGTAGACCATGGTGCCGTAGGTTTCGCCCAGGATGTCGTCCAGACGGTCGTCGTAGGAGACGGCCGGCTCCTTGCCGTTCATACGGTTGATGTAGGACGAGACCATGCCGGCGCCCAGCGGGCCCGGGCGGTACAGGGCGATCAATGCTACGACGTGCTTGTACTCGGTGGGCTTCATGCTCTTGATCGTGGCCGTCATGCCGGCGGACTCGACCTGGAAGACGCCGGCGGTGTGGCCGGAGCCCATGAGCTTAAAGATCTCGGGATCGTCAAAGGGAATCTCTTCCTCTTTGATGTCGATGCCGAAGTTCTTTTTGATGTTGGCCTTGGCCTTGGAGATAACCGTCAGCGTGCGCAGGCCCAGGAAGTCCATCTTGAGCAGGCCCATGTCGGCAACGGTATGGCCCTCGTACTGGGTAATCTCGACGCCGCCCTTGGTGTCGAGCTTGGTGGGCACGTGCTCGTTGACGGGGTCGCGGCAGATTAGAACGGCACACGCGTGCACGCCCTCGCCGCGGGTGAGGCCCTCGATCGAGAGCGCCGTGTCGATGATACGGCGGGCGTCGTCGTCCTTTTTATATGCCTCGGCAAAGTCGGGGTTAAACAGATCCTCTTTGCCAGGTTGTTTGTCGAGCACCTGCTTGAGCTTGACCTTGGGGTCGCTCGAGACCATCTTGGACAGGCGCTGGCCCATGTAGACCGGATAGTCCAGGACGCGCGCAGCGTCGTTGATGGCCTGCTTGGCCTTGATGGTCGAGTAGGTGATGACGTGGGTGACCTTCTCGGGGCCGTAGAGCTGGCGAACGTGCTCCACGACCTCGAGGCGCCGCTCATCGTCGAAGTCCATATCGATATCGGGCATCTCGGTACGCTGCGGGGACAGGAACCTCTCGAACATCAGGCCGTTCTCGAGCGGGTCGAACGCGGTGATGTTCATGGCGTAGGCGACGATAGCGCCGGCGGCAGAACCACGGCCGGGGCCGACGCCGATGCCGTTGTCCTTGGCCCATTGCACGTACTCGGCAACGATCAAGAAGTAGGCGGCAAAGCCCTTGTCGCAGATGACCTTGTATTCGTACTCAAAGCGCTCTTTGATGTTGACTCCGCCGATCTCGCGCGTGGCCCAGTCGTCACCGTAGTGCTGGCGCAGGCCCTTCTCGCACTCGCGGCGGAACTGGCTCTCGTGCGTCTCGCCGGGATCGAGCAACGGGAAGCGCGGCAGGATGATGGAGTCCCAGTCGAGCTCCACGTAGCACTTGTCGGCAATCTCGAGCGTGTTGTCGCAGGCCTCGGGGCAATACGGGAACATCGCCCGCATCTCCTCCTCGGTCTTCATGTAAAACTCCGAGCCGGTCATGCGCATGCGGTTGGGGTCATCGACCTTGGCGTTCATGCCGATGCACATGATGACGTCCTGCACGGGCGCGTCCTCGCGGCGCAGGTAGTGGAAGTCGTTGGTCGCGATGACCTTGACGCCCACCTGTTTGGCGATGTCGATGAGCGTGCGGTCCATCTGCTCGTCGGTCAGACCGTTGTCGGTGGTGATGCCGTGTTCCTGGATCTCGATGTAGAAGTCGCCGGGGTCGAAGGTGTCGCGGAAGGTCTCGGCCCACTTGATGGCGCCTTCCATGTCACCGCGGTCGATGTATTTGGGGATGATGCCGGCGATACAGGCGCTGGTGCAGATCATGCCCTTGGCGTGGCGGCGCAGGTTGTCGAGCGTCACACGGGGCTTGTAGTAAAAGCCCTGTACGGCGGCCTCGGAGACCGTCTGCATCAGGTTGACGTAGCCCTCCTGGTCCTTGGCCAGAAGGATCATGTGGTAGAGCTCGGGCTTGTGGTCGCGGGCGAGCGTCTCGTCCGGCGTAAAGTAGACCTCGCAGCCAAAGATGGGTTTGATGACCAGGGGCGGCTTGAGCTCGTCGATGTTGCCCTTCTCGTCCCACATGGCCATGTCCTTCACATACTGGGCATGCTCGCGCGGGTTTTCCTCGGGATCGGGCTCCACCAGCTCGTCGCGGCGGTCCTTTTCCAAGAAGGCCTTGTCGTGGCTCCAGGTTTTGTACTCGGGCGTGTTGTGGTTGACGGCGTCGCAGGCCAGCGCCAGGTCGGGCACGCCGTACATGTAGCCGTGGTCGGTGATGGCCACGGCGGGCATGCCCAGCTCAACGGCACGGTTGACCATATCCTGGATACGGGTTGCGCCGTCGAGCATGGAGAAAACAGTGTGATTGTGCAGATGGACGAATGCCATGTGATGAGCTCCGATGCGGGTTCGTGTTCTGACTGAACGATTTTACCCCACGGCACGGACAGCACCCGAACCTAGCCAAACCCACACGGCTCCTCTTGCAGTTGCGGTGGAATAGTTCCCGCCTGGGCCACCTGGGCCGCAATACAGAACTATTCCACCGCAAGTTATCTGAGGGCTAGAGATTGTAGGTGACTACTTGAGGTTCGGCGGGTTCGACGAAGATGGCTGGATTCGCCTGCTCCACGCGAACGAACTTGACCGTCACCGTCTCAAAGCCCGCCTTGTGCAACACGTCGGCGTAAACGCGCGCCTGCAGGGCGTGCTTCTCGAGCAGTTGGTCCGGCGTCTCGTCCGGTGTGCCGCCCGTCTTGTAGTCGATGACCAGTGCGCGTGACGGATCGGCCGGGTCGGTCGCCAGTGCATCGATGGCGCCTTCGGCATAGGCGCCGTAGCGAGCGATGTCCTCGTCCTCGCAGCCCAACGAAAAGAACGGCACCTCGGCGCGAACGCACGGCCACGCGAGCAGGTCGGCACGAACAGCCGACTTGAGCCAGCGGTCCAGGGCAACATCGAAGCGTTCGCGCTGCTCCGGCGTCAGACACCACAGGCGAGCCAGGGCGTCAGCACGCTCAGCGGGCAGCGCATCGGCACCCATCTCGATGAGCCACTGGCAGGCGGCGTGGAAGGCCGAGCCCAGCGCCATGGGATTGCCGGCGGGCTCGACAGCGGCCACGTCTGCATCCGTCATCTCCGAGCCATCCGACTCTGCATCATCGCCGGACTCGTCCATGGGAACACGAGCCTCGGCGGCACGGTCTTCCGTCTCGGCATGGAGTGCCGCGGCGATTGACGAGTAGCTATACGAGTCACGCATCGGATACGGACAGATGCCCATGCGCACGCCCACTGCCTGGGGATACACAAGCTCAAACGAATCGGGCTTGGGGTCGGCAGGACCGGGGACGATTGTACTGGCCGAATCGTCGGCAGCATCCGTATCGGCATCGCCACGAACAAGCCTGCCCTCGGCATCCAGCGAAGCGTTGGCCTCAAACGCCTGCTCGCCAAAGGTAAAGCCCGCGAGCGAAATGAGCTCGTAGTCGCCCGGCTGGGAGTTGTCGAACACCAGGCGGTCGGCATCGAGCTGCGGCATGTCCAGAGCGTCGGTCGGCAAAATACGGCGCAGCACATCGTAGGTCAGATCGGTCTCGACGTCGAAGGTCGGCGCCGTCACCTTGCCGCGGCTCACGCCGGCATCCATCGCCAAGATCACTAGCTCGCGCGCACGCGTCATGGCAACATAGAGCAAGCGGGCCCGCTCCTCGAGCGAAAGCTGCAGGTCGGCGTTGCGCAGGCGAGCAAATGCCTCGGCGGGAGAACCCGTCGCACAGACGTCCTCCATGAGCTCCGGCGGCAGCCACAGCGACGTGCCCTTGCCCTTAAACGCGTGCTCAAACTGCTTTTTGACGTCGTCGCCCTTCACAAAGGTACCGTCGGCAAGCTTAACGCCGTCGAAGCGTGCCGGCAGTGCCACGACCTGCGCTCCGCCCTCGACGCGACCCATCTGTGCCGCACCCGAGGACTTACGCACGCCAAAGCACTCGGCGACCGCCACGACCGGATATTCCAGACCCTTGGAGGCATGCACCGTCATGATGCGCACCGCGCCGTCGCCTTCCTCGTTGAGGGCACCCGGGGCTTCCTTGCCCGCCAAGAAGCGGTCGAAGGCAAGCGCGATGGAACGCGGCGAGTTGCCGAACTCGGCCTCAGCCTCAGCCACGGCGTCGAGCGCCTTGAGCACGTTGGCGGCAATGGCCTTGCCCTCGGGACCACGCTGTCCCAGACGCACAAACCAGCCGGAGGCGTTGACCACGTCGCGCGCGATGGCGGCGAACGAATCGCGGCCCACGCGACGAAGCGCATACCGCAGCACCTCGCGGGCGCGCGTCACAAGCGGCAAGTCTTGCAAACCCGGCACGTCGAAATCGCTCATGATGCCCATGTCGATATTCCGGCGCGAGGTCTCCCCTGTCTCGCTATCGAGCTTGGTCGCCAGCGCCAGGAACTCCTGGGCACCGAGCGCAAACATCGGCGAGGCGAGCAGTGGCATAAGGCCCTGCGCCGTATCGGCCGGATTGGCGAGCGCGCAGACCAGGGCACGCACCGTCTGCACCTCGGCTGCCTGGGCAAAGACCGAGCCGCCTGCGATCACGCAGTCGAGCCCCTGATCGCGGAAGGCCTGGGCGTAGACGTCGGCGTTGGTCATGCGGCCCAGCAGCAGTACCATGCCGCCCTGGGGCTGGCCCGCTTTGACGAGCGCTTGGAACCGCTCCGCAATCGCACGAGCTTTCGCCTGCGTTCGCTCCTGGGTGCTGCCACCGGCAACGAACAGCGCCTGGCGGCGCGAAGCCTTCGCCTTGAGCTTGTCCTCGCGTTTGTCGCTCGGTTCAAGATCCAAGAACCCCTGCATCAAACCACCGGTGTTGCCGTCAAAGACGCGTGCTACGTAGCGCAGCACCTCGTCGTGGCTGCGGAAGTTGCGCACGAGTTTGACGAGCTCGCCAGCGGGGGCATCGGATGCGACAGCCGTCTCGGGCGCAGCAGAGGAGCCCACCTTGCGCTCCTGGCGGCGAAACACCTCGACCTCGGCGCCACGGAAGCGATAGATGGACTGCTGTGCATCGCCCACGGTGCACAGCGCGCGCTCCCCCGCACCCGTCAGGTAGCGTATCAGATCGACCTGCATCTGGTCGGTATCCTGAAACTCATCGATCATGACCATCTTAAAGCGGCCCTCGTACGCAGCACGGATGGCAGGGTAATCGCGCAACGCCTCGTAAGCCATACGCAGCAGGTCGTTATTATCGAGAGCGGACTGGGCAGCCTTCAGCGCGCGATACTCAGCCTCCACGGAACGGGCCAGGCCCACCAGCGCATCGAGCGCCGGGCCACCGCAGGCAAGCACGATATTGATAAACGCATCGGCGGCCTCGGCCTTGAGCAGCTCGACCTGCTCCTTAGGGAATGCCTTGCTCGCGCGCGGCATGGTGCACGACATCATGAGTCGCGCTGCATCGGCCATGGTCTTGCCGCTCGCCTCGAACGCGTCAATGGCGTCGAGTGCCATCTGCGCCTTCTCGGTCGCGGCCTTGCTTGCGCCCAGCGCCGCGCGATAGGCATCGGCGAGTGCCGAGGTATCGGCCTGGCCGCGCGCCACGCACACGTCGTCCATACCGCCCGGCAACTGGCTCGACAGCTCCAGCAGGTCGCGCACCAGGCCCTTGATGGTCGTGCCGGTGCCAAAGGAACCGCCCTCGCCCGCCATGGGATACCAGGCATAGAGGGCCTTGAGCGATGCCGCGAGCTCGGGGGCGGCATCGGGCGCCGTCGCGCGGGCCAGCACATGCTCAACAGCCTGGTCCATAAGCTCGTCGGTATCGGTGAGCACCGTGAACTCGGGGTCGATGCCCAGCTCCAGCGCATGCGCGCGCAGGATACGCGAGCACATGCCGTGAATGGTCGAAATCCACGCGTCGTCGACGGTCAGTGCTTCCTCGTCCATGCCCTCGTCGATAAGCGCACGGCGCACGCGGTCGCGAATCTCGGCCGCGGCATCTTTGGTAAAGGTAATGGCGAGCACCTGGTCCAGATGCTCAACGAACGGACCGGATTCGGGCGAGAGCGCATAGACGATGCGACGCGTGAGGGTAAAGGTCTTGCCCGAACCGGCGCCCGCCGAGACAAACAGCGGACGGTCGAGCGTCTTGACGATCTGCAGCTGTTGCGGCATCAAGGTCGAAAGATCCATGGTCTACACGCCCCTCCTTACAAACGTACCTTCGTGGTTATACGAGCAGCGGCCATGCGCGGCCTTTGTCGACGCCGGGTCGACAGCAGCGACGTTGCCCGCCTCGAGTTCGCGCAAGCGCTCGGCGATGCCGGCCTCCACGCGATCGAGCAGTGCATCGAAGTCCATGTTGCCGCCCTCACCGGGAAAGCCCTTCTTAAGCCCCGGGATGCGGCCGTCACCACGCTCCTCCTCGAGCAGCTCGGCACTCGCGGCGCCTCGCAGCGCCGGTTTGCCACCCTTGGTCGAAAAATAGAGTGCCGCGCGGGTATCCAGATCCAGCGCCCGGCGCATGGCCTGCGCGTAGATGAGCGTTTGGGTATGCGTCGGCAGCCAGCGCGGATCGTCGATGGGAGCCTCGCCCGACTCCTCGTCGCGCACCGTGGGGTCGGCGAGCTTAAACTCCTCGACGCCCGAACGATGCTTGTAGTCGATTACCACGGCGCGATTCTCGGCATCCACATCCACGCGGTCGATACGCCCGCCGAGCGGCCAACCGGCATACTCGACTTTAAGATCGTTAAAGGCAAACTCCAGGTAGCGTGGAGCAAAAGGAGTCAGCGCCTCGGCTTCATAGGCAAGCACACCCTCCAGCTGCGGCAGAATCTCGGCCACCTGGCGCTCCTCTACCGGAGAGAGCGGCACGAGCGGACCCTCGTTGCCACGCTTGGAGGCATGCTCGGCCAATGTCTCGTCAAAGACCTCGCGCAGCAGCTCCTGAGCGCGCGGCAGGTTCTCGGGCGTCACGCGCTCCATGCCTTCCTGGGGCAGACGGGCGTGCAGATGCTCCAGCACGTCGTGGACAAAGTTGCCCTTCTCCATATTGCCAAAGCCGGCGTCGATCGACTGGGGCTTCACGCGGTACGAGACGAACCAGCATAGCGGGCAGGTCGAATAGGCCTCGATCTGCGAAGCGGACGTCAGGCGCGGCACCAGCGGCGCGTCCTCACCCTCGCCATCGCGACGGCGCAGGACCAGATACGGAATGGCTTCATCGCTCAGGTGCTGAGGAGCTTCGCAGGTCACGCGCTCGCGCCTAAGACCTTCGCCTGCCGCGGGATCAAAGTCAGCGATGATATCGCCCTCGCCCACGCGCGTGGGTTTGACAGCGCCAGAGGCCTTAGCGTTGCCAGCGGCCCTAGCGTTGCCAGCGGCCTCGGCATGCGCCCGCAACTCGGTCCATACGGCTGCCGGGTAGCACTCGCGTGCCTGGCGATCGTGCGTCACGCGGGCGAGCGCGACCGGACCGCTCGCCGCCTGCATTGCACGGCCAAAGCGCACGCGCAGAAGAGCGGCAGGCTCTAAAGACACGCCGTCGCGGCGCAGCTCGGCCGTCAACGTGGCAAGCGGGCCCTCTTCGTGCGAAAGCGGATAGCTGTCCAGGTCGACATCGGCAAACAGCACGGCATCGTAGCTGCCGGGGCGCAGAACCGCCGCATCGGCAAGCGGAGCAAAACGAACCTGAGCACGTGGCGTGCGATCGACCTCGTAGGTCTCGTAATCGTAAGCGGTACTGCGCTTGTCCACCTTGGTTCGAACGCCGTCGAGAACCGGCACGGTCGCGGCCTGCGACACGTCGAGCGCGCGAGCATCATTCATAAGGATGTCGATGGCATGGCGCAGCAAAGCCGTCTCCGCCTGGCGACGGGCCTGGCCGTCAAGACCGCCTAGAGCGCGATCGGGCAGCGCCTCTGCAACGGCGAGCATGGCCTTGAGCGCCGTCACGGGTTTGTCGCGCCACAGCGCCTGAAACACGTCCGAGACCACGCACGGCACATTCTTAAACCAGTTATCGTCGTTGGCGGCCTTGCGGGCGCCCCTCACCTGGCCCTGCACACTCTGCAGCAGGCTCTTGACGCCCGCAGTGGTCTTGCTGCGCGACAGGCGTATGTTCTTGTCGAAGCCGCGGGCGCTCGCGGCGTCAGTACCCGAAAGCGGGCTATAAATCCAGTCGGTAAGCTCTGGAGCGGGCCACCACTCGGTCTTGGAAGCGGTGCCCTCGTCGGCGGCTTTCATACGCTCGATCAGGTTGGCGAGCGCCGTAAACTGCCTGCCCGCGATGGACTGGGAAAACGCCGTGAACTCGGTCGTCTCGGACGCAATGTGACGCGCCGCCAGACGAGAGGCGAGCTCACCGAACAGCTGGGATGCCCGGGCAGAAACAACGAGCACGCGCACAGGGTCGGCGGGCGTTGCAGTAGCTTTATCGGCCTTGGACTCCTTGTGCGCTTTCACCAACTTATCGATGGCGTCCGCATAGACATGAGCACGGGCATGGGGGCCGGCGACCTCAATAAAGGCAGGCTGAGCGGCGGCCCCGCAAGCGACATCAGACGCGACGGCGTCCTCCCCCAGCGGCGCAATCTCAAACAGCACACCGCGGGCATCAAATGCCGTGGCAAGCTCCTCGCGCATCGCCGCCTGCTCGCGGTCAAGCAGCATGACGACCTCTCCCCCATTGTTCGCCACGGCAGACAGCAGCTCGAGCAGACCGTGCGTAAACGACGTGATACCGCGCACGCATACGGCGCGGGCGCACGCCGGCAGGCTATCGGCCAGGGCACCGGCCATAATGTCGGCTGCCTCGCAGGGCTCGACCATATCTCGACGGTCCAAACCGCCCGCGTAGGCACGCAAAAGCTCGAATACGCGAGCCTCGGCGTCGCTCTTGGGATCGGGACGGCAAACGTCGCCGCAGCAGCGCTCGGCACCCGTCCCCGCTACGCCCGGCAGCACATCGCGGGCCATGCGCGCGAGCATGCGCACCGTGCCCTGGCTGCGCGAAAGCGGCTGCAGGTCGGCATCATCGAGGCGCGTGACCATGTCCGAAAACAGCATCTGGCGCTGCAGGTTGTCGACGAAACCGCGCCCGTCGCCCAAAAGCTCCCAAAGCGAGCGAAGCCACGATGTGGGCGTCTTGTAGTCGATACCCAGCGAAACGCCGGCTTCCGCCGCATCATGACGGCACAGATCGAGCTCGGCAAACGTTGGTGCCAGCAACACGGCACGCCCGTGACGGGCAATAAGGTCGGCAAGCAGCGCCGACTCGGCATCGCTCAAATCCGTGCCGGCATTGGTGGTATAGATTCGAACAGGCATGGTCCTCCGCTCAAACCGTTCGCAATAATCAATGCATCCATCCTACCCGCCCAAGCGGACACATTGCCACCGCAGTTCCATCTTTTGGTACAAAGCAACCTGAACCCAACGCACCAGCCGATTGCAGGCATATAAAAACCGCCCCCGGAGGGACGGTTCTTCGTAATTCAATGTTGTCGCTGGCCTACTCGCCATCCTCCAACTTAATGAGGATCTTGCGGTAGCCACCGTACTCGCCGTTCAGCGCCTTTGAAACGCGGCTCACCGTGGTGGACGAAGCGCCGGTACGGGCCTGAACCTCAACATAAGGCTCGCCCTCGTCCAAATAGCGCGCAACCTGCAAACGCTGAGAAAGGTCGCAAATCTCGCGCGGCGTGCAGATATCGGTCAAAAACGCTTGGATATCCTTCTCGTCGTCCAAAAGGCTAAATGCGTGGACCAGCTGCTTGACATCAGGCTTGTCAAACATGTTCTCGATATTCATCGATCACCGCCAAACCCGCCAAAAGGCATCGAAGTTGATACTGACATCGGGCATCGTTCACCCGTTCTATGCAATAGGGCAACGCCTGTGGCTTTTGCCCGTAGCAGTGTAGCACACCACCAAACTAAAGCGACAAGACTCTCTGCCAGCGGCGCGTTTTTCAGGACGAACGCCGTTTAGAAACCATATGCGCACGTAAGCTCCACGAATATTTGAGACAATGGGCGCCCAAACACCGCGGCGCGCCCGCGCAACCATCCAGGTCGCCGCCGTAAGCCGCTTCACGCGACGCCAGCAATCCCGGCGCAAGAAAGGATTCACGCCATGCGCTTTATGCTTAACTGGCTCTTCACCTCGATCGCCATCGCGATCGCCACGTTCCTCGTCCCTGGTATCCAACCCTTCGGCTTTGCCGAGGCTTGGGTCTGCTTTGCCTTTGTGGGACTGTTCCTGAACATCGTCGATTCGTTCGTCAAACCGTTCCTCACGGTCATCTCGCTGCCGCTCACGATCATTACGCTGGGCATTTTCCAGCTTGTCGTCAACAGCTTTATGCTTGAGCTCGCGAGCTACCTGTCGGTCAACCTGCTGGGCGTCGGCATCTCCATCGCCAGCTTTGGATCGGCCTTTATGGGCAGCATCCTGGTGTCCATCACGCGCAGTATCCTCGACAGCATCGCCGAGGACTAAAACGGCCATTCCGGCCGTGTCCGTCTCAACAGCCCAAAACGAAGGCCGCCCATCGCAAAAATGGGCGGCCTTCTTATTTGCCAAGTCTCAAAGGGCGAGAGAATCTACCATTTCCACCCCGTCCCCAAATGCAGGTGTGGGTTAGATGACGTAGTCGTAGCCATGATTGGGAGCGACAAGTTGATCAAGCGTCACACCGTCGAGGTAGTCGTTGATGAGCTTGTCCAGGTTCTTCCACACGTCGAGCGTGGGGCACTCATCCGAACGCGAGCAGCCCTTGCAGTCGCCATCCAGACAGGCGACCGGCGCCAGACTGCCCTCGGTCAGGCGCAAGATCTCGCCCACCGTGTACTGCTCGGGCGGACGCGTGAGCACATAGCCGCCGCCCTTGCCACGCATGCCCGAAAGCATGTTGGCGCGCACGAGCGTAGCCAAGATGTTCTCGAGATATTTCTCGGAAATCCCCTGTCGCGCCGCGATCTCTTTGAGCGGGATGCGACCGGCCGCCTGGTGCTCGGCCAGATCGACCATAACGCGCAGGGCGTACCTGCCCTTAGTAGAAACCAACATATATAGTGCTGCCTTTCGGTCTTTTAGTCCGTTGAAATTCTAGCCGAAAAAATGGGTTTGAAAATACCCGTTCCGATCAAGATGGTTAATCGACTCGTAATAATCTTCTATTTCCTATTGCATTACTAGGCTTTAGTGTCTACTATGCTTGCCAACAGCTAAACGAACAACCTATAAGGTTTATGGGTTTAGCTGCTACACGCACCGTGAAACCACACGGCAACCAGCAACTTGAACACTTTGGAGGTTCACCATGAGCAAGGTTTACACGTCCATCGATCAGCTTATCGGCCACACCCCGCTTCTGGAGCTCACCCACTTTGAGGCCGACGAGGACCTCAAGGCTCGCGTGCTCGTCAAACTGGAATACTTCAACCCCGCCGGGTCCGTTAAAGACCGCGTCGCCAAGAACATGATTGACGAGGCCGAGAAGGCAGGCAAGCTCGTGCGCGGCGGCGACTACACCATCATCGAGCCCACGAGCGGCAACACCGGCGGCGGTATCGCCTCCGTGGCCGCCCGCGGCTACAAGGTGATCATCACTATGCCCGAGACCATGTCCGTCGAGCGCCGCAAGCTGATGCAGGCATACGGTGCGCAGCTCGTGCTCACCGACGGCTCCAAGGGCATGAAGGGCGCTATCGCCAAGGCCGAGGAGCTGCAGAAGGAGACGCCCAACAGCATCATCGCCGGCCAGTTTGTGAACCCCGCCAACCCCGCCATTCACAAGGCCACGACCGGCCCCGAGATCTGGGACGACACCGACGGCCAGGTCGACATCTTCGTTGCCGGCGTCGGCACCGGTGGTACCGTGACCGGCGTGGGCGAGTTCCTCAAGGAGCAGAACCCCGAGATTAAGGTCGTCGCCGTCGAGCCCGCCACCTCCCCGGTGCTCTCTAAGGGCCAGGCCGGCCCGCACAAGATCCAGGGCATCGGCGCCGGCTTTGTGCCCGACGTTCTCGACACCAAAGTCTATGACGAGATCATCCCCGTCGAGAACGACGACGCCTTTGCCACCGGCCGCGCCGTGGGCCACAAGGAGGGCGTGCTCGTAGGCATTTCGTCCGGCGCCGCCGTGTGGGCCGCACTGCAGCTGGCCAAGCGTCCCGAGAACGAGGGCAAGACCATCGTGGCGCTGCTCGCCGATACCGGTGAGCGCTACCTGTCCACGGCGCTCTTCCAGGACTAGGGCCTGTCGCCCATAGGTTGAGCCCACGGACGAGCCGGTCTCCTCTCTCCCGGCAGTCTGAGCCCATCCAATCAGGGTGTCCCACGAGACGCCCGAACTTGCTACAATGTCTGCGGCGCGGAACCAGCCTCCCGCGCCGCTTTTCTTTTTTGGCCACATGCCACCAAGGAGAACCTCCCCATGCACAATAAGCGCGTGCTCGTCGCCATGAGCGGCGGCGTCGATTCCAGCGTGACCGCGTATCTGCTCAAAAGTCAGGGTTACGAATGTGTCGGTGCCACCATGCGCCTCACCTGCCCCGCGCCCGATCCCGCAACAGGTATGAGCAAAGTCGATCGCGACATCGCCGACGCGAAGGCCGTCGCCGAGCGCCTGGGGATACCCCACCATGTGCTCGACCTGCAGCAGACCTTCGACCACAGCGTTATCGAGCGCTTTGTGAACGCCTACCAGGAGGGGCTGACGCCCAACCCGTGCATCATCTGCAACCGCCATATTAAGTTTGGCGCGTTGCTGGATGCGGCGCTGGGTATGGCCTGTGACTACATCGCCACAGGCCACTATGCCAAAACGAGCCAGGCGCCCGACGGCACCTGGCAGCTGCATCGCGGCAAGGACCCCAAAAAGGACCAGAGTTACTTTTTGTATTCGCTCACGCAGGAGCGCTTGGCACGCACAATCTTTCCGCTGGCAGGCCTGGACAAAGAGCGCGACGTGCGCCGCATTGCCGCCGAGCAGGGCTTCATCAACGCCAAGAAGGCCGAGAGCGAGGATATCTGCTTTATTCCAGACGGCGACTACGCGGGCTATATCGAGCGCCGCTGCGGACATGCCGCCGAGCCGGGCGATATTGTATGGCGCGACGGCAGCGTAGTCGGACGCCACAACGGCGCGTTGCGCTATACCATAGGCCAGCGCAAGGGCCTGGGCGTCGCGATGGCGCACCCCGTGTACGTAACGGACGTCGATGCCGCCAACAACACTGTGCATCTGGGCGAGGCAGAGGACCTGACCGCCGCGGCGCTCGCGGCCAACGACTGGATCTGGAGCGCCCCTGCCGATCGCATGGAGGCAAAGCTCGATGACGGCGGCATTCGCGTGGGCGCCAAGTACCGCTACCGTCAAAAGGACCAGGCAGCGACCCTTACACGTGGCGCCGACGGACAAATGCTGCTGACTTTTGACGAGCCGCAGCGAGCCATCGCCCCCGGCCAAGCCGTTGTAGTCTACCGCGGCGACATCGTCCTCGGCGGCGGTACCGTGACCGGCGCCATCAAGTAGTCCCATCCCCTTCATAAGTTGCGGTGAAATAGGGACTGTTTAAGCGTTTAAAACCGCCAAACAGTCCCTATTTCACCGCAACTTAGAGAGGACGGCCTCGGTCGGTACTGCCGTATCAGCCGAGGCCGCTGCATCGTTAGCGCTGAACGTAGGCGCGAACCAGCTCGTAAGTGTTGCGCACGCCGTCCATGTGGCTGCGCTCGTAGTTGTGGCTCGCGT
>CAJMRD010000019.1 GCA_905215725.1 uncultured bacterium | reverse complement strand
CTGGTTTGACGCCTCCGGCGCGATGGCGACCGGATGGGTCCTCGACGGCGGCACATGGTACTACGCGACGAGCTCCGGCGCCCTCACCTCCGGCTGGGCCTACGTCGGCGGCGCCTGGTACTGGCTTGACCCCTCGACGCACGCTATGACTACGGGTGTTCAAGAAATCGATGGGGTGAAATACTCTTTTGCTAGTAATGGCGCTTGGCTCGGCTAGCAACTCTTCCTTAATTGCTTTTTTCTAATTACATATTGCTCTTAGCTATCCATTTGTAGACTATGTTTATATAAAAATTGGTAACTACTGGGGGCTGCACATGGCAAGGAAAAAGCAAATAACATTAATCCTAATCATTCTTTCAACTCTACTGCTCGCTGGACCCGGTGTGGTTGATATCGCGAACGCAGAACCCATAAGCTCCTCCATCCCTACTGATTTTGAGCGGCAATCCGTCCCCTCGACTCTTTCTCCTTCCGATTCAATCGATGATGGTCCTGCTCAAGAATCCGTTAAATGGAATCTGGGTTGGAATTCGTTTGACGGCAACTGGTTCTATGTGGATTCAGTCAATCCGGTCTCGTTGCATTCTGGCTGGCTCTATACCAATGGGGCCTGGTATTGGCTCGACCCCTCGACGCATGCCATGGCCATCGGGCTCCATGAGTGCAATGGCTCCGCGTACTGGTTTGACGCCTCCGGCGCGATGGCGACCGGGTGGGTCCTCGACGGCGGCACCTGGTACTACGCGACAGGCTCCGGCGCGCTGGCCTCCGGCTGGCTCAGCCTAAACGGTGCGTGGTACTGGCTCGACCCCGCGACGCACGCCATGGCAACGGGCTTTCAAACTATTGGATCATGTGAATACATATTTAATAGTTCCGGCAAGATGATGGCTAATTGCTGGTCAAACGGTGATGGGTCCTGTATGTATCATTCTTCATCCAGCGGTGCAATTGACCTTAAGGGCATAATGACCGATTCGGGAATCCAGCTGATTGACGATGGCGGGAATGTTAGAACGGGCTGGATTGAGAGTCAGGGTTCTCGATATTATTGTTCTGCTGATGGGGTAATTCTGACTGGATGGCAGCAAATAGCTGGGTCTTGGTATTACTTTAACTCGGATGGTCGAATGGCGACCGGCTGGCTTAACGATGGCGGTAACTGGTACTGGCTAGATTCCGCTTCTGGCATAATGAAAACGGGATGGCTTTCCCGTGGGGACACATGGTATTACCTTGATGCCGCACGTGGGGGAGTAATGTTGAGCAACGGTTGGTATTGGATCGGCTCTACTGACTACAAGTTCAGTTCATCCGGCGCAATGGTTGGCGCTTGGGTCGATGTCCCGTGCTATTCGCAGTACCCGGAACTTCCTACTGGCTGTGAGTCGGTTGCCCTTACAAACTTGCTTAACTACTATGGTTTCGGTTTAGGTAAGACGATTATTGCGGATTACTATTTGCCCAAGGGAAGCAATGGCAATTTTGTTACCGCTTTTGATGGCAATCCAAGGCGTAGCAGCGGGGGTCTCATGGGATGCGTCGCCCCTGCGATTACTATAGCTGGTAATAACTTTCTGCGTGCTGCTGGAAGTGGCAAGCAGGCAAAAGACGTCTCTTTCTCGTCAATTTCTTCCATTAAGAACAGACTGACCTGTGGTCAACCTGTTGAGATGTGGAATACCGAGTGGGGAAGTTGGCCAGGAGGCCGTTATGCTGCGCGTTGGTATAACGGGCATTCCTATGGCCTGTGGGGCGGTAATCATGCCGTAGTCCTTAAAGGCTATGATGACGAGCAGGGAATTGTCTATCTTTCGGATTCGATTAACGGCAATGTTACGCGAAATGCCCAGGTGTTCTTCGGTACGTGGCAACAGATGGATAGCCAGGCCGTGGTAATTGAATAGCCATGATGTTAAAAAAGGGGAGAGCTCGATGAGCTCTCCCCTTTTTACTACATTTTTAATCAAGCTACGCTGTCCTATTACGTCCAAATAGTTCGTCCCAGTTACTAGCTGCCAAAACTGTTCCGCACACAATTACAACGCAGCAGATTACGGATGCCATGTCGGGAATTGTTCCAAGCAAGATCAGGCCAAAGGCCACCGACCATGCCGAATAGGAGATATTCAGAGCCATCGCACGCGCTGCTCCGATTGCCGCAATGCCCTTGTAATAGAACAGATAGGATGCAGTTCCTGCGAGCCCGGCGAGTGCAATAATCAATGTGGGCATGCTCGGGATTGCGCCCAGCGTGAAATGCCATGCTCCGAAGAGGGGAAGTACAAGCACTCCATAAACAAGCGCACTTGTAGTTTCGCGGATTTGCAAAGCCGTTTCGTCATCAACGGCATCATCTTTCATTCCCCATGCGCACAGCACCGCTTCGGATCCCCATCCAATAACGGCAAGCACCGCGCCGAGTAAGCCGAGAGGGGCATTTGCAATCTCGCTCGATCCGGCCGATAGATAGCCCATCGTCATTACGCCGCAAAGGGCAACAAGAAGGGAAAGAATCTGACCTTTGCCCATTTTCTCCTTCAGCAGCACGAACGAAAGGAATGCTCCGACTGCGGGATAGAAGGCGGAGATAATTGCCGTGTAGGCTGCTCCGATATTATTAATCGCCAATACGTATCCGGTCATTCCGATAGGTCCACCGAGCAGTGCGCCGGCGATGACGACCTTGCCAGAACGAGTTTTAAGTGCAGCGAGCGTGTCTTTTAATCTGCCTCGAACTCCCATGTATCCAAAGAGCCAGATTGCACAGAAGGCATCATGGAGAAAAGATCCCGCAATGGAGGCGCATGCAAGCGCTTCCGCCGATCCAATATAGGGCGCGAGTGCCAAACCGATTCCAAGAATTACTGTATCAAGGCCCCAAAGAAGGCCGCTAAAAAAGCCGAATTGCATCGTTACTCACCTTTCCGATAGATCTCCAGTGCCTTTTTAAGGTATTTGGCACCGTAATTGAAGTAGATATAGAGCCACTCGCCCACGAAGTCACCTTCGGCTTCTTTCAGAAGAGACCAGAGGTACCAGCACCATCCTGCAAGCGCAATGTGCGCATAGTTATGCGCAACTTCGTTGTTTGTTGCCTTGCGCCCAAAATATGCATCAAGCGCGCGATCGACTTCATCTTCGGAAAGCTCGCAGCAGACACTGCACGTTCCAAAATCGTTTGCGTAATCGCTCATGCCAGCATATTCCCAGTCAATGAGATAGTACTTGTCGTTCTCATCGATAAGGAAATTGAGGTAAAAGAAGTCATTGTGACAAAGGCATTTTGGCGCATTGTCGGCCTGAACAAAGTGCTCCAATTCATCGATTTCGGCGGCCATTTCCCTGTAGCCTGGAATGTCGATGGGACCTTTTTCCAGAAGAAGTGATTCGTAGCGCTTCGCTTCGAGGTAGAAGTCAAATTCGGTTTCGACATTTGCACCGCTCTCGTGAAGCGAACGACACATCTGCATCATTCGATTCATTTGGGCAGCATCATGCGGATCAGGCTGCTTTGCGTTGGGTACAAACTTCGAAATTTTCCAACCGCGCTTTGGGTCCTCATGAATGAACGTATCGTCAAGGCCGAGTTCCTTGGCCTTTTTAAGTGCGGCTACTTCTCCATTTCTGTTAATAAGCAGTTCGGTCCCGACTCCCGGATGGCGGTAAACGTACTCTCCGTCATTGGTTCTAAAGTGGCACGATAGATTCGTAAGACCTTGTTTAAGGGGATAAACGTCGTGAATCTCTGATTTGGAGCAGCCGAGCACTTGCTCGATGTTATCGAAAATATCGGAGTCAACGTTTTCGATAAAATGCGGATCAAAGGCACGCAGTTCATCAAGAGAATCGAATTCGTTGATCTCGCCCTCAGGATACTTCTTGATAACCATATCGAGCTCCTTGATGTGCTCGATATATAGATCTTCCCAAAGCTTGTCCGTTGTTTCGGGCTTGTTATATTCCGTTTCGAGAATCTGCTTAAATGCAAGCGAGAAGGCTTTATCAAAGTAGACATGTCCAAGCATATACCAAGCATCGGAACCGCCAATCGTAACATTGGTGATTCTGTCCATTGCTCCGGTTTGAATGCACCATTCTTTGGTGGCGCCTTCAGCATATTGAGCAGAATAAAATGCTTTCCAAACGTATGCTTCAAACGGATTGTTTAGAAGGTAATCATCGCTTGAGCAAATATAGGTGTTGCCAAGCCGCTCTTTTACGCACATAAGCGATGCGTGGTTATTTTTGGATGCATATTCGTTGTTGACGACAATCGAGACGCCGAACTTGCTTTCGAGATAGAAGAAATATTCTTTTTTATAGCCGACAACGACGGTGATATTGCTGATACCTGCGTCTTGCAGCTGCCTAATCTGACGTTCGATGAGAATCTCACCACGTACCTTTAAAAGGCCTTTGGGCTTTTCATACGAAATGGGAGCAAAGCGGCTCGAAAGCCCCGCAGCCAATATCACTGCGTTTTCAACCTTATAGGGGTGAAGTGCTTCGTAACCGCTGTCGGTTAGGCTGTCCGATTCGAGAAGGCCCTCATTCGTAAGCTCTTTATTTGCTGCGTTTACCGATCCAAGTGAGAGGCCAGTGCGCTCGGCAACTTCTCGCTGGCTAGCATATGGGTTCTTTAGGTATTCGTACAGAACAGTAAAGTTACGCTTGGTCAGTTCCACTGCAGGCCTCCAATTAAGATGTTCATTGCTCAGGGAAAGAATAGAATGATTGAACGATATGTTCAATTTAATATATTTATCTACATAGACTGAACAGACAGTAACGAAAATCAATCCTGGAATGTGGATTAAAATAAATAAATGAGATATCTGGGAGGGTCGCTTATGTATCGATTCGAAAAGAAGGCCACGCTTGTTTGTGCTGCCGCGTCATTAATCACTGCTTGCTGCTTGCCCCTGAGCGCGAATGTCGCGTTTGCACAGGATTCCGTTGAGGCTCAGAGTATTGAGTCAAAAGCGGATTTTTCTTCTGTGGTTTCCGATGATTTGCAACCTGATAATTCTTCCGTCATAAAAGATGGCTGGCAACGAGACGAGTCGTCTGGAGTTTGGTATTACGGAAAAAACGGTAAACACCAAACTGGCTGGCTGCAAAGCGGGGGCTATTGGTATTGGCTTGATCCAGCCAATGATGGTGCAATGCAGACAGGTTATTTCAATGTGACCGATGCTGGTGGATCGACTGCTTCGTTTTATGCGAATGACGGCAATGCCGCAACGCCTTTTGGCGCGCTATATCAGAACTGCTGGCTACGTAACTCAGATGGAAATTGGTTTTATGCCAATGCTGGAGGCGATTTAGCTGCTGGTTGGTTTTATCAAGACGGCACATGGTATTACCTGGATCCTGCCACCAATATAATGCAGGTTGGTTTTGTCGACCTCGGGAGCTGGAAATACTATTTAGATGCCACTGGTGCTATGAAAACCGGCTGGATTCTCGTTGACGGGAATTGGTACTGGGCTTATTCATCGGGTGCCCTTGCTTCGTCATGGCAAACGATAGGTGGGGCTCGCTATTATTTTGACTCACAGACGTTCATCATGTTTAAGGGTCGTCAAAAGATTGATGGAAGAACCTACATTTTTGGTGACTATGGTCTCGCAAATGGATGGTACAAAGACGGAGTAGATTGGTATTACTGCACTAACGGTATTGCGGCCACTGACTGGAAACTCGTTAACGGCGCTTGGTATTATCTCGACCCAGCTTCCGATGGTAAGATGTCCGTTGGGTATTTAGACCTTGGCAATGCAGCTTATTATTTAAAGCCTAACGGGGCTATGGCTGTTGGTTGGGCTCAGGTCGAGGACGGCTGGTATTTCGCCTCCCAATCTGGTGCACTTATTTCTGGCTGGTATAAAGAAGGCACAAGCTGGTATTACCTGGACCCTGTTAGCCATCTCATGAAAACGGGCTTATTTGAGGTGGACGGCAACGATTGTTTTGCAAACCAGAGCGGTAGGCTTGTGGTTTCAAGTTGGGTTACCGTTAATGATGGCGTTGATAGATACGCTGATGATAATGGATATCTTTGCAAGGATGTGATTCGCGAAAATGGCACTATCCTAAAAACCGCTGGAGCTGATGGTTGGCAGGTAGCGTCCGGCTGGGTTAATGTCGCAAATCTAAGGTTTTACGCTGAGCCCGGAACGGGTGCCATTCATCTTGGATGGCTACAGATTGACGGCGATTGGTATTGGCTTGATGCCGATTCTGGCGTGTTGAAGACCGGATGGGTTTTTACTGGCGGTGCATGGTATTACCTAAATGCTGACGGAAAAATGGCAACTGGTTGGAAATGCCTGAATGGAACATGGTATTACCTTGAGTCCAATGGAAGCATGCATGTTGGCTGGCTTAAAGATTCGGGTAAGTGGTATTGGTTAGACGGCAGCGGCGCTATGGCAACGGGCGCAAGGACCATCGATGGCGTTCGTCGAGTTTTCTGGAGCGATGGCCAGTGCGACAAAGTTGGCTGGCAAAATCCATCCCAGTATCCTCAGGTCAGTTCTTGGACTGTTCAGCTGCCTAGCTATTGCACCGGATACTTTACCTATGTGACCCCTTCTCGCATCTCTGTCGAGGCAACGCGGGAAGATTGCGTGAACGCCTTTATCCAGCGCGCCTATGAGTATATTGGTACGCAATATATTGAGCCTTGGTCTACCGCTCCCGGCGGAGCTGTTGATTGCTCTGGTTTTGTCTTGCAGTGCCTTTATGCTACTGGCATGGATATGGGTGTTTACAACCCTTATAACCATCGCTGGGATCCAAGCCAAACCTACAATTCCATGAATTGGTATCGAAGTAATATCTTTATGCCCGTGAGTGCGAACTCAATTCAGCGTGGCGATGTGATTTATTATCGCGGGCATATCGCAATTGCACTTGGCGGCGGTATGATGATTGACTCCTGGCCTCATCAGGGCGTCGGAATTCATTCCATTGGCGCAAGGGGAAATGTGATCGGCGCAGCCCGTCCGTTTATTTAATTGATTTGCTGCAAGCCGGTCGATATCGGTTGGGGGCCTGGAATGAATGTCTGGATTGAACATCGAATTTGTTGGCGAGTAATTGGCTTGATGCTATTTTCCGCCTTGCTCTCAGTTTCCGTCCCCGCATTTTCTTGCACTGCCTATGCCGTGGAAGAGGGGGCGGATAACGGTGTCGTAGAGCGCGACTCGACAGGAGGGTCGGGAGCATTTGTCGGTGGCGGTTGCTCTCAAGACTCCAGTGATTGTGCCGGCAAAACAACGGAAGATTCGAGCCTACAGGTTGTCGAAAGTCAAGACCTGTCGACGACAGAAAAACTATCTGGATGGCAATGGAACGGTTTGTCCTGGTACTACTATCTTGACGGCTGTCGTTTGACCGGAATGCAGAATATTGATGACTCGTTGTACTACTTGGACCCCGCTCGTGACGGCGCAATGAGCTGCGGCTGGATTTTTACTGAAAATAAGTGGTATTACGCGGGTCCATCAGGCGCTTTGGCAAGTGGTTGGCAGTTTATCGGAGGCCAATGGTACTGGTTTGACTCCCTTGACAGCTGTTCTATGGCTACTGGTCGACGTGTTATTGATGGGCACCCTTATCTTCTTGGAACCTATGGACTGATTAATGGTTGGTGCCTTGATAACGGTTTATGGTATTGGGGTAACAATGGTGAAGTCTTAACCGGCTGGTTTCAAACTAGCAATAATTGGTATTGGCTTGATCCCGCCAATGATGGTGTTATGTCTAGAGGAATCGTTTCTGTCGGTTCGTCTCTTTACTATTTATCGGATTCCGGCGCAATGGCTGTTGGTTGGGCGTTTGATGGGACGGACTGGTATTACGCTGACGGTTCCGGCGCACTTGCATCGGGCTGGCGTTTGGTGAACGGCGTTTGGTATTGGCTCGATGTCGCAAATGACAATAGAATGGCTACCGGCTTTTATGTCATCGGATCCAACCGGTATCATTTTTCTTCAACGGGAGCGTTGTCACTTGGCTGGTTTATGAGCAATGGAGACTGGTATTACGCTGAGCCTTCTCAAGCGTCGGGCATTATAAAGACTGAATGGCTGAAGGACGGTGGTCAATACTATTATCTCGATCCTGCCGCCGACGGTAAAATGCTTCTTGATCATTTTTCTGTAAATGGGAAAAGCTATTATGCAAAAGCTTCAGGCGCTGTTGCTTGTCGTGAATGGGTAGATGTCCAGGACTCGGTTCAGGATGAGCCATCTAAGGCTTTTGCTGGTTCTGATTGCTCATTGTGTGGAGCATTGCGTAATGGAAAACTGTTTACATCAAACGGCGATGGCGAATTGGTCGAAGCTCACGGGTTTGTGATGCTTGGAGGCTGTAAGTTCTATGCTGATCCAACCGATGGCTCCCCCTGCGCTGGATGGAAGAACGTTAACGGAAAATGGTACTTTTTTGATGAGACCGCTGGCTATGCACGATCTGGCTGGCTGTACAAGGATGGCTCCTGGTTCTATTTAGATCCGTCCACTTATGCTATGAAAACCGGTTGGGTTGCCGTTAACGGATCTTGGTATTACCTGAATTCGTCTGGTTTCATGCAGACGGGATGGCTCAATCTGGGCGGCACCTGGTATTGGCTTGACGCTAGCGGCGCTATGGCTACTGGCTGGCGCGTTGTGGACGGGTCCTGGAATTACTTTATGGCAAACGGCGCGTGGGTGTCAGACTATATGGATGCTAAAGCTCAAAGTTATTCAAGCAATACAAATTGGCTGATACTTGTCGATACGTCGCGTTGCATTACGAGTATTTACACTGGATCTTGGAATAACTGGTCCTTAAACCGTCGATATGTATGTTCGACGGGAAAAGCTAGCACACCTACGGTGATAGGGGAGTATCAAGTCTACGGAAAGGGATATTCCTTTGGGCATGGATATACTTGCTATTACTACACGCAGTTCTATGGTGATTACTTATTCCATTCCTCACCCTACTACGTCAACAGCAACCGCGTGATGGATCCCACGATGGGCGTTCCATCCTCTGCTGGATGCGTACGCCTTGAGATTCAGAATGCAAAATGGATTTACGATAACATTCCTTATGGAACAAAGGTTGTTACTTATTGATATTAGGCACTCGTTTTAAGAGACAGGGATAAATACTCTATTTTTAAAAGAGTTTCTTTTAACTGAGGGTGCTTTGATAATCTTTAGCAATGAATTTGGGAGGATTTTTGGAAATAGAAATGGGAAATGATATTGGCGTATGCGTACTTCTCTCAGCTTATAAACCCGATCTTAAGTTTTTCGCGGAACAACTTGATTCGATAGATAAACAAACGTTTCCGCTTACGCTTCTAGTTAGAAATGACTGCCCTGAATCGGATTCATTAGAGCGGTTTATCCAAGCGCATATAACGAAAAACGCCTATCGGTATTATCACGGTGATAATAATCTCGGTTATGTCAAATCGTTCGAGGCGCTGCTCTCCTTGGCGGAAGGGGATTACGTAGTACTTTGCGATCAGGATGATATTTGGGAGCCTAATAGAGTTGAAGTTTCGCTCAACCATATGCTAGAAGAAGGCTCAATTCTAGATGTTTGTGATAGATCGGTAATTGACGAAAACGGAAATATTCTGGTAAAGAGTTATAGGAAAGCTCATCCTAATTCGCCGGAAGTAAATTGGTGCTCTGGAGAGGATATTACTGTACAGGCCGCAAGCGTATGTTACGGCATTGGTATGGCTCTCATGTTAGATGCGAGTGCGGCGAAGTCGATGATTCCCTTTCCGGAATCGACTGCACATGACTTGTGGTTGACATTGGGTTGCAGTGAACTGGGGAAGTGCAGCTTTACTATGACTCCTTTGGTTAAGTATCGTCGACATGGTGGTAACGAAACTGGATTCCTTGCAGGTGTTTCTTCAAAAGATGATTGGTATTCGACAAGAGTTAAAAACAGGGTTGATACTGCTAGGCGATTTGCCGATAGATTTCCCGATTCACCGCATCTAAAGGAAATATTGGGGTTCGCTGAAGCAAGGGAGCGGCGCTCCATAATTGGTTTACTTAAATACCGACGAGCTTGCCCGTCTATCGCTAAAGCAGATATCATTATACGTCTTGTGCCGAATTGGCTGTTTATTTTGATCTTAAAAGAACTTAAAGCTGCGAGATAGCTCCGTATCCTCATTTCGACAGGTTTAGAAGGGCGCTTATATTTGTGAAGGCCACAGAGAAGACTCTTTCGATTAAACATAATATGTTCTGGAATACCGTCGGTTCGTTGACTAATTTAGGCTGTCAGTGGCTTATCACCATTTTGGTCGTTCGGCTGTCTGATGGATATAGTGCTGCAGGCATTTATTCGCTGGCTATGTCTATTTTCAACATGTTTTCTCAATTAGCCCAATACAGGATGTACACGGTGCAAATTGCAGATGTTGAAAGGAAAAACTCTGCTGGTGAATACCTGACTTTTCGTTTCTTTACTACTTTTATAGCGTTTGCAATGTTAGCCGTCTATTCCATTGCAACGTGTCGTATTGGTACGGTGCCCGCTATTCTTCTGTATGCTCTCTATAAAACCGCTGGCTTAGTCATTGATGTCATGCATGCTAATGATCAGGTTGGTCATAGGATGGACTATATTGGGAAATCCCTCATAATGCAGGGCATCGGCTCTCTCCTTTCATTCATTCTTGTCTTTGGATTTTTTAATAGCCTCGAAGGTGCACTGTTGCTTATGACGGTAGTGACAATAGGCATCGGAGTTATTTACGATTATCCAAGATCAAATCGGATTTCTGCAATCAAGCTTGGAATTAGCCGAGCGAAGGTCAGAGCCTTCCTATGTAGCTGTTTGCCCATCGTTCTGGGCGGCATTGCTGCTTCTGCGGCGCCGAATATTCCCAGGCAGTATTTATCTTATTCATTCGGAGATTCTGCTCTGGGTATTTATGCATCAGTTGCTGCACCTGTGGCAATTATCCAAATGGGTGCGACCTATATTTATAATCCTTTATTAGGTTATCTAGTAGAGCGTTACCATTCTAGAGAAAAGTCCTTTTTTTCGCTCATAGGTAAAATACTTGCTGGCATCTTTTTTGTCGGTGTCATATCTTCAGTTGCCCTTTTCTTTTTCGGTAAATTATTGCTGTCACTGTTTTATGGCGCTGGAATAGCTAAACATACCGATCTCCTTCAGCCTATGTTGGCTTGTGCCTTTTTGACTGGCATCGCTTGGTTTGTCAACGATTTGTTGGTTTCTCTTGATAATTACCGAGGGGTATTTGTTGGCAGCATGCTGTCCTTAATTAGTGCTGTCGCTGTTATGGCTCCTGCGCAAATGCTGTTTGGCTTAAATGGCCCTACTGTATCGGCGCTTATATCCAATGCCATTTGCCTTATTTATCAGTCTTCTGTTTTGGGGAAACAGACGCAACAATGGTTCGGGGAAAAGAGATAGGCCGATGATGTCTAAAGCTCACGCGCTATTAAAGCTTCAAAACACTGAATTGGATATCCTTCAGGTTGTCGCCGCATTCTGCTCTAAGCACGGCATCAGGTGGTGGCTTGACGGTGGAACATGTTTAGGAGCAATGCGTCATAGGGGGTTTATCCCTTGGGATGATGATATAGATATCGGAATGATGCGTTCAGATTATGACCGCTTTTGCTCTTTAGCCGAGGGTGGGTTACCGGAAGGATATTCGCTCCATACATCGCGGAATACTACTGGCTATGCTGCGATGTTTGCTAAGGTGTATCGCGATGGAACTCGCTTCGAGAATCAAGAGGCTCGAGAGGCTTCCAGTTCGATGGGCATTTTTGTCGACATCTTTCCATATGACCAGCTCTATACAGATAAACGCCTTCGTGCAAAGCAAGTCCGAACTGCATCAATTGCACAGAAAAGAGCCTATTTATATCATTCTTCTTCCATTGTTGTCCCTCATAAAGGGTTCCTTGGTCAACTCGAGCAAATTGGTTGTTCTGCTATGCACGTGGTGGAACAACTGGTTTCTCGAGGCGCATGCTCTTACCAGGATTTGTTCGATTCCTGTATTGCCGACTCAAATACGGGTGAGGTCTCTGATTGCTGTCTGACGTTAAGCTGGCCGAATATGGCGCCAGTGCCTATTTCAGAGATTTTCCCTCTGAGCAGCGCGGTTTTCGAAGGCAGTGAATTCCCTGTTCCTCGTATGACGGATAAATATCTTACAACGATGTATGGCGATTGGAAAAAAATACCGTCACCGGATAATCGACATACCCATCTTCCGCTCTTGCTCGACTTTGGAGATGGGGAAGTCTGGACGGCACAGAATTAAGGATATGACATCTATATCAGATGAGGTTATGTGATGAGCTCCTCTATTTGTATTTTCACTCACCATTATCACCCGCAACTTAGTGGAATTGGTAATTTTGTCGATGGTCTCGCTCATGCCTTGACTGCACGCGGCGATAGGGTGGTTATCGTTACTAATGATTCGATGCGCGTGGGAGTCGGTCATTCAGTCGAAAACGGCCTGGAGGTAATTCGTCTTCCTTGCATTCCGTTACTTGATGGAAGACTTCCTCTTCCCAAAAAAACCAGTGATTATTACCGACTCCTGCAAACCCTTGATGATTATGAGTGGAATGGTGTTCTGATAAACACGAGACTTTTCCCTCTCTCGCTCGAAGGGCTGAGGTTTGCTGCGGATCATAGTGCTAAGGCTGTCGTTCTCGACCACGGCTCAGCGTATCTTTCCTTCAATCAGCCACTCCTTGATTTTTTTGTGCGCCGATATGAGGATTGGATTACGGATCGCGTAAAGACGTTTGACCCTGATTTCTATGGGATTTCTTCTAAAAGTGTTGAATGGCTTCAGCACTTTAATATCACTGCAAAGGGCGTCATTTCAAACTCAATCAATGCCTCATTCTATAGGAGTATTTCTTCGGGGAGAGATTTCCGATCTGAATTAGGTATCCCTCAGTCATCTTTGGTTGTAGCTTTTGTCGGGCGGCTTATTCCTGAAAAGGGAATTAATTCAATTATTGAGGCGGCTCGCACAAAAGATATTACCAAGCGTGATATTTGTTTTGTTCTTGCAGGGGATGGTCCGCTGGCTAATGAGGTCAAGGAAGCCTGTTCGTCTAACTTGTTTTGGCTTGGGAGATGTAACACAGAGGATATTTCTTCCTTACTTCAGCAAGCAGATGTGCTTTGTCTTCCAACTCGTTCCGAAGGCTTTTCAACGGTACTTCTTGAAGCTTCAGCCTGCGGAACGCCTGCAGTGGTAACAGATGTGGGCGGGGCACGCGAGCTTATCTTAGATGATAGCTACGGCACAATAATTCGGTCCATGGCATCTGATGAGGTGGTTTCGGCATTATGCAGGCTTTTTGATGATCGAGAGCTGCTTTCTCTTCAGTCTCGAAACTCTAGGGCGCTTGTTGAAAGTCGATATAACTGGGATGCCACTGCTATGGATGTCGAGAAGGCGTTTTGTATTTGCTAAGTGATACTTGGCTGGCTTTTGTTCGGATGAAGTTGATAATCAAGGGCTTTTGTTCGGCTTTTGCGTGAAGTTGGATATAAGTGCTGTTAGCGTCGGATTATTTTAGCCAAATATAGTCGGCCGAGATTGACCAATCCCGGCCGACCCATTTTAGCCAACACGCCCGCATCTATGACTTTCCTATCGCATTCCTACATCCCCTCGGGCTGGATCCCCCTCACCTTCACCGCCTGGGGGACGGCCTCCACCGAGTAGGTGTCAAGCTCCCTGCCGCGGTAGCTCGGGCCCCGCATCACGAACACCGACGCTTTGTCGAACAGCCTGTCGAGGGCGCAGAGGAGCGTGTCGTCGCCCGTGAAGAACTCATCCCACCCGCTCGGGGCGATGTTGCTCGTGAGGACCATCGCGTTCGGCCCCTCCTTCTCGTAGCGCCTGTCGACGACATCGAAGAACAGGTCGGTGCACGGCCTGTCGTAGACGCATCTCCCCACCTCGTCAACGATGAGGCACGACGGCTTGACGAGCGAGGAGACGACCCGCGAGGTGTTTCCCCGCTGGACGGCCTTCTGGAACCTGTCCCTGAGCTCGGTCGCCTTTATGTAGTAGGTCTTGAGCCCCCGCATGCAGCACTCGCGCCCGTAGGCCTGCGCGAGGTGCGTCTTCCCTATGCCGCCGGGCCCGACGAAGGCGACGTTGCGGTGCGCGTAGAGGTCGGCCAGCGACGGGAGCTTGCCCAGCGCGGCCGCGTCCCGGCCCTGGATCCTGGAGAAGTCGAAGCCCTCGAAGGTCTTGGGCTCGCGCCTGGGCAGCCTGCTCAGCCTCAGCAGCGTCTCGATGGAGGCGAGCCTCCTCTTCTCCGCAAGGTAGGAGAAGGTGGCTGCCACGGCGGCCATCTCCCCGTCGCCGAGGTCGAGGTCCGAGGCGAGGGTCGCGAGCTCCTCCGCCCCGACGGCGATCCCGAGCCTCGACGCGGCGTCGCTCGCGAGCTCGTAGGGGCTCGCCCCCGCGCCCGCCATCATTCGGCCCTCCCGAAGTCGAACCTCTCGAAACCGGGTTTCGTCCTGGGCGGGGCGATTTGCTCGACCACGGTCCCCACCGGCTGGGTCGGCAGCTCCTCGGGCTGCGCCGGCGATGTCTCCCACTGCCCCTCGCACCAGCTGTCGGCGCCGGTGCCGACGGCGTGGGCGACGAGCTCGCGGGAGAGGTCGTCGCTGTATATGTGCACCACGCGCCCCTCCCGGTTCACCCTGCACTCGCGGCGGACGTACCAGTAGGGCACGCCGTAGCGGTGCCCCTCGAAGCTCACGAAGCCGTCGAAGGAGATCTTCCGGCGCGGGCACAGGTACCGCTCGACCTCGGCCGTGACCTCGAGCGGCCTGGTGTTCGCCGAGCACGCCGCCTCGTGCTCGCGCATCGGGACGCATGCCGCCGCGCGCCGCCAGCGGCCTCCCTGCTCGGCGCACCAGAGGGCGGCCTCCCGGTTGAGGGCGTCAAGGTCGGTAAAGGACCTTCCCGCGAGGAAGTTCCCCTTCACGAAGCGGACGAGCCTCTCCACCTTGCCCTTCGTATAGGGGTGGCGCGGCCTGCACAACCTGGTGCGGAAGCCGACGACGCCCATGAACTCGGCGTAGTCGGCCTGCCAGACGGGCCGGCCGTCGGCATCGCGGCGGACGACCACGCTCTTCATGTTGTCGGTGAGCACGGTCGCGGGCACGCCCAGCGCCGAGAACGCGTGCAGCATCCCGATGAGGAGGTTCTCCTGGCGCGCGTTCGGGAAGAACTCGACGTGGGCGCCCCCGCAATGGTGGCAGACCATGGCGAAGCAGGCGATCCGCGCCCGCTCCCCGCCAGGGCGCTCGACCGCGACGAAGCCCCAGTCCATCTGGTAGGCCTCTCCGGGCGCCGTCCTGAAGCGCTGGCCGCGGCAGCCCTGCGGGGCCGCCTGCCGCCTCTTCGCGGGCACGAGGTCCCGGTGCGCGGCGATGTAGGTCTTCACCGTTGTGAGGCCGCCGGCGTAGCCCTGGCCGAGCAGCCGCTCGAATATCACCTGCGAGTTGGTGACGCCCTTCCGCAGGAGGTCGTCCACCAGGCCGGTGTGGCCGGCGAGCACGCCCGGCGCGGCCCTCCTCCCGCTGTTCCCGTGGGGCAGGGCCCTGAACCCGTGGGCCCTGACCGTCCTCGCGCGGGAGCGGGTGAGCCCCGTCCTCCTGCAGAACTCGGCGAGGTTGCATGCCTGCGGGTCGAACCCGTCGCCCTCCTCCGCGGCCATCTCCCGGAGCGCCGCGTCTATAATCTCCTGTAGGTCATCGTGTCTCTCGTTCACCTCAATGGTCCTCCTAACGCCGGCGTGTTGGCACCACCAGCGTAGTGGCGGCGGGGAGGCACGGTGGCCATTATTCGGTGACCGGGATTGGTCAAAATCGTTTGACTATTAGCGGCTAGAATCGCCCGGCGCTAACAACGGATCGTGGGCCGAGTAGGACATACCCCGTCTACTACCTCGAGGACGCAATGAACAATCTCGGCGACTGCTTTGACTATGCCGTTAACGATTATGGGGCAGAAGGATCGGAAGTTGCTGAACTCTTTTGCCTGAGCGGCGTAGCCCGCGAGTTCGAACGCGGCAACGCATGGGTAGTGTCGGGAAAATCGGGCGTTGAGCTGTTCGCGCTTATCGCCGAAAGGTCGGGCTATCAATCAAGGCCGATGCCAAATCGAACCTACCGATTCGAAAAGACACCGGAATATTGGACAGGCTGGATATTGGCATACCTTCAGTGGCGCCTAGGAGAGTCTTTCGAAGATTTGCTGCATGTCGTTCCATTCGATGTGCTACGCAGTCTGTACTACCCCTGGCACGAAGCCTCGGAGGAACGCGTGGCTCGCCTCGTCTGCGATATGGCGAAAAAAGCGTCCAGGCAAACCAAGCTTGCGTTAGCAAGGAAGAGGCTTAAGAAAACTCAGCAAGACCTGGCATACGAATCGGGCGTATCACTCCGCTCAATCCAAATGTACGAGCAGCGCCAGAGAAACATCAATGAAGCTTCGGTAACAAGCGTAAGAGCCATAGCAAAAGCCCTCCACTGCAACATCGAAGATCTTCTAGAGCCAGTCTTCGAATACAAAGAAACCAGCGCAGCCTAACCCAATTTATTGCCGAGGTTTGTATCTAGTAAGCAATCCTTACCAGCAAGAGTCCCTACCAATAGAAAGCGGCTTAAAGGGCCGAAATCGTATGAATGGCATTGCGACTTCCAAATGGGTGACTGCTGCTTGAAAAGCTATAGAAATAGGGGCCGATTTAACGGCCCCAAGCATCGCATAAATGGCATATACGTTTTATCAACTATTTCTTGTTTTTAACCCATTTGCAGATACGCCAAATAAACACTCCGATGAGAATCCAAACGAGAGCGATCATAATGTCTGAGCGTGCAGGAATTGAGATCATTGAACTTCCTCAATTGATGTGAGTCTAGTTTGCATAGGTGTGGAGCGTGCTGCCTTCCATGGTCGCTTGCAACACGGCGATACCGGACGTCATCCCCATCGATTCATAGTTGAGTCGATATGTCGCCTGTTTCGAGTTCCATATAAAGGACTCGTTAGTTACCGTACAGCCGATAGTCGTATAGTTTTGTCCCCAAGCGCTGGTAATGAGCGAGTTCGCTATCTTGATCTTGAATTCGCGATAAATAAAAGGACTGTTGTAATAGATAGTCCAAGTTCCAGATGCGTTGTTGTAGTAACTGTCCCATATCAGGCTGGGCTCATTGGTTTTTTTAATTCCTATTACTGCAACGGTCCCATCCTTAAGCTTGATTTGATGAGACTGCTCGGGACCTTTCGTTAAATCAAAATCTTGGGTTGCGCCAGAAATTGCGACAGCATCGCTTTCTGCAGCATAAGCAGTCGAAGGGCTAAACGAGAAACATATCGGTAATATCAAAAGTATCGAGAGGAAAAACGAAGCTTTGAGTGTGCGTAACACTTTGACCACCTCCATACTGCGATGCCTAGTTAAATAGTAGCATAGATAAACAGTTTATTATGTAACTTAAAAAGCCCCTATCTGCCCGGCGCCCCTTCAAAGCGTGGGTTCCTGTAGACATCCTCAGCAAGGTAAACGCAGGGATGGTCGGGGTGTTCCCCTCAAAATTATTCCGCAGCGCGAAGGCCTCTCGTCCGTGGCTCCGTTGGAGCACAAGATTAAATCAGCGAATGCGATTATCCTTTCGAGGCTGCGCAGGCCCCCTTGGGGCTTCCCCTGAAAACAATCCGCAGATCGAATTGCCCCGTCGCGCGAAGCGCACGACGGGGCAATTCATGATCGAGGACGTTTTCAGGGGAAGCCCCAAGGGGGCCGGTGAGAGCAATGAGGCAGGGCGCTACAGGTACTCGATTTGAGCGCCATCGGTGTCGCACGTCAGAATATGCGTATCACACTTGGGGAACTGCTCGCGCAGCTTGACCTGCAGGAACTTTGCCACGATGGTGTCGTCAGTTACGGCCATGAGGGTCGAGCCGGAGCCACTGATCCAGATGGTCTTAGCGCCACCGTTAAGGCAGGTATCGCGTACGGCGTTGTAATCGGGGATGAGACGGCGACGATAGGGCTCCTGGATGCGGTCGTCATTGGCGGCGGCAATCAGGTCGAGGTCGCCGGTCTCCAGGCCGCGTGTCATGCCGGCGATGCGGCCCATCTGCCACACGGCGGTGGAGAGCGGAATCTCCTGCGGCACGACCTTGCGCGCCTCGCTCGTGTGCACCTCGTAGGGCGGGATCACGGTAATAAAACGCAGGCGATCGCTCACCTCGTAGCGCAGGCACTGGGGGAGCGAATCGGTCGGCGTAAAGGAGCAGACGGCGCCGCCCAGGATGGCGGGGGCGACGTTATCGGGATGCCCCTCGACCTCGGTGGCGATGCGGACGAGCTCGGCACGGTCGACGGTGTGGCCCGTCAGCGCGGCGGCCGCCATGATGCCGGCGACGACGCAGGTGGAGCTGGAACCCAGGCCGCGGGCGACGGGCACGTCGGTCTGGATGTCGATAGCGACGGGGAAGGCCGGCTCGCCCCATGCGGCCAGTGCATCGACAAAGCTCACGTAGACCAGGTTATTCTCGTTTTGGAACTCCTCGGGGCAGCCCGTGATGGTGAGCTTGTCGGCGCGCTCGAAGGTGAAGTGCGAGTAGAGGCTGACGGCCATGCCGAGGGTGTCGTAGCCGATGCCCAAGTTGGCGCTTGTTGCTGGGACGGTGATCTTGATCATGTGAGTCCTCCTGGCGTGCCTGGCTGTTTAGTTCGCTGCTCGGGCAGTCCTGCGCAAGACGGAAAGCACATTAAGTGCTTTCCTTTGCGTGCGGAACTCGCGACGAACTAAACAGCCAGGCACGCTGTGCGCGTTCGTCATCATCCCGGGGATTATCTGATGAAAGAAGGTGCGCCGGCTTTCGCCGGCGCCTTATAAGGGGTTTAGTTGGTAGCCATCTTTTTTGCAGCCTGCTCTACGTAGTTGGCCATGTCGGCAACGTCGCAGACGTCTTCGAAGCGGACGAGCTTGGACTCGAGTTCGGCGAGTTGGGTCGGGGCGACCGTATTGGTGGCCTGCTCGAGTACGCGCATAGCCTCAAAGTCGTCTTCGGGAACGTCGAGGCCCAGGGCGTCGCAGCAGGCGCGCGGGAACTTGTAGGGGCTGGCGGTCGAAAGCAGCACGCGAGCCTTGGCGCCCTCGGCGGGAGCGACCTTTTCGAAGACGTGATAGCCGCAAGCGGTGTGCGGGTCGATCACGTAGCCGTTGGCATCCCAGCAACTCTTGATGGCAGCGCGGACCTCGTCCTCGCTGGCCCAGCCGCAGCCAAAGACGCTCTGAATCTTGGCCAGTAGCTCGGCGGGCACCTCGTAGCGACCAGTCTGTGCCAGCTGCTCCATAAGGCCGGCAACGAGCTCGCAGTCGCCGTCGGACAGGAAGTAGAGCATGCGCTCGAGGTTGGAGCTGATGAGGATGTCCATCGACGGCGAAATGGTCGTGAAGAACGGACGGTTGCGGTCGTAGACGCCGGTGGTCAGGAAGTCGGCAAGCACGTTGTTCTTGTCGCTCGCGACGATGAGCTTGGCGACGGGCAGACCCATGCGCTTGGCGTAGTAGCCGGCCAGGATATCGCCAAAGTTGCCGGTCGGGACGCAGAACTCAACGGCGTCGCCAGCCTCGATAGCGCCGGCGCGCAGCAGCTGCGCATAGGCGGCAAAGTAGTAGACGACCTGCGGTACCAGACGGCCGACATTGATAGAGTTGGCGCTCGAAAGCACCGTGCCGGCGGCTTCCAGGCGCTCGGCAAGCTCCTTATCGGCAAAGATGCGCTTGACGGCGCTCTGGGCGTCGTCAAAGTTGCCGCGGATGCCGCAGACGGCGACGTTGTCGCCCTCCTGCGTGGACATCTGCAGGTTCTGAACGCGGCTAACCTTGCCCTCGGGATAAAAGACGGTGATGCCCGTGCCCGGAGCGTCGGCAAAACCGGCGAGCGCAGCCTTGCCCGTGTCGCCCGACGTGGCGGTGACGATCATGATGCGCTCGGCGCCGCCGTCCTTGGCGGAAGTGCGGGCCATCAGACGGGGGAGCATCTGCAGGGCGACGTCCTTGAAGGCGCTTGTAGGGCCGCCAAAGAGCTCCATCACATAGGTCTGAGGGGCGTCGGCGCCCGGCGCAGCGTCGAGTTTGACGAGCGGCGTAACCTCTTCACTCGCGAACGTGCCGCGGTATGCCTCGTCGACACACGCCGAAATTTCTTCGGCCGTGTAATCATTCAGTAACATTCCCAACACATCTTGAGCGATTTCAAAGTACGATTTATCTGCAAGCGAGCTGATATCGACCTGCTGGGTGCCGAGCTCGTCCGAGACAAACAAACCCCCGTCGGGAGCGATGCCGGTGCGGATTGCCACCTTACTTGAGCACGATAAAGTGCGTCCTCGTGTACTATGATAAGTTCCCATATAACACTGCTCCTCGGATGCCTTGGTCCCAATCGGTGAAACCATGGTATCAGAGCGCGCAAAATAGGTTCGCAGAGGCTTTTTAGAAAGGTAACCTCCAGCCCATGATTAAGATTGCCAAGTTTGGCGGCTCGTCGGTCGCCGACGCCGAACACTTCAAGAAGATCAAGGCCATCGTCGATGCCGACCCTGCCCGCCGTTTTGTGGTGGTTTCTGCCTGCGGTCGCCGCTTTAAGGGCGACACCAAGGTGACCGACCTGCTCTACCTGGTTAACGCGCACGTTAAGTATCACGTGTCGTGCGAGGAGTTGCTCGAGGACATTGGCCAGCGCTATTTTGATATTGCTGGCGAGCTGGAGCTTACCTATCCCATCCGCGAGGAGTTCGCGGCCTTTGCCGAGCGCGCCCGCTCGGGCGGTTACTCCACCGAGGAGCTCGTGAGCCGCGGTGAGTACTTCACCGCTCGCCTGATGGCCGAGTACCTGGGCCTGCCGTTCCTGGACGCCGCGACGGTCGTGGCGTTCCATCACGACGGTACGCTCAGCATGAACCGCACCTCCGAGCTGGTGCAGGAGTACGGCCAGCAGGGCGGCTTTGTTATGCCCGGTTTCTACGGCGCGACGCGCGAGGGCCAGATCAAGCTGCTCGACCGTGGCGGCGGCGATATCTCGGGCTCGATCTTGGCTAAGTGCCTGGGCGCCGACCTGTACGAGAACTGGACCGACGTCTCGGGTTTCTATTCTGCCGATCCGCGTATCGTTCCCGAGGCTCAGCCCATTGCGCGCGTTACCTATGAGGAGCTGCGCGAGCTTTCGTACATGGGCGCAAGCGTCCTGCACGAGGAGGCCGTGTTCCCCGTGCGCGAGGCGGGTATTCCGCTGGTCATCAAGAACACCAATGCGCCGCAGGACCCCGGCACCATCATTAGCGAGACGGCTGATGAGGGCGAGGCGGAGCCCATCATTACCGGTGTGACCGGCAAGCGCGGTTTTGTCGCCATCAACGTTGCCCGCGACCGCACCAAACCCCGTGTCGGTTTTATGCGCCGCGCGCTTTCGGTCTTCGAGCGCTATGACGTTTCCGTCGAGCACATGCCCACCGGTGTCGATCGCTTTGGCGCCGTGGTGCAGGAGCAGGATGTGCACGACTCGCTGTACTCGCTCGTGGGCGACATTCAACAGGAGGTCGAGCCGCTCGAGATCGAGGTTGTCGAGGGCCTGGCGCTCATCGCGACCGTCGGCCGTAACCTGCGCGGCCGCGCAGGTATCTCGGGCCACCTGTTTGGCATGCTCGGCCAGGCTGGCGTGAGCGTGCGTATGATTTCGCAGAGCTGCGACGAGATCAATATCATTATCGGTGTCGAGGAGAAGGACTTCGACCTGGCGATTCAGACCATTTACCGTGCCTTCTCCGACGAGAACGGCATTGTGAAGGTCTCCGATCTGGAGGCTCCTGCGCCGGTCGATTCCGCTCTGGCTGCGCTCAAAAAGTAGCGACTGTTCGGTAGATTTTTGGGTCATGTCTCAAAAATCTACGGCGGGGCGTTTCGTTTCGGTTTCGTTTCGACGGGGCGGGTTTCGTGCCCGCCCCGTTCTTGTATACACTGGCAACAATAATCGGCCTGCTCGGCGTGCGGGCAAAAGCCACAACCTTTAAAGGGGGAAGCATGAAACAGTACACGGTTGCTATTTTGGGCGCGACGGGAGCCGTGGGCACCCAGATGCTCGAGTGCCTCAACGAGCAGGAGTTTCCAGTTGGCAAGCTCAAGCTGCTGGCAAGTGCACGCTCCGCGGGCAAGACTGTTGAGTTCCGCGGCGAGCAGATCGTGATCGAAGAGGCTTGCCCCGAGGCCTTTGAGGGCTGTGATATTGTGCTCGGAGCCGCCGGCGACGACATCGCGAAGGAACTGCTGCCCGAGGCCGTCAAGCGCGGCGCCGTTGTGGTCGACAACAGCCATGCCTTCCGCATGGATCCCGAGGTGCCGTTGGTCGTGCCCGAGATCAATGCCGACGATATCAAGTGGCATCACGGCCTTATCGCCAATCCCAACTGCGCGACCATCATCGGCCTGGTTCCTACGTGGCCGCTGCACCAGCTTGCTGGCGTGAAGCGCATGATCGTCTCGACGTACCAGGCGGCTTCGGGTGCTGGCGCTCCCGGTATGGCCGAGCTCGAGGCTCAGCTGGCCGCCCTGGGCCGTGGCGAGGAGATTCCCGAGCCGCGCGCGTTTGCCGCTCAGCTGGCGAGCAACCTGATTCCGCAGATTGGCGGCGTCAAGGAGGAGGGCTTTACCTCCGAGGAGATGAAGCTACAAAACGAGGGCCGCAAGATTATGCATCTGCCCGAGCTGCGCGTGAACTGCACCTGCGTGCGCGTGCCCGTGCTGCGTTCGCACTCCGAGAGCATCACGCTCGAGTTTGAGCGCGACATTACGGTGGAAGAGGCCCGTGCTGCGCTGGCTGCCGCTCCGGGCGTGAAGCTGGTTGACGACATGAGCGCCGAGGATGCGCACGACCGCTTCCCCATGCCGATGGACACCTCCGACCAGGACCTGATCTGGGTCGGCCGCGTGCGTCGCGACATCTCGAACCCGGAGGCCGCGCGTGGCATTACCTTCTGGTGCTGCGGTGACCAAATCCGTAAGGGCGCGGCAACCAACGCCGTCCAGATCGCTAAGCTGCTCTGCGAGTAGTGTGGCCTGTCCGGCGGGGGCCGGGCTTAGTTTTCAGAACGTCCTCGACCATGTGTGGCGCCTTGTCCTGCTCCTTCGGAGCTGCGGACAAGGCGCCACACTGGTCTGCGGAGTGTTCTGAAAGCTAAGCCCGGCCCCCGCCTGCGGTGACGCTGCTGCGAGCGGCCTGCGATGGGGCCATTGTTGGTTGGGGCCGCTGGGCTGATGCGAGGGCGCGTGGCCGTTGCGGGCCCTGGTCCCGGCGGCGGCCTCGGCGCTGTGCGCCTGCCGCCTTTGGGGACTGTGGGACGCGGCCGGCAGCTGCGGCGCGTTGCGCCTGCTGCTTTGGGTGACTTTGGGGTCGATTGGGGTTGTCTGCACAGTTCGCGGTATTATGTTTGCGGAGTTTTGAAAGGAGCCGCTGGTGGTCACGACGACGTTTGCTTCGCCTTTGGGCGAAATCCTGCTTGCCGCTGATGGCCGCGGTTTGACGGGGCTTTGGTTTGAGGGGCAGGAGCACTTTGGCTCCACGCTTCTCAAAGAAGATCCCGAACATGTTGAAGGCGCCGATGCAGTTTCTGGTGCTGGCGGCATGTCGTCGGTAAGTCCGGCAAATGGTGCGGCTTCTTCGGTGCTTGAGCGTTCGTGGGCTTGGTTGAATGCTTATTTTGCGGGGCAGGAGCCTCGGTTTACGCCGCCGTTGCATATGATTGGTACGGCGTTTCAGCGCGAGGTTTGGTTTGAGCTGCTTTCTATCCCGCGTGGCGAGGTCGCTACGTATGGTGAGATCGCCCAGCGTGTTGCGGCTCGACATCGTGTACCGGGAAACGAAGCACCCGTTGCGTCTCCCCGTGCCGTGGGGGCCGCGGTCGCGCGTAATCCCATTTCGATTATTGTGCCGTGCCATCGCGTGGTTGCCGCCGACGGTTCGCTCAACGGATATGCCGGCGGCCTCGACCGCAAGGAGTGGCTGCTTCGGCTTGAGGGCGCGTACGAGGAGTAACACTCGAGCGCTTTGCATAGCCAAGATGCCGTGAAAGAACGGGACATGCTTTCCGAATGGAGGCTCAGACGGAAACTACGTCCCGGAATTCCGTTTTAAAGCGGGATGCGCTTTCCGAATGGCGTTCCAAGCGGAAAACCGTGTCCCGGAATACAGCCTCAGAGTGGGACACCGTTTCCGGCTGAGACCACCTGCCTGGACATCGATCTACGCCCGCTCCTGCAGGGCGTAGATGGACTTATCCATGTTGAACAGGTAAGCCACAACGCAGACAATAATGAACATCGGCAAGTTACCAAAGCCGAAGACTTCGCAGCCAATAAGGATGGGTGCGAGCAGCGTATTGGTGGCGCTGCCAAAGACGGCTGCGTAGCCCAGTGCGGCGCAGAGCTCGACGGGCATGCCGAGTTGAGCCTCGTTATGGCGACATCTGGGTAACAGAAAGGCCCGCGTTCCTCAGAGGCAAGATAGGCAATTCTGCTTCTGAGGTAGATCTCAATTCTGCCGACCGCACTGCCGACCGCATCAAACATTAACTGCCGGAGGGCTCGGTCAAATTCATACGTGTAGATGATGGTTTCGAATGTTGTGCCTTCGCGAAAGATGGTAATCCCGGACTTGCATTTGGTTTTGTAGGGAAACCAGTAGGCCGACAGTCTGTAGTGGTTGGCTTCGACCAAAGCTCGCTCGAGTTCGCTTTGATCAGAGCACTCAAGACCCTTGTTTTCTGTCAATAGTGCTATTTGTTCGTTGATGGATATCCGCGACTTCTGGTATTCCATTTAAGCCTCTTGATATAAAAAGAGCTGGAGTTGCGCATCGTTGAGAGGCTTTCCAGCTTTAGCAAAACAAACTTATAAGATGCGACGGGCCGCGTCAAGATAATTACCGGACGGCCTAGGAGGCGGCTGGTTGGCTGGCTTAAAACCCAGCGCGTGAAATGACGCTCCACGCTATTCAGCGCGCTTGATAGGATGACGAATCACAGTTTTAAGTTTCTCCGGTGCACATTTGCGTGGATCGGAGAGATAGATTTCGTGATGGAAACGGGTGTCTGAGAAGTCGGGGACATAGCCCTGCTCGGTCGTGTATTCATTCATAGCGCCTACGGTCGCCGGTTCGTTGTCGTAGGGCCCGGTATGCATACATTGAACGCAGAGACCCTCGTCAACTTTAAGCAGCTCGACGGCGGAAAAGTCCAGTTTCTTTTTGGTCGTGGCCTCCGCGACTGCCCAGTCAAAATCATCTCGGCTGACGAAATCGGGCAGGCGGATGCACGAGATAAAGTTGAAATCGTCCTTGCGTACATAATCGATGTCGCCGCTCGGGGAGTCTTGCCACCAGAAACCCTCGAGCGGCGGTACCACAAAGTCGAAATAGCCCTCGATACTCCTTGAGCCTTTCTTCGACATCTTGACGGTATAGGCGATGCCGTAAAGCAGCGGCAGGGCGTTTTGATACTCGCCACCTTCGGTATTTGGGTCGCCCTTTCCGCGAACGGCAACGTAGCTCATAGGCGGGACAGTTACGATACTCGGCTTGCTTGCAGGTTTGTAGAGCTCCTTGCATTCCTTCTTAAAGTCGAACGCCATGTTGGCCGCCTTTCTGCGTATTGGCCTGCTTAGATAGTGGAATCATATCATAAAAACGAACAGCTGTTCGAATGATTCGGCTGACAGATAGAGATGCGTGCGTTGTGTTTGGCGGTCGGCCTGACCCCGTCGATGATTTCTCTGCCTCCCCGGCGCCTCATCTATGGCTGTCGTTTCCCCATATAAAACCTGCCAAAATGAACCTGTACCTTTTTGGTCGGCGTGAAATGGGTAATACTAAAGAGTTATCCGACCAGATGGGAACCGATCGATGGCCTATATCGAATTCAAAGACGTCATCAAAGCATACGGCGAGGGCGATGCCCGCATCCATGCGCTCGACGGCGCGAGCTTTACCGTTGAGCGCGGCGAGCTCGCCATTATCCTGGGCGCTTCGGGCGCCGGCAAGACTACGGCGCTCAACATCCTAGGCGGCATGGATACGGTAACCTCCGGCTCCGTGACAGTGGACGGGCGCGACGTGAGCTCTGCCAACGAGGCACAGCTCGTGGAATACCGCCGCGCCGACGTCGGCTTTGTCTTTCAGTTCTACAATCTGGTCCCCAACCTGACAGCGCTCGAAAACGTCGAGCTCGCGGCGCAAATCTGCCCCGATTCGCTCGATGCCGAGCAAACGCTTCGCCAGGTTGGCCTGGGCGAGCGCCTGGGCAACTTTCCGGCACAGCTTTCGGGCGGCGAGCAGCAGCGCGTGTCCATCGCCCGCGCACTGGCAAAGAACCCCAAGCTGCTCCTGTGCGACGAGCCCACGGGCGCGCTCGACTATAAAACCGGCAAGCAGATCTTGCAGCTGCTGCAGGATACCTGCCGCAAGCAGGGCATTACGGTCATTATCATCACGCACAACTCCGCGCTCGCGCCCATGGCCGATCGCCTGATCCGCTTTAAGAGTGGTCGCGTGGAGAGCGAGACGGTCCAGCAAAATCCCGTGCCTATCGAGACGATCGAGTGGTAGCGCCCATGGACCAGGACCGCCAAAACAGCCAACGCCGCGACGCGCGGAACATGGAGCACGAGCAGGATTTTACGACCTATCGCACCGCCCAAAGTTCAAACGATATGGTGCCGACGGTTTTTCGCCGCGGCATCCACCGCACAATCCGCGGCAGTCTTAAGCGCTTCTTATCTATCGTGGTCATCACCGCGCTTGGCGTGAGCGTGATGTGCGGTCTTAAGGCAGGCTGCGAAGATTTGCGCGATTCGGTCGACGCCTATTTTGACCAGCAGAATGTCTATGACATTAACGTGCAGTCGACCTATGGCCTTACGCGCGACGATCTTGCGGCTATCCAAGAGGTCGACGGCGTCGAGACGGCCGAGGGTATCTACACCGAGACCGCCTACACCGCCGTGGGCACAACGCGCGAGCGCGTGGTCGTGCAGAGTCTTTCCAAGGAGAATATCGATCAACCGGTGCTGGTGAGCGGCGATTTGCCCGAGAGCGCCGGTGAGGTCGCGGTGACTTCGAAGTTCCTTAAGGCTTCGGGCAAAAAGCTCGGCGATACGGTGAGTTTTGCCGCCAATGACGCGAGCTCGTCGAACCAAAGTGCCAAGGACCAGTTTGCCGCGGGCGATTACACCATTACGGCCGAGGTCCTCGATCCCACCGACGTGAGCTCCGACTCGACAGTCAACGCCTTTCGCGCTGCTTCGGCTGCGGACTATAAGTTCTATGTGAACGAGGACGCCGCGACATCTTCTTCCTACTCCTCGGTCCACGTGATCGTCGAGGGAGCCAAGAGCCTCAACTCCTATTCGGATGCCTACACGACAAAGATCAACGAGGTCAAGGGCAATATCGAGAAGATCCGCAGGGAGCGTGAGAAGGCACGTGCTCAGGAGTTGACGGTTGACACGCCGGCAAGCTTGGATGCGGCCGAGCGCCAGGCCGCCATGCTCTTTGGGATCGAGCAGGATAACATCAACCGCATGGCAGAGGGCAGCGAGGAGCGCGTGCAAGCGCAGACCGACCTGGATCAGCGTCGCGCCGCCGCCGACCAACAGTTTGCCGATGCCCGCGCCGAGCGCAACGATCAGCGGATAGAGCTTATCGTTGCCGTAAATCTTATCGACGCGCGCCTTCTCAACGTTGAGCATCTTGCCCCACATGGCGAGAATGGCCTGGAAGCGGGAGTCGCGCCCCTGAATGGCGCTGCCCGCGGCGCTGTCGCCCTCGACGATGTAAATTTCGCAGAGGGACGGGTCGCGCTCGTTGCAGTCCTGCAGCTTATCCGGCATCTGGCCGGACTCCAGCCCGGTCTTGCGGCGGACGCTGTCGCGCGCCTTGCGCGCGGCCTCGCGCGCGCGGGAGGCGGAAATGCCTTTTTCCAAGATCTGCTTGGCAACGGCGGGGTTTTCCTCAAAGAACTGCTCAAGTTTGTCGCTCACAACGCTGTCCACCATCGTGCGGATGTCGCTGTTGCCGAGCTTGGATTTTGTCTGGCCCTCAAACTGCGGGTTTTCGAGCTTTACAGAGATGACGGCGGTGAGACCCTCGCGGCAGTCCTCGCCGGAGAGCGTCTCCTCGTCCTTCAAAATCTTTCTCGATTTGCCGTAGGCGTTGATCACGCGGGTGAGCGCCGTGCGGAAGCCGGTCTCGTGCATGCCGCCCTCGGGCGTGTGGATGT
>CAJMRD010000018.1 GCA_905215725.1 uncultured bacterium | reverse complement strand
CGGGATTGGTCAATCTCGGCCGACTATATTTGGCTAAAATAATCCGACGCTAACATCGGGCACGTACCGCATCCACTTCTACTTTATGGACAACGACAGATACGACCCCCAAAACGACAAGGGGATCTACTACCTGCGCGCCACGGCGGAGGTGACCGTAAACGACGCCGCCCGCCCAAGCGTCACGCAGATCGTCAACAACGCCGTGGCCCAGTGCAGGCAACAGACAAACGGCTCGGAATACGACATGGCGCTGTGGCTCCACGACTGGACGCTCGACCGGCTGGAGTACGACCACAGCCTCAACTGGTGCTCGGCCGAAAGCGGTACCACGCGCCACCAGGGCACCAGAGAGCTACCAGCGCATCTACTCCAAGCTCCTTGACGCCGCGGGCATCGCCAACGGCCGCATCACCGGCAACGGCCACACCTGGAACGCCGTAAAGATCGACGGCAAATGGTGCCAGATGGACCTAACCTGGGACTACACCAACGACAACTGGTATGGGGACCTGGACCAGCGCCTTGCCGTTGCGCGTGCGGTCTGCTCCGACTCCCCCGTGCTTCTGCTCGATGTATGCACATCGGCCCTCGACCCCAAGACCGAGCGAGAAATGCTGGACCGCATGCGAAATCTCGGTCATACCGTCATCATCGTCACGCATCGATCTGCTGCGTTGGAGGTTTGCGATCGGGTTATAGGCCTTGCATCTAAATGGTGATCTGCCGAGCAGGCTCTGCTCCCCAACGCCATGCAACTTACTTCGGATCGGACTCTACACCACTTTCTCGGCACTATCGGCGCGATCGAAATCATAAGTCGCATTAAAGCAGTGATTAACACTTATTTCTTCAATGCGCAGGACCACTGCATGAGACCAGCTCTAATCAACGCAAAATAATGGGAAGAGAATTTACGCGCAAGGTATATAGGCCATTTCCAATTATTATATGCAAGCTGAGCGGCCCCATTACCAACCACAAGCGCCCAGACGCCCATGCCAGTAAAGGAAATTAAGACATACGACAATACAAAACCTGCAATAGCCGAAACTATATAAGCCGGGAGATAGGGGATTTCATTCGTACTGATAATGTAATTACAACACAATGAATGATGGTTCCAAACCGCAAGATAAACAACCAAGGCGAAATAAAGAAGCCCGTCGGGGGAAAAACCTTTCTTAACTAGGAACAAGACTGGGAAGCCGACAAACCAGACACCGATCGTGCATACAACAATTAAAATCCAATATAGAGACAGACTTTTTTCAATAATTTTTCGTGCAGTCTGAACTTCGCCACCAGCATAAGCAGATTGAAACATTGGAATAAAAGATCGAACGTAGGCGCTGGCAAACCCGTAAATTGCACCGCCAACTTGAATAATTAATGAATACTGAGAGTTAACCTCCACACCAAGAAAATAGGAGCAGAGCAGCGAACTCAACTGAGTGGAAGCATAGCAGCAAAGTTGAACAACGCCGTCCCTCCACGCCAAATAAGCCACTGAAATAAACGTTTCTTTTATTTCAGAAATAGAAACACCCGTACAAGCATCGTTTGCTTTTTTTATCGCCTCTGAGTGAACCTCCAGAAAGCGACCGCAAAAAAATCTCAGCACAATGTCATTAAACAGATAACCGATGGCAGCGCCAATGATGCCAAAACCCATAAACAGCAAAAACGCAGAAACCACAAGCTGCCCAATGCGACCATAAGACTTTGCCCTGCTTTCAGCGGAAATATCCCCGAACCCTCTCAGGCAGGTCGTATAATGAAAAAAGAATAGATTAAAAAACACATCAAAACAAAAAATTAACCATGCGGTCCAACAAGAAAAGGGATCAATAGCACTTGAAATTGAAGAAATGTAGGCAGTTCCAACTGTAGCGGTAAGCATCAGGACAACGCAAGAAATTAACGCGTAAACAATCCGGGATGTTTTAATCAATTTGCCAAGCAGCTCATAGTCTACAGAATCACCAACTTGAGATGAATCGTAGCCGCTCTTGCTAATGCTACGCGCACCGCTAAGACAATAGACAATATTTCTCGCAAAAGTTGGTGTAAAGCCAAATTCAAATAACAGCGTTAAATTCCCAATGGCAACAAAAGTGTACCAGAGACCAAGTTCGGCGTTAGATAAGTAAGCAAGCAGAAACGGAAGAAGAAGGAAGCTGCTCCCCATTGAAAGAACAGTGCTTACATAGTTCCATATAATGTCTGACTTGGTAGTATTAATTTTTGCCATTATTTAGCCATCTCCACAACATCCTTTGATGGCACCCTGGATTGACAGGGCCCCTTATCTGAAAAGGCGGGCAGCGCCATAAGCATAAAGAAATTACATGCTGGATATAACATTCCGCATTCAACAAACCCCATTAGGGAATACAAGACCAAGCCCATGAATGTCACGTGGGCCGAAATACGCGCTTTATTTATCGCTACGCAATAGAAAGCAACAAACGCGGTAAATGGGATCAAACCGTATTGAATAAGTAGTCGACAATATGCATTGTCAAGCATGACTCTTGTTTGTATTAAATAACCACCCGTTGCAGACGGCAGCGAAACTATGGCCGTTAAGTCATTACCAAAAACAGTCAGAGGGTAGTTTTCAAAATAATAGGCGGAATAAAAAATCCGGTTGGTCATTAAATTATCAAGCTGAACAAGACATTTATTGGCACCATGGGACCACATAAAGGGCAGGGCTATACTAATAATCGCCAGAAAAAGCGGTAAAAAAGTAAATAGGGACCCATATGGTTTTGAACGGGGGCTTCTGAATGAAATAACCGAATACAAGGCCATTACGAAAATGCCTGCTGCAGAAGTTTTTGAATCAGCTACGAAAAAAGCAATTGCGAAACAGAAGATGCCCGCAAGACCGCTTCTGCCTTTCAGCTCAAAAATAGAAGCAGAATAAGCAATAAACAAAAGCTGTCCAAAATTATTAGGATGGGCAAAGCCCATCGAATTTCGTACAAAATTGCTACCGCGCGACATTAATACAGAAGGAATGGCACCGACACTATTGAGACCAACAACCATCAAAAGCATAAAGACGGACGATACAAGAATAGACCTTGAGATGTAGTATTCAGGGACGTCTTCAGCGCAAAGGCAAAACAGCGCCAACCAAATAATCTGAGAGGCTTTATTTGATTTCAGCGACCCGACGCAAATTAAAATCAGCAGCAAGCCAACTAGCACTTTCACATGAGAAGTCTTTTGTAGTAAAAGCTTCAGCAGTAGAAACGCTAAGGCAAACAACTCAAGGACCAGCGAAAGCACCGCAAGAGAAATCCCAAACACATTGGTAGCATTTACTGATCCAATATAATAGGAAACTGAAAAAAAAGCCAAAGCAAAGCTGAACATTACAGCCCCGGCATTTGCTCGTATAATCTCAGTCCATGATCTTTCCACATTAGTCAAATTCAATTAACGTACCCCATAAACAAACTTAGTAAAGCCAATTGCAGCCATAACACGCCTCGCAAGAAGAAGACGGATCGTAATGCGATTTTTCACTTCAGAGATAAATCGACGTGAATAGCGGTGAGAAGCAAAGCCTTCCATTAAATAGCTGAAATACGACTGGCAGACCATATTAGAGACAGGCTTAAAAAGCTGATTCGATTCCAAACGTGCACAATTACGAATCAAAGATAAGACTTCCCTGACTGCAGATTGCTTATATAGTTCGCTTAAATCCGGATTCACGTGACATAGCTCATATAGTTTTAGCAGTAAATTATCAACACTCTCGATAGCCGAGATATCAGTATTTCTCGTTACTGAATCACTATTGTTGACATAGCAATAGACCGCCGAGTCCACTACTTTTACACTTTCAGCCAGACGATAAGCATCTACCATAAACAACGCGTCTTCACCGAAACGAATGCCATCTTCAAATTTAAGAAAACCATTCCGGAATAATGATTTCTTAAATATCTTTCCCCAAACGCTTCGGAATACAACACCTTTAGTAAAGCTCGAAAACGGAACTTTATTAACATTATCCCAAAATGCAAGGCTAAGAGAGCATGCTGTTTTCCAGTCGATGCTTATAGCCTTGCCCGAATAATCGCCATGCTCATTCAGTAGAGCCCCGATAACCAAGCTACAGCCATCTGAGGATTCAAGCAACAGCCTAACTGCATTTATAGGCAGCATATCGTCAGCATCAACAAATGCCACCCAATCACCGGAGGCCTCATCGATACCCCTATTACGCGCCACGCATACACCACTATTGTTTTGACTAATCAGCTTAATCCGGTTGTCGCCCTCTGCAATAGCCATAACTAGCTCAGCGCCACGATCTGTCGACCCATCATCAACAATAATTATTTCAATGTTGCTCACACTCTGACGCTGAAGACTATTTAATGTCTTTTGAATCGTTTTTTCAGCGTTATACATCGGCACAATCACGCTCACGAGAGGATTGTCGACCAAGGAAGATTGACAGCAATTTACTTGCTTGCTTGTTGACGTCATAAACAGACGCCCCCCGAAAGCTTATTTGGACGACCCGTAGAAATAATTGCTTCAATCCATTCGGCAACATTAAAGGAGCATTTTAAAAATTTATCAGAAATATCAGCCGCATCTGGAACGCCAAATGAACAGACATAAGGTAATCCGTTAAGCTTGGCCTCAATTGCGGCAACACCAAGTCCCTCAAACGAAGCAAGAAATTCAAACGTAGCATATGAGCTGAGGGCCTTTATATACCTACCAACAACGATTTCGGTTCCACCCAGCCCATTTGAAAGGCCAGATACTAAAACCCTAGGCTTATTGTGGTCTAAGGCAGACGAAACCATTAAAAAGCCTTCCTTCCAAATCTAAGTACCGATAGAACAGAGGAGATGAACCAAGACAGCTTGGGTCCAATTACTGGCGCAAGCTTTTTCCGCATTTCAACACGGAACTTCTTAGCGGGTGACAACCAGGTGCCTGAATAATGGTGAATAGAATATGTATCATCAGTAATTTCAAACTTGCCACTATGACTGTCTAGGGGATCAAAATAAGTAGCAGGGTATGCAGTGAAACCATTTAACTGCTGAAATGAACCATCTCTCTTAAGAGCACAACTCACTTCCAGGTAATCAGTTAGCACCCTCGGAGAGGTATCCATAGAGTTGCGGCCTTTTCGCATCTCAAATCTCATAGATTCATATAATTTTGCGACATCGCTCATGACATGGCTTCCGGCCTCAGAACCCATGATGAGGCCGGGATTCAAGAAGAAATTATTCTTCATGAATCCCGAAAAAGCCTCATTATCTAAAAGCTCGTCCAGAGGCTTCAGGACTTCGACATCTGTATCGAGAAGGATTCCACCCTCTGAATACAGTATTCTGTAGCGCGCATAATCGCTGACAAACGCCCATTTTTTTGAGGCATATGCCTCACGACAAAATTCACATTGATTTATATCGAAATTGCTTTCGTCCCATCTACGAATTTCCCAATCAGGCATGATCTTCGACCAAGACTCAATGCATTTTCTTTCAAGTTCAGGAAGCTCACTTCCACCGAACCAGATGTAGTGCAGAACTTTAGGAATCATCAATTCCCTTTCGAACAATAGGCTACTTCTTGATGATTTTTTTAACCAGACGCTTCATCGGGTCATAAATTCCAAGCTTTTCGCATGTATGCCTAGCAAAGCGCTCGGCTTTTACTTTTCCGGAATCGGGGAACCACTTATTCATAAGCTCCTCACCATCCAGATTCGCCACATCAGCCATGAATTCATCGCGACGCGGATTCAGCTTCACGGACTTAGTAAGTTCACGAACACCTTCTACTGCAGCCTCAACATCAATCTCCTTCATACGGGCATAGCTTGAGGCTCGATCAAGCAATTCTTGTCCCTCATCGCTTTGGATGAGAACTCGAGTGACGCCCCGATTGTCGTCGAACTCTTTCGAGAGTCGATAAACATCGAAGAAATCCCAGCAAGTCAAATCAGTAACGCGATAACGCTTTTTAAACGGGCATTCGTAACAAATGGGTCGATCTGAAAGATCAGCAAAAAAGGCCCTTAGGTAAGGATCTGTTTCGACACCTTCACTGTACAGCCGTTCACCATACAGAGTCTCGCCTTCGAGCTCGCACATATTTGAATAGCGATAGCCAAACCGTGATTTATCTCTAAAAAGAACGGTCTCACCTTTTACGCCAACCTTTGCGTCAAGCCATTCGACCTGCCGCGCGAACACAGCGCGAGCGGGGTTCGCGCGGCAGACGAAGTCTGCCACGCGTAAATTTGCCGGCTTGCCGCCCAAAAATCGAAGCAGGCCTTCGCATTGACAAGGGGTACCAATAAAGAGAACTTCACGTCCAGTTTTTAGTTGTTGTTTGACCTCGGGATACGCAGGGCCAACAACGCTCTGAACATATTTACTGTTGCGGAAGCGCCAAAGTTCATCAACGCTTTCCACAGAAAAATGTCCGACCTTAAGTCGCCCAGGGGCTCCTTCGGCTCGCACAAGCTGTTCACCGCGCAAATAACCTGCACCAAACACAATACCGCCGTTGGCAATCACGGCCTGAGCAAGGGCAGTGAAGGCTCCACCAGAAGTGCTTTCAGCAAGCACCTTTTGATCATTATGCTGGACTAGAAAGGCTCGTTGGGACTTAGGCTCGTCCTTATCAACATTAAGCACTGGGCAAGCCTTTTCGCATAATCCGCAATCAATACACTGGTCAGCATTGACTACGGGGTACTCGCAGCCCTCGGCGTCATATTCCATTGATATGCACTGCTTGGGACATTTTTGAGCACAGGCAGCGCAACCGCAGCATTTACTTTTGTCCGTGATGGAGATCATACTGTTCCCTACAACTCAAGAGCTGATTTAAGCCAATTGGCCGATTCATTCCTATACACATTAAGTCGTTGACGTACTGACACAAAGTCAATTTCATTTGCCATTGCGGCACGGAAAGCATCCTTCGATTCGCAAATACGATCGGAGTTTCCAAGGACACGCAACAATGTATCAATACGTGAGTTCGTAGACTGAGCACCCATATTCTCGTGGCGACGGAACGAGAAGAAGGGCACCTCAAAAATATTTGAGAAAACGCTTCCGTGGAAAGAGTCAGTACAGACATACGAAGCATGGGCAATCAAGTTGACCCACTCAGCCGGACCGGCTTCCCAAGGATAATAATCCGCGTAATCGTCATCAGCCTTAACATATTCATCGGGATGAGCAATGGCGACGATCTTCAAATTATGCTGCTTGGCAAGCTCTTGGGCACATTCACGATTCCATGCATTCTTACCCATGAAATAGCAGAAAGCATAGGGCTCGTCAGGAACGTCAATCGAAGAGGAACAAGCAAGGCTTGCCCACTGATCTCTAGCCAGCAGCATCGTAGGGTCGCATACAACAGAGCATCGGACGCCCGTAGCTTTCTCTACCAAATCCGCTCCCGTATCCTCGCGAACAGAAATGGCCGAAAAATCGGAAAGAAAATCTTTTGTTTTACGAAGATATTTTTCAGAAAGGGAAGATACTCCAAAACTAGTGGAATAAGACACCTTGCGGACAGGAGGCTGCACGAAAGATAGTGTAAAGTACCTACCAGCAATGTTAACAGGCAGCCAAAGCTGATCGCTGCCAACAACAACGCTGTCATAATCAGCCACAAGCGCCCCAAGTTCTTCAAACGAAGCGGCTTGAGGAGTAAAACTAAAATGTGTTGACTCGAAAGATGAAAATGCACTTTTCCTCTTTGCCATTTTCTTTCCAAAGTCAGCATCAAGCTTCTGCTTGATGCGATGCTTTACAAAACCCAGCTTTGCACGATAAAGATCTACATCAAATAGATGCTCAAGATAGTAATCATTGCGTCCTTCAGAAATAGCATGACCCAGGCCACGTTTATCAATAGTATTGACTTCAACTCCCAGCTCCTCAAGGGCACGCTGGGTCGCGTACGCCTGAAGAACGCTGCCAAAGTTGATTTTGTCATGACACGACGCGACTGCGACTCGCTTAGAACATGTAATAGTCAAGCTATCCCCTTAATCAACAGAACCTAAATAGGTCATATAACAATCCAATAACACTCTGGCCGCAGCATTAATTTCAAATACCTGCAAACCGGCATCGTCGCCAGGCGCGAAGACCTCTGTGCTCAACTCAATAAGTCTTTCGGCCCACTTTATACAGGAGCTAGAAAGTGATTCAAATTGCATCATGGATGTAACAGCGGTCTCAGAGGTAACGGTATCAGACGCAAGAATGGGTGTATGCGATGCCTGGCATTCAACTCCGACCATTGGGAGGCCTTCATACAGGCTCGGCAGGCAGAAAACATCAAATGCTCGATATAAAGATGCTGCGTCGCTTCTAGTGCCCAAAAACCGAACAGAATGGCTAATCCCCAGACAATCAGCTTGGTCCTTTATCTGTTCAACCAACGGACCAGAACCAACCAAAACTAAAACTGCATCATTACGAATCTTTAAAACCTGATCGAATATATTAAGCAAATATGAGTGATTCTTCTGCTCTGTAAAACGACCAATGTGCCCAATTAGAAGCTGTCCATCAGCAACACCAAGCGATCGCCGCGTCCTTAGGCGATCCTCATCATCTGGCGCGAAAACAGACAAGTCGACAGCATTACGCATGACTACAAATTGAGAACTCGATCCAAATAACCATTCACCAGCGAATTTACTACATGCAAAACGGTGAGTCGGATACCGGTTTGATTGCGTTTTCAGCACGGCCTTCAGGGCATTCTTGGCATACTCACCCCTACCACTCGTAGAGTGGCTATGGGCGATACGCACGGGGACACCCGCCTTCTTCGCAGCACGAAGAGGAAAGACCGAAAGCGCGTTGATGTGACTATGGACAATCTTCCAGCCCTCTTGCTTAAAGAGACGCTGAAGCTCTCGCTGGTATTCAGCTACATGCTGATAGGGCGGTATCTCAAAGACCCTGCCACCGAGCGATTCGATCTCGTCACGGGGAACAAGCGTCGAATCGGAATCAACAAGAAAGTCAAACTGCACTTTACCGCGATCGATGTGACGATAGTAATTCATAACGACAGCTTCGACGCCGCCACCAACCATCTTGCCAACAACCTGAGCCACCCTAACCGGTTCAGTCATTTAGCAAGCACCTCCACCGGTAAAGACCTCAACGACCGTGAGGAGAACAATCTTCAAGTCCGTGATGGGGCCGCGCTTGGCGATGTACTCCAAATCACAGCGGACCATGCCGTCGAAGTCGGTATCGTTGCGGTCAGTCACCTGCCACCAGCCGGTAATGCCCGGCTTCACAGCCAAGCGCTGCAGGTCGTACTCGGTATACTCCGCGACCTCGTTGGGCAGCGGCGGGCGCGGGCCGACGACGGACATCTGACCCATGAACACGTTCAGGAACTGCGGGAACTCGTCGATGGAGTGCTTGCGGATGAACTTTCCAATCTTGGTGACACGCGGGTCATTCTTCATCTTGAACATGGCGCCGGCGATCTCGTTCTGCTCCCTGAGCTCGGCGAGGCGCTCGTCGGCGTCCTTGTACATGGAGCGGAACTTCCACATGCGGAAGGTAGTCAAACTACCGTCGGGACGGGTGCGGCCAACGCGGATCTGACTATAGAAGGGGCTGCCCTCGCTCTCCAGTCGGATGGCCGCGGCCAGCACCAGGCTGGGCACAGCGATGACGACGAGCACGGCACCGCTGAACACGATGTCGAATGCGCGCTTCACTGCCCTATATGCCAAGCGCGAGCGGTCCCAGTCCATGATGGATTGCATGACCTTGTAACGGCCGGCGCCCTCGCGCCGGTCCATGGCCTGGGCAATCAGTGCCGCCCCCGCAGGCGCACAGCTCTTTGTTACTTCTTTAGCAGCCATAGTCAAAAATACATTCCCGTTCCCCAGGGATCCCCCAATCGGCAAATTCAAAAATGCGAACGAATTGCCAGTGCGACGTCTCCCTTACGTTTTGCTGGGAACGTCGAGCGGTAGCAGCTCCCTAAATGCGGAGTTACCTTCGCCCACGTCTACCAGGCACCAGCGTTTATGGCGGTCGATCTTTTTAACGCGGGCCTCTTGCCCCACCAAGGGACCCTGCTCTATGTGCAACACGCCGTCTTCTATGCGCGCTACGCTGTTGCGCACAACACCGTCGTCGTCCAACACGCTGCGGTACCAGTCCTGTGCATCGTCCGGCATGGGCATGTACGCCCGCTCCCTACTGCCGGCGATACGACAGCCAAAGCTCAACTGAGCCAAAGCCCTATCGAGCGCGGCGGCATCGTGCGTGGCGACGAAGAAATATTCCTTGTACATGGGTTTGGTTTGGAGCGACCAGGCGCCATCCCGCTTAAACCAGAACTCCTTTTGCATCACAAAAGCGTCCTGCATCAGGTTGTGCGGGATAATGCGGCGAACCTTTTCGCAGGTCTCGCGCTCTTTTCCATTGGGGGTGTGGACCAGATACCAGCGGACGCGGCCGTGCTGGTTGTTGGTGCTGGCGCCGTTAAAAGCGCCCGGCAGCTGCTCTTGGCGCCGTGCCGTCTGTTCCATGTTCTCGCCCCCTCTTTTGGCGTTGCGATGCACGCAAATGCAGGGGCGTTTAGAACAGGCTTCTCGCTCGCAGCTAGGCGCAGTCGCAAAAGTACAGGTTTTTGTATCTTTCGACAGACGACATTATACGAGCAATTAATCAGCGTTTGCCCAGATTACGCAAAATGTACTGCCAGTAGGTGTATCTCCATATCCCCCCTACAAAAACCTGTACCTTTTTGTGCAACAAAAAAGCCGCTCAACCAGCGGCTTTTCTTATTTTGGTAAGAAAAAAGGCGACCGCCCTTTGTGGACGGTCGCCTTTGTTAATTGTTGTGAAGTTCGCCTTAGGCGCGAGTCTTGATCTCCTCGGTCACCTTGGCAACAAACTCGTCAACGCTCATCTGAACGGTCTCGTTGGAGCGATCGCGGACGGAGATGTTGCCGGCCTCGACCTCCTTCTCGCCCAGGATGAGCATGTAGGGCACGCGGTCGATGCTGCGGGCCTCGCGGATCTTGTAGCCGATCTTCTCGTCGCGATCGTCGCAGACCACGCGAATGCCGGCCTCCTCCAGCTTGGCGCACACCTCGTGGGCGTAGTCGCGGCTCTTCTCGGACACGGGCAGAGCCTTAACCTGCACGGGAGCCAGCCAGGTGGGGAACTTGCCCGCAAAGTGCTCAATCAGAATACCGATGAAGCGCTCGATGGAACCAAAGCATACGCGGTGCAGCATGATGGGACGCTTCTTGGTGCCGTCGGCGTCCACGTACTCCAGATCAAAGTTGAGCGGCATCTGGAAGTCGAGCTGCACGGTACCGCACTGCCAGGTACGGCCGAGCGAGTCCTCCAGGTGGAAGTCGATCTTGGGGCCGTAGAAGGCGCCGTCGCCCTCGTTGACCTCGTAGTCCATGTGCAGCTGCTCCAGAGCGGTGCGCAGGCCCTCCTCGGCGCGAGCCCAGTCCTCGTCCGAGCCCATGGAGTCCTCGGGGCGGGTGGAAAGCTCAACGTGGTACTTAAAGCCAAACTTCTGGTACACGGAGTCGATGAGGTTGACCACGCCCACGATCTCGTCGGTCAGCTGGTCGGGACGCACAAACAGGTGGGCGTCGTCCTGGTTAAAGCAGCGCACGCGGAACAGACCGTGCAGGGCGCCGCGCAGCTCGTGGCGGTGCACCAGACCAATCTCGCCGGCGCGGATGGGCAGCTCGCGGTAGGAGTGCGGCTTGGAGGCGTACACAAGCACGCCGCCCGGGCAGTTCATGGGCTTAATGCAGTACTCTTCGTCGTCAATGACGGTGGAGTACATGTTGTCCTTATAGTGATCCCAGTGGCCCGAGGTCTTCCACAGCTGCTTGTTCATGATGAGCGGCGTGGAGATCTCCACGTAGCCGGCCTTGTGATGGATCTCGCGCCAGTAGTCCAGCAGCGTATTCTTAAGGATCATGCCGTTGGGCAGGAAGAACGGGAAGCCGGGGGCCTCGTCACGCATCATAAAGAGGTCCATCTCGCGGCCGATCTTGCGGTGGTCGCGCTTCTTGGCCTCCTCCAGCATGTGCAAGTGCTCGTCGAGCTCCTCCTTGGTGGCAAAGGCGACGCCGTTGATGCGGGTGAGCATCTTGTTGTCCTTGTCGCCCTTCCAGTAAGCACCCGAGACGCCGGTGAGCTTAAAGGCCTTGAGGGCCTTGGTGTAGCAGATGTGGGGGCCGACGCACATGTCGATGTAGTCGCCCTGCTGATAGAAGGTGATGCGGGCGTCGTCGTCCAGGTCGTTAATGTGCTCGACCTTGTACTTCTCGCCGCGCTCCTCCATAAGGGCGATGGCCTCGGCACGGGGCTTCTCAAAGACGGTGAACTTGAGGTTCTCCTTGACGATCTTTTTCATCTCGGCCTCGATCGCGGGGAAGTCGTCCTCGCTGATCTTGACGCCCTCGGGCAGGTCGACGTCGTAGTAGAAGCCGTTGTCGGTCGCGGGGCCGTAGGCAAAGTCGGCCTCGGGGTACAGGCGCTTGATGGCCTGCGCCATGATGTGCGCAGCGGAGTGACGGATGACGTGCGTGACCTCGTCCTGCGGGAGCTCGGCCACCGAACCGTCATTGTAGAGTGCCTTCATGGGTATGTTTTCTCCTCTCGGATGCCTGATGCAAGTGCGTGCGATGCGCTCGGCGTTTTTGACTTGCATCATTATAGGCAGGTTGCCTTGGTATACAAGCGCCCGCCGCACCTTAATGGCACGGCGGGCGATTTTCTACGCATGCTTCATCGTGTGGGCGCGAGGTGTGGGGCGCGCGTGGCTTGCGGTGTGCCCGGGGCTTGCGGCCGGCCCGGCGATGGATGCGTTACTGGATGCGAGTTCGGCAGTAGGGGCAGACCTTCCAGTGCGCATCGAGCGGGCGATGGCAGCTGGGGCACACGTTGCGAACCTGGGTATCGCACACCGGGCAGACAACGAAGTCTTTCTCGATGGGCGCGCCGCACTGCGGGCAGGTGCCGTACTGGGCAAGCTGGCGCTCACGCAGGGCCATGTCCAGCTCCTGCTCCTCGCGGTCGGCCGCGTAGGAGTGCGGGCGCAGGACCAGGTAGGCAATGAGGCCCACAAACGGGATGAGGGCGATGATGCCCCATGCCACGTAGGCGCTGGCGCCGCGGCGGCGAGCGTCGATGAACACATAGACGACCGACAGCACATACAGGGCGATGATAAAGCCAACAAAGGCATAGACGACGCCCATGAGCTGCGGCGACATGAGCTCGGAGATGTACTTGGACATTACGGGTACCTTTCGGAATATTAACAGTTCGGTCAAGTTTACCACGGGGTTTGTTTATATGGGACCACGGCTAGGGGCGGGGCTGGCGCGGACACAAACATCCCAATCTGTAACAGGTGGGAGCGGAATCCGGGTCTAGATGTTACGGATCGAGACAGAAGAATCTCTCCCGGGCTTAAATCTCAATCTGTAACGTCTATGACCGAAATTCCCCTCTTACTGTTACAGATTTAGACATTCGAAACCGACTGATTGGTTCATCTAAATCTGCCACTATTTACTGCGCCCGTTTTACCTACTGGTTTGTTGGGAAATATCCCAATTTATCCCAAGTGCGTCGCAAACGGAACGCGCCACCTGCTCACGGGAGGGACGAATATAATGTCGCCCCGACACGCCCAGCAGGGAGTGTCCCGTGAGCATTTCCATGAGGTCCCAGGGCATGTGCAGCTCCATCTCGCAGATGGTTCGCCACGAGTTGCGGAGGTTCGACCATGGGATGTGCTCGATGCCCTCGGCTGCGCACCACTCCTTCCATCTATGATTGCACATCCCCCGGTTCATGGGCAGCCCGTCCCCGCGATCTGCTAGCTACTCGGAGCCTGCCGCGCGGCGCTCGTCTGCAATTTCGAGCAGGCGCCCGACGGCATCCGGCAGCACCACGACTGTGCGTATGGACTTCCGCGTCTTGAGTACGCCGTCCGCCGTGGGCTCGATGCCCGCTTGCTCCGTCTGGCGCACGAGGTCGACCGTTGCGAGCGTTGTGGATTCCGTCGCAAACGGCATGACCTCATCGGTGCGGATGCCCAGCGACTCACCCGACCGGTATGAGCCAAAGCACGCCATGATGAACGGCGCCTCGAGCGAGGTTCCGTGCAGCCGCTCCAGGATGTCCTTTGCTACATCGAGCGTGTATAGACGCTTGGAACGCTCGCGCGTCTTGCAGGTGGGCATGGTGTATTTCACAGTTGCGGCAAATGGGTCGATGGGCAGCACGACAAAGCCCAACACGGTTCCGTAAATCTTGCGCAGGGTGAGTAGGGCAGGGCCCGCCGTTGCTGCGGGGAGAGTCAGGGGACATTCCTGCAAGGTGCACGGGGCGCAGCTGGTCGACCGGCATCGAGCCTCACGCGCGGCGCCTCTGCTTGCGTGTCATATAATGTCCCTAGGTTGCCCGGAGCTATCTCCGTGTTACTCCGGCATCCTTGTTGTCACCCCGCCGCGCCAAGGTTCCAGCCGTGCGCGGTGGGGTTTCTTTATGTCTGGAGCCGTCAAAAACGCTTTGACGGCTTGGTTGGGCTCTAGCGCAGTTTGCTATAGGAGCTTCTGGTCTTCTGGCGCGGGTCTGAGGTCATGGACCTTGGTTATCCTCACGGACTTGTTCTCCCATGCTCCGATCTCGTTCCGTCGTTGACGGAGCAACAGGTCCGCAATCATGTCGTCCCCGATGCCGAACGTGCGTTCACGCCTCGCGAGCTGGCCGAGGAAGTCGAAGTCCCCCATGTTCGCCGAGAGCTTCTGTCCGTTCCAGTAGAGTTCCCATTTGCGCTTGTCGCTGTACTCGAGCACGGGTTTCGCGACGTTGAGGTGCTGACCCTTCATGATGACGTCGCGCTCCTGCTCCGTCTCGCACTTGGGCGCCGTCCTGATGTCTTCGAAGTCGTCTCGTGAAGATTCGAAGCCGTCGACACCGTCTCCGCTTATCGATAGGCCGCCGATCTTCTCGTTGTCCGCGAGCGCGCCGAACATTGACGAGACGGCGGAGTCGACCTCATTGGAGCCACTGACCTTATAGACGTTCTGTGTGATATTGATGACTGAGTTGTTGCCAGCGGTTACCGAGATGCCGTCGCCAACGCGCCCGACGCTTTTCGGTGCTCCGTTCTTGCCGAGGAACCGGCGGAGCTCGAGATAGCCCTTGAAGGCGCTCAGCACCGGCTCGAGCTGATCGCTCGTTTGGCTCAGTGTCCCAAGTATGCCTGGCAGGTCTTTTACGACCGCTTGGAGAATGGCTTCCAGGCAGCCGGGGCGAGTTGCGGTTATCTCGACGTCGATGACCGCATTCGGATCAAGTTCTCTTGCCGAAGCCTGTACGGCCCTCGAGTAGCCGAGGAGCGCCGCGGTGAACGTGCCGACTGAGACCCCTTCCAGATCACCCTCGAATTTGAAGGTTATTGTTTTACGCTCCATCACATGTCTCCATATCCGAATCACCTCGGTGGATAATTCTATCCTCTCGTTGGAATGCTCATAAACGAAGAAAGGCGACTGTCCTCGGGGACAGCCGCCTTTCCTTTGGACGCTGGCCCCGTGGGGTCCCCGCGTCAATACCGCTGTCCAAATTACCGTTTGCCGTCGGCGCGGTCAAGCCGTCACCCATTTTCGCGACCCCACGAAAATGGGGAACAACTGGCGTTTTGATAGGCCCTTGTGCCCGTCACGCCTTGCCGTTCAGACGCTTCGTCATACGCTCGAAGTCGTTCTCGTAGGCCTTGTCCTGGAGCTTCTGGAACTCATGGAAGCGCTCCTTGGCGATCTTGTCGGCCGTCTTCTTGTTGCGGTTGCCGAGGCCCTTGAGCACCTCGCGCCCGCTGAATGTCAGGAAGCCGTCGAGCAGGCGCTCGCAGTCCTCCATGCTCGTAAGGACGTGCCGCTCGGCCCTGTCCTCGAGCGTGTCGAGCAGCATCGTGACGAGGCGGTTCAGCTGCCTGATCTCGTCCTCGGACAGGTAGTTCTTGGCCACGGTGACGTCCGAGGAGTGGATGCGGCCCTCGGGGCCTCCCTTCCACGACGTGAGCCCCATGTTGGGCTTGGAGGGGTCGGAGCGCCCCTGGACGATCTCGGCCGCGGTGTGCCCGGTGACGGCGTAGTGCATCTTGTTCTGGACCGCGGCGTAGAAGTTCTTGGCCATGGTCGAGTCCTTGTCGTAGTCGAAGCTGCACTCCTGGAATATGTCGGTGATCTTGAGCCACACGCGCCGCTCGCTCGCGCGGATGTCGCGGATGCGGGCAAGCAGCTCGTCGAAGTAGTCCTTGCCGAAGGGCCGGCCGTTCTTGAGCATGTCGTCGTTGAGGACGAAACCCTTGGTGATGTACTCCTTGAGGGTCGCCGTGGCCCACTGGCGGAAACGGGTCGCGCGCAGCGAGTTCACGCGGTATCCGACGGCAATGATGGCATCGAGCGCGTAGAAGTCGACCATATATGTCTTGCCATCTGAGGCAGTTGTTGCAATTTTTGCAACAACTGCGTCTCGGGCAAGCTCACCCTCTTCGAAGATGTTCTTCATGTGGCGCGAGATGGTCGACTTGTCCTTGTCGAACAGCTCGGCGATTTCCTTCTGGGGCATCCAAAGCGTTTCGTTCATGTAGCGCACCTGCACCGGCACGTTTGTCCCCTCGGACTGGTACAGGACGATCTCGGCCTGGATAGGGTCTTCCATATATCTTCCTTTCCGTTGAATGCCTACGCGGACCTTACTTGATCCGCTTCCAGCCCTTCGCCTTCAGGCGCTGCAGCCTGAGCTTGGGACAGCTCGGCCTGGTCGCGTGCCGTCTCCAAGATCTTCGAACGCCTCTTCTCGGTGCTCTGCCGGTAGCAGGTGATCAGCTCGCCCTCCGCGCCTGCCGGCGCCGTCGGCTTGCCCTCGGGATGCTCCTCGTACCATCCGAGCAGGTCGTTGGGGTCGGTGTTGAATACTTCGCAGAGCGCACCCACGAGCTCTGCATTCGGATAGCTCTCCTCGCGCTCCCAAGACTGAATAGTTCGGAATGACTTGCCGACTTTTTGTGCTAGCTCCTTTTGGTTTAGCCCCTGGGCTTCTCGGCGCTCTCTTAGACGAAGGTTCATCCTCACTCCTTTCTTTACGTTAAGTGAATAGTAAACAAAAAATGTCTTTACACAAAAAAATGTTGCTCATTTGATTAACAGGGGCATAAAGCTATTCATATTGAAATTCGACAGACAGAAAAACGTCTCTAAGGAGGAACAAATGGACTTCAGTAAGGAGCTGGCGGGGATATCCGCGCCGCACGCGCCCGAGCTGACCTTTCTCAGGCTGAGGTCGCTTCCAAAGTCGGAATGAACGTCAGCACTTTCGCGAAGTACGAGAGTGGCGATTACATTCCTGGAGCCGACAAGCTCTTGGCTATCTCGCAGGTTCTTGGTTGTCCGCCCAACGACCTGATGGGCTGGAACACGGACGAGGCCGCATAGGGATGGAGGAAGAGGAATGACTGGGAGGAGCTACGAGCTGCCCGACGACATCACGACCCTGGGCGGCATGGTGATCTTTGTGTTAATAAACACGGATATTTGGGGTGCACGTCCGTGTGGCTTTCGTATCCCCAAATTATCCCAAGTGCATGTGCTAACCCGTTTTTACGCGCTTGTGCCGTTGTTGCCGTACTTAAACTCGCAGGTAAGCAGTGTGTTCGATTTTGTCGTTCTTACTGGTCAGTACTGCCACAACTAGACCCCAAAACAGTCCCCAGATGTTACAGATCGAGACAGAAGAATCTCTCCCCGGCTTCAATCTCAATCTGTAACATCTTGGACCTCAAAAACCTTCTTACTGTTACAGATCGAGACAAACCTCCGGCACCGGGGTCAGCAGACAAAAACGTCGACGTTACCGAGCTTCCCCTCGCCTGCCGTTGGCGGGTGTTGCGGGGCTGTTCGCCGCATTGCCGCCGCGCTGGGGGTGTGTAGACCGTAGGATAGTCTTATTGACAGCCTGTCAACTCATCTGGGAGGCACTGTGACGGAAACGTTTGATATCGCGATTGTCGGCGCGGGCATCACCGGATGCGCCATCGCGCGGCAGCTCGCGCGGTTTGACCTGTCCATTTGCGTCGTCGAGGCGGCCAACGACATCGCGCTGGGCGCGTCGAAGGCCAACGGCGGCTTGGTGCACGCCGGCTACGATCCGGCGCCGGGCACCGTAAAGGCGCAGGTCAACGCCCGTGGCTGCGAGTTGTACGGTACGTGGTCGCAGGAGCTGGGCTTTCTGTTCTGCCGCACCGGGTCGATGGTATTGGGCTTTAACGACGAGGACAGCGCGCATCTGGAGCAGCTGCGCCAGAATGGCCTGGCCAACGGCGTACCCGAGCTGGCGATCGTCGGACCCGACCGCATCCACGAATTAGAGTCGCGCGCCAGTGCCGATGCAACGTGCGCGTTGTGGTGCCCCTCGACTGGGTTTGTCGACCCGTTTGAGGTTGCCATCGCCGCGCTGGAGAACGCCGTGGCCAACGGGGTGAAGTTTATGCGGTCCGCTCCGGTAGAGGCGATTGAAGTCGCAGGCTCGAGCGACGACGCGCGCTTTACGCTGGCGACCCCCGCTGGCAACGTGCGCTGCCGCTACCTGATCAACGCCGCGGGCAACGGCGCCGCCGACATCTCGCATATGGCGGGCGCCGAGGAGTTCCAGATGGTCTGGCGCCAGGGAAACATCGTGGTGCTGGACAAGGAGCCGCGCACGCTCATGCCGCTCTACCCCGTGCCGACGCCGATATCGAAGGGCGTTATCGTCACGGGTACCGTACACGGCAACACCGTGATCACCGCCACGGCCGCCGTGCGCGAGCCGGGCGACACGCAGACCTATGCGAGCGATGTGAACGCGCTGCTGACCGGCGCGCGCAAGCTGGTGCCCGATCTGGATACGCGCCGCGTGGTGCGCGCATTTGCCGGCGGGCGTCCGGTCATTCAGGGAACGAACGACTTCTTTATTGGACAGTCGGCCGTGGTGCCGGGGCTTTTCCAGGCGGCGGGCATTCAGTCGCCGGGTGTGGCAAGCGCGCCTGCCATTGCCGAGCACATGGAGCTTGTGATGCGTGAGGCGGGCGTAGAGCTGCACGAGCGGGCGGACTGGAACCCAATTCGCCGCGCGCCGGACGACTTTGACCGCGCACCGCTGGAGCGCAAAGAGGAGCTGATCGAGTCCGATCCCGCGTGGGGACAGATTGTCTGCCGATGCGAGACGGTGCCTGAGGCCGAGATCGTGGCCGCGATCCGACGCCGCCCGGGCGCGGTTTCGGTCGAGGGCGTCAAGCGCCGCTGCCGTGCCGGCATGGGTCGGTGCCAAAGCGGCTTTTGCCAGAGCCGTGTGGTGGCGATTCTTGCCCGAGAGCTGGACTGCGACCCCAGCGAGGTGCTGTTGGAGGATGCCGGATCTTGGTTGGTCGAGGGACCGCTGAAGGGGGTGCGTTAGGATGGCGGAATTCAAATCGAGCGCGATTGATTGCGGCGTCATAGAAGCCGTACAAACGCAAGCCTTCGACGTGGTCGTTATCGGCGGCGGACCCGCCGGCATGGCGGCCGCGCTGGCCGCGCATAAGGCAGGGGCACGCGTGGCCATCGTGGAGCGCGAGCAGCACCTGGGCGGAATCCTCCGCCAGTGCATCCACCCTGGCTTTGGCCTGTCGCACTTTAAACAGGAGCTCACCGGTCCCGAGTACGCGCAGCGCTTTATCGACCAGGTGCACGCAACCGACATTGCGCTGTTCTTGGGCAGTATGGCGCTTGGGATCGATTCGGGCAAGGGCGAGGCCGCGGGGGATGCCGCAGTCCACACCGTCACGCTCATGAGCCGTGCCGGCATGTTGCAGCTCACCGGACGCGCGGTCGTCCTTGCCATGGGGTGCCGCGAGCGCACGCGCAGCGAGATCAAGATCCCCGGCAGCCGTCCCGCCGGCGTATTTACGGCCGGCCTGGCGCAGCGATACATCAATATCGAAAACCTCAAACCCGGCTCGCGCGCCGTCATTTTGGGCTCGGGCGACATCGGGCTGATCATGGCACGTCGTTGCACGCTCGAGGGGATTTCGGTCGAGGGCGTGTACGAGCTCATGCCGTACGCCAACGGTCTGCGCCGCAATGTGAAGAACTGTCTGGACGACTTTGGCATTCCGCTTCACCTGTCCACCACCGTCACGCGCGTGATCGGACGCGATCGCGTGGAGGCCGTCGAAGTGAGTCAGGTCGACGAGCGCCTGGCACCCATTCCGGGGACCGAGCGCGTTGTTCCGTGCGACACGCTGCTGCTTTCGGTGGGCTTGATTCCCGAGAACGAGCTTTCGGTTGCCGCGAGCGTGGAGCTGGACCCACGCACGCGCGGCGCCGTGGTTGACCAGAGCCTGCAGACGGGCGTGCCGGGCATCTTTGCCTGCGGCAACGTGCTGCACGTGCACGACCTGGCCGACAACGTGACGTGTGAGTCCGAGAGGGCAGGCGCAGCTGCGGCGACGTACGCGCTGGGTGGCGGAGCCGAAACGGACGCGGTCGCGGACACGGGCTGCGAGCTCACGGTCTCCCCTGCCGGCATTGCGGGATACGCGCTGCCGGGACGCATTACGGCTGTGGCACTCACCAAGCTCAACTTCCGCGTGCGCCGACCCGTTGACGCCGCCCGCGTACGCATTCTGGCCGACAGCGAGGAACTGTTCGCCGGCAAGGTCCGCCCGTTTAAACCGAGCGTAATGGAAAGCTTCCCGCTGCCGGCAAAGGTGATTCAACGTGCACTCGACCTGGGTGTCAGCGAGATTGTCCTGTCCGTCGACCCCGTTGAGGAGGCGTAAAGACATGAGCACGAACACGATCGAAACGCTGCAGTTCAACTGCACCATCTGCCCGTCCGAGTGCCTCCTGACCGTAGGGGTGGAACGTGACGCAGAGGGCGCCTTGGTAGAGGTGGGCTCCGTGACCGGCAACAGATGCCCGCGTGGTGATAAGTTCGCACATCAGGAGCTCACCTGCCCCATGTGCGTGCTCACGACGACCGTGGCCGTCTCCGGCGGCGACGAAGCCCTGCTCCCCGTGCGCACATCCGAAGCCATCCCGCTAGAACTCCACGCCCAAGCCATGGCCCTCATCCGAGGTCTAGTCGTCAACGCCCCCATCCGCATGGGCGACATCGTGCTAGAGAACCTCCTAAACACCAATATCAACCTAATCGCCAGCATGGACATCAACCGAGCCTAAGTAGCTAATTAGGGACGGGGCACTTTTAGCTACTCCACCATCCACCCCGCCCTCCTCCGCAGTTGCGGTGAAATACGGACTGTTTTATGGCTTCAGGCCGCTAAACAGTCCGTATTTCACCGCAACTTATGAGGGCCGCATGGGATGCAAAGGAGTGTCCCAAAGTGCCGGCATAAAAGGAACGTCCCTAACTGCCGGGCTTGGGATACCATGGTGGCAGCCTAGCGAAAGGATGTTTCATGGCACATGTCGATGACCAGCGTGTGGCGCACGTGCTTGATGCGCTCGAGGCTCAGCACCCCGGCGCACAGCTGCTCGTAAACGACCCGTGGTCGATTTACTATCTGACCGGTTTTTATGCCGATATGTTCGAGCGTTTTTGCGGCGTGCTGCTCGCACGCGATAGCGAACCTGTGATCTTGGTCAACGCGCTGCATCAGCTGCCCGAGTACGACAATGCCCGCGTGGCCTATCACACCGATACTGACGTCGTGGCCGACGCCATCGTTCGCGAGGTCGATCCGACCAAGCCGCTCGGCATCGATACCGTTATGCGCTCCGGCTTTTTGATGCCGCTCATGGAGCGCCATGCCGCCAGCGAGTTTTTCCTGGGCGACTTTGCCGTCGCCGCCGCACGCACCCACAAGGATGCCGCCGAGCAGGAGCTGATGCGCGCGTCCTCGGCCGCCAACGACGCCGTGATGGCCGACGCCATCAAGCTCGTTCACGAGGGCGTGACGGAGCGCGAAATTGCCGACCAGATGCTCGGTCTGTATCGCAAGCACGGCTGCGAGGGCTTTAGCTTTCCGCCCATCGTGAGCTTTGGCGCCAACGCCGGCGACCCACACCACGAGCCCGACGATACGGTACTCAAGCGCGGCGACGTGGTGCTGTTCGACATTGGCGGACGCCATTGCAACTACTGCTCGAACATGACGCGCACGTTCTTTTGGGGCAAGCCGGACGAGGAGACGGCGCGCATCTACGATATCGTGCGCCGCGCCAACGAGGCTGCCGAGGCGCTCATCGCACCAGGCGTGCGTATGTGCGACCTGGACTGTGCCGCGCGCGATGTGATTGAAGACGAGGGCTATGGGCAGTACTTTACGCATCGCCTGGGTCACTCGATCGGCCTGCAGGACCATGAACCGGGCGACGTCTCGCTCGTTAACGAGCAGGTTGTCGAGCCGGGCATGACCTTCTCCATCGAGCCGGGCATCTACCTCCCCGGCCGCACCGGCGTCCGCATCGAGGACTTGGCCCTGGTCACCGAGTCCGGCGTCGAGATTCTCAACGCCTATCCCCACGATCCAGCCTGCCTAGACTAGGCAATACGGCAAAGGGGCAGTCCCTTTGTCGCATTCCGATTACACTATGCCACGAAAACGGCCTATCTACTACATTTAACCTGCATGGGTCGACCATGCGGGTCTTTTTTGAAAATCAACAAGCCGTCTACCTGCGGTTTTGATTTCACGATTTTCCGTGTGGTCGAGGGTAGTCGCCAAAACGTAGTAGATAGCCCCATTTCGTGGCAAGCGAGTCAACTCGAGGCACAGGGCAGCTAAAAAAGCCCCGTCCCAAATTAGCTGTTTTTGAGTTGCGGTGATATACGGACTGTTTAAGGCTTCTAGCCCATAAAACAGTCCCTATTTCACCGCAACTGATGAGGGGATGGGTTAGCGGAGCAGGCCGGCTACTTCACCGGCTAGGGTGATGGTGCCGGCTGCTACGAAGGGCTCGCCCGCGGCCTTGAAAGCTGCAAGGGCCTCGGAAACGCTGGGGTATACGCCGGCGAGCTTATCGGCATCAACGAGGGCAGCAAGCTCCTCTGCCGGCAGGGCGCGATCGGAATCGGTCTGGGTCACGACCACACGGGGGAACGCCGGAACAAGCACGTCGACGATACCCGCCACGTCCTTGTCTGCCAGCGCGGCGCACAGCAACGTTGGGCGATTCTCTACGCACGGGTCGATCTCGTCCAGTGCGCTCACAAAGTTCTCGCAGCTCTGGGGGTTATGACAGGCATCGATCAGCTTGAGTGGATCGGTCCCCAGCACGTCAAAACGACCCGGCGTGGGGCAACCCATAAGCGATGCATCCAACGCATCGTGATCGAGCTCGCGACCCAGATACCCCTCGCAAAGCATAATCGCGCACGCTGCATTCTGCGGCTGATACGCCGGCTTAACCATGCTCGTCGTATAGATCGCACGCGGCGTGGTGCAGCTGAACTCCACCGTATCGCCAACATGCGCCGGCACCTTAGTCGTGGCGTGGCTCACCACGAGTGGCACCACACCGCACTCGCGGCAGCGGGTATCCATCACGCGCTGAACGCTCGCCTCGTGCGTGCCCTCGCCCAGCACAACCAGGCGCCCAGACTTAATTACCGCAGCCTTCTCCCCCGCAATGGCCTCGAGCGTATCTCCGAGAATGCGTGTATGGTCGAGCCCGATGCCTGTGATGGCAACGGCCACGGGGTCGGTCGCACTCGTAGCATCCCAGCGTCCGCCCATGCCAACCTCGAGCACGGCAACATCCACCGCGGCCTCGGCAAACACTACAAGTGCGGCAGCCGTCAGCAGGTCAAACGGCGTGATGGTATAGGCGCGCTCCCCCGCCGCCACACGCCGCGCATTCACGCGATGTCCCGCCTCAACAGCGGCAGAAACACCACGGGCAAACGCCTCGTCGCTCACGACGCGCCCGTCAACCTCCATGCGCTCGGGATAGCGCACCAGCTGCGGCGACGTATACAGCGCGGTCTTGAGCCCCTCGCCGCGAAGGATGGCGGCCGAAAAACGCGTGGTCGAAGTCTTGCCATTGGTACCGGCAACCTGGATGCAATCGAAATACTCGTCCGGACGTCCCAGCTCATCGAGCATATCGACAACCGTCTCAAGCAGAGGCCCAGCATCCCCAGAAATCCGCCCCGTATCAGCAGCAAGCCCCACAGCCTCATCAAACGAAAGCAGCTCAAACGAGAAAGGAACGACATACGACCCAAAACGCTTAGCCATAACCCAAAGTCCCCCATAACAGAAAAAGAGGCTCATCAAAAAGAATGAACCCCTCGCGTTAACAATTTCAGCCTTTACCCGATTGCAGCAAGATCAAGGCCACAACCCAGTGGCCCCAACCTCCCAGTTGCAAACAACCACGTAAACGAACTAGGAGCGGCCCGACGCTTTGCTCGATACAAGTTCCGCACGCAAAGGACAGCACTTAATGTGCTGTCCGTCTTGCGCAGGACTGTCCGAAATAGCGAGCAAATGCCCAAGCGGCCCTCCCGGCTCAGCCCCGGAGCGGTATTAGAGATGCAGCACGCGGTCGCGGATCTCCTCGGTTCGGCCCTGATTCCAGAATTGGGTACCGATGTAGCCGCACGTACGACGGGCGACGTTCATCTTCTCCTGATCGCGGTTGCCGCAGTTGGGGCACTCCCACACCAGCTTGCCGTCATCCTCGACAATCTTGATCTCACCGTCGTAGCCGCACACCTGGCAGTAGTCGCTCTTGGTGTTGAGCTCGGCGTACATGATGTTGTCGTAGATGTACTGCATCACGCGAATGACAGCCTTGAGGTTGTCCTGCATGTTGGGAACCTCGACGTAGGAGATGGCACCGCCCGGCGAAAGCTGCTGGAACATACCCTCGAACTTGAGCTTGTCGAATGCGTCGATCTCCTCGGACACGTGGACGTGGTAGCTATTGGTGATGTAGCCCTTGTCCGTCACGCCCGGGATGATGCCAAAACGACGCTGCAGGCACTTGGCGAACTTGTAGGTCGTCGACTCAAGCGGGGTACCGTACAGCGAGAAGTCAATATCGCTTTCGGCCTTCCACTCGGCGCACTTGTCGTTCATGCGCTGCATGACGGCCATGGCAAAGGGCGTGCCCTCCTTCTCGGTGTGGCTGTGGCCCGTCATGTACTTGACGCACTCATACAGGCCGGCATAACCCAAACTAATGGTGGAGTATCCGCCCACGAGCAGCTTGTCGATCGTCTCACCCTTCTTCAGACGAGCGAGGGCGCCGTACTGCCACAGAATCGGTGCGGCGTCAGAAAGCGTACCCATCAGGCGCTCATGACGGCACAGCAGGGCACGGTGGCACAGCTCAAGGCGCTCGTCGAAGATCTTCCAGAACTTGTCCATATCCTGGTGCGAGCTCAGCGCGACATCGGGCAGGTTGATGGTCACGACGCCCTGGTTAAAGCGACCATAGTACTTGGGCTTGTTCGGGTCGTAGTTCAGCGCGTTGGCAACGTTGTTAAAGCCGTTGCCCGAGCGGTCGGGCGTCAAGAAGCTGCGGCAGCCCATGCAGGTATAGCAGTCGCCGTTACCCGCGGTCTCGCCCTTCGACAGCTTGAGCTCGCGCATCTTTTTCTCGGAGATGTAATCGGGCACCATACGCTTGGCAGTGCACTTGGCAGCCAGCTGGGTCAGGTAGAAGTACGGGGAATCCTCGTGAACGTTATCGTCCTCGAGTACATAGATAAGCTTGGGGAATGCCGGGGTGATCCATACGCCGGCCTCGTTCTTAACGCCCTCGTAGCGCTGGCGAAGCGTCTCCTCCACGATCATGGCAAGGTCATGCTTCTCCTGGGGCGTACGGGCCTCATTGAGATACATAAAGACCGTCACGAACGGCGCCTGGCCGTTCGTGGTCATAAGCGTCACGACCTGATACTGGATCGTCTGGACGCCGCGACGAATCTCGTCACGCAGACGGTCCTCAACGACCTCACGGACCTTTTCGGGAGATGCGGAAACGCCGAGCTCCTCGAGCTCGCGGGCGACCTCGCCGCGAATCTTTTGACGGCTCACCTCGACGAACGGGGCAAGATGGGTCAGCGAAATCGACTGGCCACCGTATTGGGAGGAAGCAACCTGGGCGATGATCTGCGTCGCGATGTTGCAGGCGGTCGAGAAGCTGTGCGGCTTCTCAATCAGCGTACCCGAGATAACAGTGCCGTTCTGGAGCATGTCCTCCAGGTTCACCAGGTCGCAGTTGTGCATGTGCTGGGCAAAGTAATCCGAATCGTGGAAGTGGATCAGGCCCTCATTGTGGGCGTCCACGATCTCCTGGGGCAGCAGCACGCGCTGGGTCAGGTCCTTGGAAATCTCGCCGGCCATATAGTCGCGCTGAACGGAGTTGACGGTCGGGTTCTTGTTGGAGTTCTCCTGCTTGACCTCTTCGTTATTGCACTCGATCAGCGACAGGATCTTGTCATCGGTCGTGTTCTTCTGGCGCTTCAGGCTCTGAACGTAGCGATAGATGATGTAGTGGCGGGCGACCTCGTAGCAGTCGAGACGCATGATCTCGTCCTCGACCAAATCCTGGATCTCCTCGACCGAAACGGTGTGGCCTGCGCTCTCGCATGCCTCGGCGACGTTTTGCGCCGCATAAACCACCTGGCGGTCGGTTAGACGAGAGCTCTCCTCGACCTCCAAGTTGGCGGCGCGGATGGCATTGACGATCTTATCGATGTCAAAGACAACCTCGGTGCCGCTGCGCTTGATGATCTTCATCCTCTTGCCTCTTTCGCGTCGTAGCCTCATTGCGCTTCAGAGCCAAACGATGCCCGGCAGGGCTTGCCCCCGTCTTGCGGCGCCGTCGCGCAATCTGTGTTCTCGATAAACCATAAGTCCTCATGCGGACAATCCTCGCGGCCGATCAGGCGGCTCAAAGGCGTGTCCAAATGGGACGAATAAGGTCTTCGTTCTCTGTCCGCCATCTATCATACGACAAAGACGCATCTATATCCTGTATTCTTTTTTTAGTTCAAACACAACATATAGTGTTTCGGCAGGTCAAAGCAATTAGTCATTTTGCAGACGCATTAAAAATGAGGGGTTCTTGGCAAGTCGGTAAAACGTTACCAACACGGCTACCTGCATGGCAGTTATAAAACCCCCTTAGTCAAGCCGCTGACAAATCCTACCAAAACCAAGCCGCTCACGCCAAAAGAATCCAAAAGATTATGCTTGACCAACATGTTGCGGTCACGATCGGCCAGGACGTATGCAATCTGCCGGCACCTCTACGGGATGCGAAGACCATCGCGTACAGACCTTGGATCAATATTTGGTGGCTTATTTGGCGGCACGCTTGATGGTAAAAACAAAACAGCCCAGAGGACATAGCCTCTGAGCTGCGAACATTTGGTGGGCGTTAGAAGATTTGAACTTCTGACCTCTTCCGTGTCAGGGAAGCGCTCTCCCCCTGAGCTAAACGCCCGATCAAGGGTGCGCAAGTGCGCAAGGGATAATATAACGGAGCCTGAACTCGGTGGCAAGAACATTTTTAAAAATCGCTTACATTGTGGAATTCGGGGGCTTTGTCGTATCCATTTCAAAAGAGTCTGCTGCCGCGATTTTGCTGTCGACTAATACAGGGCCATTGCGGTATCGAGCTATGGAAAGACGCCTGCGGAATTGTCCTACCGATAAGCGGACAAGCCTCCGGCTGGTGCCTTCGCCGTGGTAAGGTAAGCCGAATTGTTTCCAGGCTGTTTCGGGGGAGTGGAATGAGCAAAGAGTGTGTCGAGCAGGTCGAAGGCACAGGGGCTTCGGTGCCGATGACCGATATATCGAACATTGATGTGCCCGAGGGCACCGACGAGCTCAGCCGCAGCACCCGCCGTGCATGGCGCGACCGTCTCAACGACGCCCAGACGCGCAAGATAATCACGGGTGTTTTAGCCACGCTGGTGGGCGGTTCGTTTTGGGGCTTCTCGGGCACCAGCGCGAGTTTTTTGTTCGATACCTACCATGTCGATACGCTGTGGCTTATGAGCGTGCGTCAGATTCTCGCCGGCCTGCTCTTTATGGCTGTGGTTGTCACGCGCGATCGCGCACGCCTGGTCAAGCTTTGGACGACGCCCGCTGATCGCAAGCAGCTGCTGCTCTTTACCGCTTTTGGCCTGCTGTTCAACCAGTTTTGCTATCTTTCGGCCGTGCGCCTGACGAACGCCGGAACCGCGACGGTGCTCCAGTGCCTGCAGCTCGTTATCATCATGGGCTACACCTGCGTGATCGATCGCCGCATGCCGCGTACTCGCGAAGTCATCGGCATTGGCCTAGCTCTGGGTGGAACCTTTTTAATCGCCACCGGCGGCGACCCCACCAGCCTGAATATCTCGCCGCTTGGCCTGGCAGCAGGTCTTATGTGTGCGGTCAGCGCCGCGTGTATGGCGGTGATTCCCGCCAAGATCCTGCCCGAATACGGCAGCCCCAAAAAGCCCATGTTCCCCGAGGCCGAGGTGCTGCACGTACTGGATCTGCTGGACGCGCGCATGTTCGAGATGAACCGCGAGCTGGCCGGCGTTCAGCCCGGCTGCTTCACCGACAGAATCTGGTCGCTGGAGAGAAAGCTGTACCGGAGGAAGGATGGATAAGAAATCCTGTCGATTTAATTGCTGAAAGCGTAGGTGTTATGGATGAATGAAGAGATTTGCACGCGGGATTCAAATACCCCCAATGTTTTGAAAATCGACAGTTGTATGCCCTATGCTAATGGCAACGAAAAAGGCTTCGACATCCATT
>CAJMRD010000017.1 GCA_905215725.1 uncultured bacterium | reverse complement strand
CAACGATATGGCACCGTGGGGACACATGTATGTCAATCCTGGTCTAACAGAGCCTTTTGATTTGGGAGGTTGAGGATGGGGGATCGCGTGCCGAAAGCATGGTCCCCGGATAAAAAAGCTCGCCGGCCAGGCCGAAGACATGGCCCACATCAAGGCAGACCTTTGCCCCTGCTCGCCCGAGCAAAAAGTCATGCCCCTCGATGCGCTCTGCCAGTCCGGCACCGAGACCCCGCAATGGCGGTGGGATGTGCTGGTCGGAGAGGGCGACCCGCTCTACTGCAAGTCCCGAGAGATCTAAGTATCCGCTGCAAGGTATAAGAACGAATTGGAGCCCTGGTACATACCGGGGCTCCTCGTGGTAGTGGCTGTCTAATGAATCTGGTGGCTAGGCCTCTTCGCCGCCACTGGATTCAGTTACCGTTTCCTCCTCACTATGTTGCGTCTCTCTCGTAGCCTCATCAACTTCTGTTGACGAATGTGCCTCTTCGTATACTTCGATGTTCGCCTTGAGAATGGTTGCACTCTGTTCAGCAAGAGCGATCTTCCTCTGGTGCTTGTCGTAGGCATACAGTCCGATTCCACCTGCGACTAGCGTGGCTACAGAACCGATTACTCCACCCTGGATTCTTCCAACGGAAATCCCGCCCGCTCTGATATTGCTGATCAGCGCCTGAGGCCCACCGAGCTCTTTCGCCAGATGCGACAATTGCGCATAGTCCCAAGTCGTCATTGCCTTTTCCTCACTTTCTTTCACTTCAGCACCGCTTCCACTGGGGTGCTCACTTTCGACAGTGCTATCATGCCATCGGTAAATAAGACGGTATATGTCCTATAATTGTCTTATCTGTTGTTAATGAGGAATGATTAAGACAATGTACGTCCGCAAAGATCGCCCTAAGGACATTTTTCCAAAGAGACTCAGCGGTTTGATGGAAAGCTATGAAATAGAAAAGGGGCGCAGAGGCATTAGCAATATCGGCCTTGCGCGTCTGCTCTATCAAAAGCGTAACGGTGCCGATGATGCCTCGCTAGCCGATGACCGCTATGCAGTGGAAAGGGAGAACGGCCGCAAGGCGATTGCGAGAAAGATCAGCCGATTTCGAAAAGGAGATCAGTTTCCTCAATGGGATGACCTCGTAGATCTGGCTGACATATTCGGAAAGCCAGTAGGTTTTCTCATCGGGGAGACCGATTGTGATACGTACGAGCTCCAAGATATTGCTGACTTCCTTGGTCTCAGCGGCGAGGCTGTTCTGTCCATCGAGCGTATGACGAGAAAAGTTAGTGCGGAGTGGCTTCCGGAACAGTCTGGCGGCAACGGCGGAGACCATGAGGAATGGGAAAAATACCTCGTGAATGATATGGTCGCGAAGGCGAATGCCGAGCCAGAAGCTTGCAGGGCAGTGCTCAATCGAATGCTGACCGCAGCAGCGTTTAAAGACCTTGTGCTCTGCCTGTCTGAGGTCGGCGATGCCCAATACAATCTGCTTATGGAACGCATTGCAAGTGCGGAAATAGAACTGAGAGACGCAGACGTACTCAGTGACAACCACCCAGACTCCATCATGGGGCAAATGGCGGCAAAATCCCGATTCAGGGATGCTGCAACACGCCTGCAGGAAGCGGAAAATGCGGTGAGGTCCAGCAGGTATGCAGCTTATGAATGCCATGTCCGCATCGTTGATGAAATGTTCTCGGATATTACCCAGACTGACGCAAATACCGTAGCCAAAGAGCATGTCAAGCAGAGACAGTCAGGTAACCAGGCGTAGCCGTCGTATCGATACGGAAGTGGGTATAAACCGTCCTGCTGCTTGCATACGTGGTTCCGTTGCCGCCCGTCAGCTTGTAGCAGTTATAGAAGCACTGCGAGTCCGAAACCCCGCTCGAAGGCAGCGCCCAGGTGGCGTCGGCGTAGATCGTCACCAGCGACGAGCACCCCGAGAAGCAGTAGGTCAGGTCGGTGAGCGCAGACGGGTCGAAGCCTCGGAAGTCCAGCTCGGCGGGCGACGAGCGCGAAGCGAACGCGAACCGCACGACTTGACACCTGCGAGGTTGCCCAAACCGGAGACCACCTCCAGCGCCGTGCATGAGTAGAAGAGGTGGGTCAGGTTCATGGTTGCGAACGTCGCCATGTCTGCCGCGAAGGCGATGCGCTCATCGGCCGCCTGGCCTTCACCTGCTGGATTTCGCCGCGCAGGGCGTCCGCCACCTCGGCGCTCTTGGCAGCCTCGGCCACTTGCCCCTCAAGCTCCTTGATGCGAGCCTCCTGCTTGGCGAGAAGCGCCTGGTAGCCCCTCTCCGAGTCCACTGCCTGCGGCTCTTCCGCCTGCGCGACCCCTTCTTGGCCGCCCGCCTGCGCTGCGACCTCTTCCTCGTCGTCGATGCTATGGTCGTCTCCGTCCATGTCGGCCTGCCTTTCGATTGACATAGGCCAGCACAAACGAACCGTCCCTTAACCATGCAAATAGGCTAAAGGTCGGTCACAAAGTGAGGTCATCCAGTCCGTTCGGCAGTTTGTGACCATTAGCAAGAATTAGAGGCAACGCAACGAGCGAACGCTCGATAATGGTCTAGAATATTGGACTTGACATTTGGGAGGCAAGATGGAGACTGTGAACCTTATCCTTGGAATTATCGCGTCTATCGCATCCATCGCCGCCGCCGTCATCTCGCTCCAAAACAAGCAAGAGATCAAGTCAATCAAAAAGAGTCTAAGCGACAACTCGCAGACCGCTACAGGTAAAGTTGCCACAAACGTCGTAGGCAGCAACAACTCGGCGAACATCCATGCTTCGCGATAAGCCAACGCAGACAAGCCAGAGCGCAATTGGAAAGGTCGCCACGAACATAACCGGCGACTCCAATAGCTATGACTCACATGACATAAACATCTACCAGCCCGTCTCGTCTGGCCCGCACCGGCCGCTTACAAAGACGCTCATGTATAAACTCCTGCAAATCATGATTTCGTCGACTGAGCCAACGGGCGAAGATTTCCCCCTTACGCCTCCGCCTCCTATAGAGAAGAAGCTGATTTACAACCACGCACCGCGTTACCTAAACATCATCAACGAGTATTCTGAGAACTACGCTCGTCTCGACAGCGTGATCAAGGAATTCCCCGACAGCGAAGCCATCATCCAAAGGCTGAACAAGATGTTTGTCAATGTGGCAGACGTTCGCGATGACGGCAAGCTGTGCGTAGGAAACGGCGATGCACAGCTCAAGCTCATCGAGAACGAGATCTATAACATGATTGTGAATGACGCAGGCTTTCAGGCTGACGAGGTCCCCGAAGAAATCATCAACCAGTTCTGCGTTGCGTTGATTGCCGTTGCCGTGGCAAAATGCAGAGTCCTTCTGAGGCCAGGTGATGACGATGCTGCTGCTTGATCGCAATAATGAGCCGACGAGCACGGTCTATTACATCGCTGCCGCCTTGGATGGCTACATCGACCAGAACCCAGGCTTGGACGCCGGTCAACTCTATGAGGTAACGGCGAACACTCTGGTCAAGAAAGAAGTGAGCTACGACTTCTTTGTCATGGCTTTGGACTTTCTCTTCCTCCTCGGACGCGTGTCAATAGACGAGAAGGGAGGGCTACATGTTCATCAAGTCGCTTAGAATTCGCAAGACAACAACTGACGAAATAGTTCGCGAGGTCTTATTCCACAAGGGTGCCAACCTCATCGTCGATACCGAGGACTCCGAATCGCACAATCGCGTTGGAAAAACAACCTTCCTCAAGCTCATTGATATCGCAATGGGCGCCAAGGACAGGAAGCTCATTTACACAGACGCCGACACGGGCACGGTGACCGAGGAGCTACGCGATTTCATCGTCACAAACAAGATCGCCGTCGACATGACACTGACATCGGATTTTCCCGATGGCGATGACGTGATTCTCACAATCGACCTCTTCCCGAATGGAAGGTACTACATTGACGGCGAAAAGATGGGGCAGAAAGCTTACCAGCAACGACTCAATGTCTTGCTTTTCGGGAACGAAGCGAATGTGCCCACGTTTCGCCAATTGATCAATTCATTTGTCCGCGTGTCCGTAGGCGGGGATGATAATTCCTTCCTCAAAACCGTTCCCAGCGGCAGCACATCCATCTACCGGAGTGTCTACAACGCTCTGTTCGGCATCTCAGATCCGGCGCTCGACAAAAAGCGTGACGACCTCAACAAGGACTTGAACAAGACGCGTGAGTCCATCAAACGCTATAAGAAAGTCCAGAACGTCGATACGGTCAGCGAGCAGCAGCAGATACTTGCAGGGCTCGAAGCCGAGCATGAAGAAGTCCAGTGCAAGCTCAACAGCATCATCGACGCCGATGTCTACAGGGCCAACCGCGATGAAATCGCGGCTACACGCACCCGATACGCATCTCTGACACTGCAACTCTCAGACATAGACTACAGGCTGCAACGAAATGAAGAGGCCCTGCAGACTGCTATGCAAGAGCGCGGTAGACAAGCCGACGTTAATTTGAGCAGACGGTTTTTCGAGGAAGTCTGTTCGATGATCCCGATGGTGAATGCAACTTTCGAAGAGATGGTCGCATTCAACAACCAGCTCTGCGACAACAAGATTGCCTATTTCGCGAGTGTGGCAGAAAAACTGAAGGCCGAGCGTGCATCTGTGCAACGTGAAATCAGCCAACTGTCATCGCAGAACAGCCAATTCATGTCATTGGTGGAGCAAGACCTCATCGATGAGTACGAGTCGCTTCAGGCACGCCTAGTTGAGCTTTCGAGCAGTATCGGCAAATGCCGAGAAGTAATAGATACGCTCAACAGCTTTGAGGTAGAACAGACCAGCATTGAGGGAAAAATCGCATCGCTTGGCTCGTCTGATGATGGCGACGAGCCGCAATCCAACGATTTTGCTGCAATGATGCTTGCGTTTAACGCATTCTTCACTCCGCTTGCCAGGGAGTTCAACAACGAATCGCCGCTGCTCGTTTACTATGAAGAGTCGAACAAGTTCCCCGTTGCAATACGTGATACCGCTGGCTCCAGCACGGGCACACGCAAGTCACTCATCGCCGCATTTGATTTAGCGTATCAGCAGTTTGCAGAATCAAAGGGCATCAAGACTCCGCGCTTCATAGTGCATGACGTCCTTGAAAACATCGAGGGTAAGGTGTTGCGTGACATAATCGCACGCGCCAGCACAATCAACTGCCAGTACATAGTCGCAGTCCTTAAGGAGAAGCTCGATTCGTCGCTGATACCAGCCGAGGAGCAGGGTAAACTGCAAATCCTGCAGCTTTCGATTGACGATATGCTTTTCACGCGTGGCAAAGGTGTTGCGTCGTAGGAGTGACCTGTACTCTCCTACTCCCGTACCCCCACCGAGAACTCCCCGCCGAAGTTGTTCACCTCGAACCGCTCGTCAGCCACAAGTTCCTCCTTGCTCACACGGCACGCGAACGGAAACAACTCGGCCACGTCCTGCAGTTCCAGGAACGTCCGGTAACTCGACCGGTTTACCAGCATGTCGGCAAAGACCAAAAACCGCGTAAGCTCGTCATTCAGTTCGATGGGCTCTGCAATCACGTAGTGCCCCCGCCTCACGCGCCGGACAACGCCGAACTGATTGAGCGATGCCACAATCTTTTCGGAGCCCTTCAGGATGGTCATGCGCTTGCGCGCCGCCTCAACGCTCTTATTGTCCCGGCCTAGTCAAGTACCCGTTGCCTCTCCTCGACCATCTCGCAGAAGCCTCCCACATCCATGAGCCATTCTTGCTGTGAAGGCGTGTAGGTGGGGAAAAGCTGGGAGGGGATGACGAGCTGGAGCTTGCTGTCACGCATGGCGTTCGTGTAGTCCACGCTCACGGCGGGCTCCAGCGTGATAAGGTGCTTACGCTCGATGCGGTTCGCCTCCTCGAGCACCTGCCTCCAGCGCTCCTTGATGGTCGTCTTCGCACCGAGCATCGTAAGGCTCGAGGAGGGGAACCCCTCATCCCGGTAGCACTCGATTGACGGAAAAATGAAGTCCGGCTTCGACTTTCCCTCGGTGTAGGGCTGTGCGGAGTATCGGATTCCCCTACCCTTGAACAGGAACTCAAGCTGGTGCTCGAACGCTGTGCCCGCGCGGGACTTCCTGCGCTGGAAGGTCGACATGGTGGTCTTCAGAATGCCGTCGACGTCGAGCTGGCCGTTCAAATAGGGCGCAAGGTCTCTCTCAAGCAGATGGCGCTCAAACACCTTGAACAGCAATTCCTCGCGCTCGTAGCACGCGAGCAGGCTTCGATCGGGGTCATCCGCCCAGTCGAGACCTTCAAGGGTTGAGATGGAGTACTCCGTAAAGTCGATGCCCTTCGGAAACGTATGTCCAAACCTCTTGACCATATCGTCCAAGTAGATATCCGCGCTCAAGGGAGCGCGCGTCTCGATACCAATCATGCCGAGGATGCGCGAGGCCACCGCACCGATACGGTTGCGCTCGCCCTTTGATACGGCATAGCCCGAGCGGTCGGGCTCCTCGAAGCCGAACAGCCACCTCAGCTGCGACTCGATGGTCGAGCCTTTTTTAGCGAAGATGATGAGCAGCCCGAGGTCATCGGAGTTGGCGACCACCATGAGGTCGCCAGCGGATGCCTGTCTGATGGCGGGGTTGTCCTTGTAGTAGAGACGGTACTCGGTTCTCGTGGGATGTTTGCGGCGCGCATCGTACCAAGTCACGGTCCCGTCGCACATCTCCGGCTCCGCCTCGTCGCACATGTAGGCGAACGTGGTGCGGATGTCGCGGATGTCGTCGTCACCGAACAGCGACCTCAGCGGCAGCGTGCCGTTGAACTCGTGCTGATTACTCCTACCTGCGTCGATATCGACGTCCGCGAGGGTCTTCGAGACCGCGCCGTCGAAGTAGCTGCTAAGCGCCCCGTAATCCATCCTGACACGCTCCCATCATGAGCTTGGCCACCGACCGTATTACAGGGACCGTCACCGAATTGCCGAACTGGCGGTAGGCCTGTGTGTCGGAGACCGGGATTATGAACCGGTCGGGAAATCCCTGCAAGCGCGCGCACTCTCTAGGGGTCAGCTTACGGGGGTTCGCGCCCTCGCCGCGCGAGACCAAGATCTCACTACCGTCCTTATGATAGCGTGCGGAGAGCGTCCTCGTGGTGTCCGATGGAGTGATAAGACCGTAGCCGAACCCGTTGCCGGCGGCCTCGTGCTTGGCCTTGTATGCTTTCAAATATGACCACAGCTTGTCGGAGAGCACGTACCTCGCGTCCGCATCCTCCTCCAGAATCTCCGCGGCTTTCTGACCACTGTTCGGGCAGTCGAGGTCGTCCCAAGAGAACTCCACATCGTCGCGAAAGCCAACAATGTAGATGCGCTCGCGGTGCTGGCATGTCCAACCCTTGGAGTCCAGAACCTTGTAGTGAACGTGGTAACCGAGCTCGTCCTGGAGGACCTGCATGATGACGTCGAACGTTCTGCCCCTGTCGTGACTGATCAGATTCTTCACGTTCTCGAGCAGGAACGCCTTCGGGCGCTTCTCGTTCAGGATGCGTGCAACCTCGAAGAAGAGCGTGCCCTGCGTCTTGTCTTCGAAGCCCGTAGCGCGACCAAGGGAGCGCTTCTTGGACACACCCGCAAGCGAGAACGGCTGGCATGGAAAGCCAGCGAGCAGCACGTCGAAGTCGGGGATGTCTGAAGCGGCGACCTCACGGATGTCCCCCGCCGGGGTTTCGCCGTAGTTCATGCGGTAGGTCTTCTGCGCAAACTTATCCCACTCGCAGGAGAAGACGCACCTGCCGCCCAGCTCCTGGAACGGCATGCGGATCCCGCCGATGCCCGCGAACAGGTCGATGAAGGTGAAGGCAGGCTTCCCCTCCCCTGCGGGTGCAAAGGGGGCGCGATGGCCGAGGGTGGAGATGTACTTCGACTCGGCTGCGGTGGGCCTTGTTTCGCCTGCCTCCCAGCGGCGCACCGTTCGCTCGCCGTTGGGGCCCATGCCTAGGGCAGCGGCGAATTCCTTCTGAGTCAAGCCGAGCTCCTGTCTCTTGGCCTTTACCTCATCTGCTGATAATTGCATGACGCACCTTCTGGATAGATAACAGGACAATATGTCCTCATTTTGCCACAGGGATGAAGAGATAAACTCGTCAGAATAGCAACCTTGCCCCAAACCATGGGTTTCTCACGTCTCCCACATCCGACAATCCATGTACCACTCAAACCGCGAAGACCCATCTAACCACCGCTGCGTTCTATACGATAGTCGTTCGCCAGGACATTTTTCTGCCGCCGCAGTCATTAGTCCAAGTGAAAAGCGGCAAGCCGAGAACCTCACGCCTCTCCATCATCAATCATTCCATTTCACAAATGACGCAGCGGCGCAATTAGCAACGCGGAGCATGGAACCATGCTATACCCGTCCAAACGATATTGTCCGCGCCCAACAGCTATCAATCAATTTACCTTGGCCTGCTGGCGCAGAGAGTGCAGCCAAGCCTCATGATCATCGTAACAATAAAGAACATGGGATCGCGAGGATTTGCCGAGGCGAATGTACTCCGGCCCCTTACTAGGACAGCGCCAATTTGCAAGGGTCTTCGCGCTTACGCCAATCAACTTTGCTGCCTCTTCACTCGAAAACGCAAGCGGGCGTACGGATTCAACAGCGCATGTCACGCCGTTTGCTCCACCCATAAAGACCCTCAGACTCTCCGATCACACCCACCCGTTACAGATTGAGACAATTTGACGGTACCGAATTCTTGTCAAGGCGTGGTACAATTGTGTCCCAACGCAAAGGAGGTACCTATGCCCACCTGTGTGCCCGTCCGAGACATGAAGGACACCGCTGCATTTACCGCGCTTGTTGAGTCCGAGCGCGACGTCACCGTAACTAAGAACGGCTATGAGGCCATGCACTGCATCAGCAGCGACCAGTATCGTCTCATGCAAGACGAAATCGCCAAAGCCAAGCTGCTGTCTCGTATGATGTTGGCAGAAGACGAGATATCGCAAGGCGACTACAGCGACTACGACTCCTTCGCGACCGCGATACGAGACAAATATGGCCTATAACGTCGTAATACTCGAAAGCGCACAATATGAATACGAGGCTATTGTCAGATACCTTGCTCAAATCCTTATGAACCCACGTGCAGCAGGCAATTTTGTTGCTGAGTTTGAATATCAGCTTGACCTGCTTCGCGAGCAGCCGCTCCTACGGCCCCTCTCCCACATACGAGAGCTGGCGGCACGCAATTATCGATCGTTTACCGTCAACAAATACGTGTGTCTTTACAAGTTTGAGCGCGATACGATCTATATCGCCCATGTCTTTCATCAGTCACAGGACTACGGCCGCCTGGTCTAGCCCACAAACTGAATACTTGGTCCGATCTCCCGCAGCGCTTGCTAACAAATGACCTGCGTGTGCTCCTCGATGGCGGCGCGGTCCTCGGCGGCAATACCCGGCTCGCACACCACGGCGTCCAAATTGTCCAGGCGGCAGAAGGTGTAGAAGTCGCGCTTGCCAATCTTGCTGGAGTCGGCGATCAGATAGCGCGAGTCTGCCTTGCTAAAAGCGAGCTGTTGGATACGGCCCTCGTCCATGTTGGACGTAGATACGTCGCCATCCAGAATGCCGTTGGCGCCGATAAACGCCGCATCGATACCCAACGCACGCAGGGTATCCTCGGCCGTTGGCCCCACAAAAGCGGCGGTGCGGCGACGGTACATACCGCCCACGAGACACAGGTCGCAGTCTTCGCGCGCCTCGAGCAAGTTAAACACCGAAAGCGAATTGGTCACAATGCGCAGGCGAAACGCCGGCAGCATCGAGGCCATCTGCTCAACCGTGGTGCCCGTGCCCAAAAAGATGGTCGAGCCTTCCTCGATAAGCTCCACAGAACGGCACGCAATCTGCAACTTTTCCTCGGCATGCTTTGTGCGCTTTTCGCTGTGCGAATACTCATGGCGCAGCATAGCGTGTGGACGGCTCTGCGCACTGCGGGCTCCGCCGTGCACGCGCTCAATCTCGCCCAGGCTCGCAAGCTCCTCAAGGTCACGGCGGATCGTCATATCCGAGACACCTAACGCATCCGAAATCTCCTTGACCGAGACCGTTCCCTGTTCCTCGAGCAGCTGCCGAACCTTATCCTGTCGCTCCGCTTTAATCACGATGAGTCCTCGCTGTTCTATGCGTGCATATCATTCAAACAGTAACGAACAAATTGTATCAGACCCGTGCGTGTCAAAAATGAACGCCCGTACAGCTCAATCATCACTTTTTTGAGAAAAATACCCCCTGCTTTAGTGGGGTGTAGTGATAATCTCGCCTGTTCGCGCTACAGTTTGTCGGAAATACCTCGATGTTAGGAACCAAATGATCACTTCCGAGCTTTTCGGCACCGCGCCGTGCGGTACCCCCGTTCATCGTTACACCCTCAACGGGCCCGAGATCTGCGTTCGCATTATGGACTTTGGCGCCACCGTGCTGGGCATCGACGTGCCCGACATCCCCGGCAACGTGCGCGATGTGGTGCTGGGCTTCGATAAGCTCGAGGATTACTTTGACAACCCCGCCTGCTTTGGCGCAACCATCGGCCCTGTGGCCAACCGCACTGCAGGTGCCACGATCACTATCGCTGGCACGGACTGGCATATGCCGGCCAACGAAGGCGCCAACGACCTGCACAGCGACCTTGAGCACGGCCTGCACAAGCGCGTATGGGATGTTGAACTCGACGAGGTCCACAACGCCGTGCGCATGACCACCTCACTTGAGGATGGCGAACTGGGCCTTCCCGGCAACCGCACCTTTACGGCCGTGTTTACCGTTACACGCACCGGCGTCTTTCGCATCGAGTATGGCTGCGAGAGCGACCGCGCCACCTACGTGTCCATGACCAACCACACATACTTTAACCTTGCCGGCCATAACGCCGGCATGGACTGCGAGCACTTCTTTGTTGCCAACGCTGCCCACTACCTGCCCATCAACGAGCAGAATATCCCCACCGGCGAGATCGCTCCGGTCGAGGGCACGCCGTTTGACTTCCGTGAGCTGCGCCCCGTCGCTCCTGGCATGGAAGCCGACGACCCGCAGATTAAGCAGGCCCGTGGCTACGATCACTGTCTGTGCATCGATGGCTATCAGTACGGCCGTAATCTGCGCCGCGCGATGCACGTCGAGGAGATGTGGACCGGTCGTGAGCTGGACTACTACACCACCGCCCCGGGCGTGCAGCTCTACACCGGCAACTGGCTGGGCGACGAGCACGCCAAGGACGATGCTAACTATGGCTGGGGCGCCGGCTTTGCCCTCGAGGCAGAGATGTACCCCGACACGCCGCACCAGCCGCTGTTCCCGCAAGGCATTGTGGGCCCGGGTCACCCCTACAGCAATGTGATCGAATACCACTTTATGAGGCACTAAGCCCACAACGCAACATATCGCACAGCAGCGCCCGCCGGCACCACCGCCGACGGGCGTTTTGCTGCCTAGTCATTGGGGACGTTCTTAAATGACTAGTCGTCGGGGACAGTCTTTAACGTTTGGTGAGAAGGACTGTCCCCAAGTGCCAAGGGTGTCCCGTTTGACTAGTCATTTAAGAACGTCCCCAATGACTCGTTGGATGGGGTCGGGGTTGGAGCTGGGGAGGTAGCGGATTTCTAGCTCTATGCCGAGCTCCTGCAGCTCTCTGAGAGCAGCCACGTCTGCATCGTCTATGGCAACCGCGGGCGTTATGGGACGCTTGCCCTCCCCCACCTGCATATGGCCGATGCTGATCTTGGTTATTGGCACACCGCCCTTGACCAGCGCGAGCGCATCCGCGGGCGACGCCACCATGATGAGAATCCATTGGCGCGGCGTTGCAGTATGAATGATGTCGATGGTCCTTTGCACCGAGAAAAACCGCGTCCACACGCCCTCTGGCGCCGCGACCCTCATAGGCGCCCACTTGCGCGAATCAGCCGCAATCTCGTCGTTGACGATTAGGACAAGGTTGGAGCCCACGGCTTCGTTCCACAGCTCAACGTCTTGCCCGTAAATGAAACGGTCATCGATACGCGTGAGAAGAATCCTGGGTTGAGCCATCACTGCCCCATTCTGCTTGAGACTCGTAAGAGCAAGACATCACGCCTCCAATATTAGTGCATTTAAAGTGAGAAAAGCCGTCAGAACACTTGCGCGGATGTGCGATGTCCCGTATCATAGACAGCCGTTGACGCCTCAGTTGCGTCACCACATGGCCGCCAGCGTAGCTCAGTTGGTAGAGCACCGCTCTCGTAAAGCGGGGGTCACCGGTTCGAGCCCGGTCGCTGGCTCCATTGCACAAGATAGCCGCCTTCGGGCGGCTTTTTTGTTGCCGATTTTGAGTGCGCATGCGCCAATGCAAGCACAACGCCGCCAGCAACTCCCCTACTCAACAAAAAAGCCCCGCCAACCGCAATCCCCAAAGGAACCGCGATCAGCGGGACCCAAGCGCGCTCCTCAATGGAATCACGCCAGCATACGAACAGCTCAGCCGAGTAGCTCGCTACTCCTCCCAGTAAGCATCTGCAAGCAGCTTAAAGCAAATCTTCTTAACCGGCTGCGCGCCATCGCCCGGGAACTCGAGCGTGGGCATATGAGGCTCGCCGGCAACGAACAGCGCGAACTTGTCGTCGGCAAGATCGCCGGCAATCGAGGCGTCGGAATCGACCAGATCGTAGTCGTCCTTCTCGTCAAACTCCTGAACCAGCGTCAGGCTGCCCGTGGCAACCTTAAAGGCCTCGCGACCCTCGACATCGATCTGCAGGTCGTGATAGCGCTGATGCGTCTCATAGTGAGCCTCGGCCTCGGGACGCGTCGTGGGAGCCATGACGTTCGCATAGACCTTGTCGCCCAGAATCGGATGGCTGCCGACCTCGAGCTCCGCCGGATCGTTCTCCTCGAGCCAGTCGATCAGCACGTCGAGGCCCTTGAGCATTCCGCGGTACTCCTCGATATCACCCAGTGCACCGTAAATCATCTAAATCCCCTCTCGGATCGTTTCCTTGGCGGCTACTCGGCAAACGCATTACCAAAGCTGTTGCCGCCCACATACGTCTCGACCAGGGTAAGGTCGGGACTGAACACGACAAAGTCGGAGTCGTGCCCCGGCATAATGCTACTGCACTTGTCGTCGACATGAGCTAGCAAGCGATGCCGGGGCCGACGCCCAGGCTTTTACAGCTCGGTCACGACAACGCCGTTGTAGACCTCGTCCCAACGGTCCATGACCAGATGGCCGGTCATGGGATCCATGGCATTGAGCTTGCCGCAGGTGTTGGCGGTACGCAGCACCGTCTCGTCGTCCGCGCCAGCAGCAATGGCATGCGCGAAGCCAGCGATAGTGGAGTCACCAGAGCCCGTGGCGTTAACGGCAGGGATATCGGGCGTCTTTGCGCGGAACGCACGGCCATTGTGGAAGCCAACGGAGCCGGCAGCGCCCATGGACACGACGACCCAGGGGATATCGGAGAAGCGGGCATCAGAGGCGAGCGCGGCGCGGAGCTCGTCCACATCGTCGGTGGTAAAGCTCGTACCCAAAAGGCCGTTGATCTCGGTCAGGTTAGGCTTGACCAGCTCGGGCTTAATTTCGGACTTAAGGGCGGCCTCAAGCGAAGCACCCGAGGTATCGAGCAGCACCTTGGCGCCGGCGTTCTCGGCAATGCCCGTGATCTTGGCATAGTAGTCCGCCTCGACGCCGCGGGGCAACGAACCCGAGATGGTGACGACGTCGGCCTTGCTCGCAAGCTCGGCGAACTTTGCGGTAAAGGCATCGAGCTCCTCGGGGGCAATCGTCGGGCCGCTCTCGAGCAGCTCGGTCTGGTTGCCGGCATGAAGGATATTGAGGCAGATGCGGGTCTCGCCCTTGATGGGCACAAAATCATTCTTAATGCCGTTGGCGTCCATGAGCTCAGCCATGTAGGCGCCCATGTGGCCGCCGAGCAGACCTGTTGCCACAACGTCGTCGCCCAGCTGACCCAGCACACGAGCCACGTTGAGGCCCTTGCCGCCGGCGGTCTTTTCGGGCGTCACACGGTTGACGTCGTCGATAACGAGCTCATCGAGCTGATAGCGCGTATCGACAGACGGGTTCATCGTAACGGTGAGGATCATTTTTAGCTCCTTATCTCGCAGGCTCCTTGTGCCTCGCGATACGAGTCGACAAAACGGAATTACAGAATCTCAATCGTGAACGAGCGAACGACGGTCTCCTTGGGCTTGGCGACAAGGCAGCCGCGCTTATGCTCAAGCACATCGTCCTCATCGGAACAGGTCGAAAGACCGCCCCAAGGCTCAACCGCCACAAAATCGCCCTCGGGCTTGCTCCACACAATGAGATATGGGAAGCCCTCAAAGCTCAGGCGGACGCCCTTGTCCTCGCCCTTTTTGGAAAGCGTGACCTGACGGCTCTCGAGCACGTCAAAGATGGTCTCCGCAAAATCGAAGAGCTCATGTGACAGAGGCAGCGTCTTTCCCACCATGGGGTTCTTGGAGCGGTTTGCGACGTCAATCAATCCAGTCGAGGGAACGGCGGTGCAGAGCTCCGCAGCCTCGTCTTTCTCAAAGCGCAGCTCGTAGTCCGTATAGGCCTCGCCCTCATCGAGCGGACACCTAAAGCCGGGATGACCGCCGATAAAGAACGGCATGTCCTCGGTTCCCTCGTTGGTCACCTCATAGGAGACGTGCACGGCGGTATCCTCAAGCGTATAACGAGCGACAAGCTTAAACGGGTACGGATAATCGCTCAGCAGCGCGGCGTTATCCTCGGAAGCCAGGCACATCGCCAGCTCGTTCTCGTCTTGGCTCAGCAGCTTCCACTCCTGTTTGCGCGCAAACCCGTGGCGAGCGAGCTTCACGTGATGCCCGGCAAACGTCATGGCGCTACCATCGCGCAAGCCTCCGCAAATCGGGAAGCAAATCGGTGCTTGGCCGGACCACACGGCGGGATCGCCCTGCCACAAGTACTCGCGACCTCCGGCCTCAATCGAGGTAAACGAACCACCAGCCGTGGACACCTTAATAGAAATCGAATCGTTGGAGAGAGCGTATTCCATTGCCCATCCTTTCGAACAACTGCTTTTTTGCTCGCAAGAACCTGTCTCGGCCCTGACCAAAGGACAAACCCGCACGTTCATCGATGCGTCCGGTATCCCAGCCATGCAACGGGGTACCATACAGACATTGATGCAATTACAGCTGAAAGGCCTTCTTATGCGAACCATCATCCTTTATGCCTCACGCCACCACGGCAATACGAAAAAGCTCGTGGACGCCATCGTCGAGGCACACCCCGAGATCGATACCCTCGACGTCAAGGCGCTCGGTAAAAACGAGTATCCCAACCTGCACGAATATCATCTGATCGGTGTCGCCACGGGCATCTATTACTCCGAGATCGACAAGGACATGGCACGCGTGCTCACGAACGTGCTGCAGCCGCAGGACAAGGTGTTTGGCCTTATGACCTACGGTGGCAAAAACAAGTGGTACGGCAAGGATATCGATGGCATCTGCCGCATGAGGCAGGCCATCTTTATGGGTGTCTACGGCTGCCCCGGCTTTGATACGTGGGGGCCGTTCAAACTCGCCGGCGGTGTCCAAAAGGGACACCCGACCGCTGAGGAAATTAAGGGCGCCGTCGACTTCTTCGACAAGATCGAAGACGAATATGGCGATATCATCGTCGAGGAGTACGTCAAGCGTGAGAAGCGCCTAGCATACGAGAAGGAGCATCCTGCAGGAGGTCTGGTGGCCGGCGTTAAGCGCACGGCAAAGAAGATCGCCAACAAACTGTAACTGTGAAGGTGCTTTTGAGCGTTTAACCCATACGGCGGGTCCGAGCAGATTCGGGCCCGCCGTCTTTTTCTATCGTTACTCGGTAAAGGCGTTGCCGACGCTCTGGCCGCCAACATACGTCTCGACGAGAGTGAGATCATGGTCGAACACGACAAAGTCGGCGTCGCGACCCGGCATGATGCTGCCGCACTTACCCTCGATGTGCGCGGAGCGTGCCGGCACCTCGGTTGCCATGCGAATGGCGATATCGGCGCTGGCGATGCCCCAGTCGACGATGTTCTTGACGCCCTGGGCAAGCGTGAGCACCGAGCCGGCAATGCTCTTGCCGTCGGCGAGCCAGCACAGGTTGTCCTTCATGATGACGTCCATACCACCACTGGTGTAGCTGCCCTCGGGCATGCCACCGCAACCCAGGCAGTCGGTGATGAGCACCGTGTGCTGCCAGCCCTTTGCCTGCAGCAGCGCCTTGATGGCGGCAGGGTTTACGTGCTTGCCGTCACAGATGATCTCGGCGTAGGTCTCGGGCGTGGACATGGCAGCACCCACGACACCGGGCTCGCGGTGATGCAGTCCGCGCTGGCCGTTATAGGTATGCGTAAAGCAGCTGGCACCGGCGTTGATGGCGGCGATGCACTCATCATAGGTGGCGTCGGAGTGACCGATGCTGGTCACCACGCCCTTCGCATTGAGGGCGGCAGCATAGGCGGCAGCTCCGTCGCGCTCGGCCGCCATGGCGCTCTTAACGATGCGACCACCCGCAGCCTCCTGCCACTGATCGAAGACCTCCTCGGAGGGATCGATAAGATAAGCGGGGTTCTGCGCGCCCACGTGCTTCATGGTAAAGAAGGGGCCCTCCAGGTAGATGCCCTGAATGCGAGCACCGCAGAAGTCGGGGCCGCGGCCCACGTCCGCCTTGGCGATAGCGGCGCAGGCGTCCTTGATCTGCTCGACGCCATCGGTGAACGTCGTGGGCAGCCAGCTGGTGGTACCGCGACGGGCGAGCTCGGTTGAGCTGATATCGATGCCCTCGGGATCGTTATCGGTAGTTGAGTGGTTGTAGAAGCCATGGATGTGAGTATCGACCATACCCGGTGCGATCCACGATCCCGTGTAGTCCTTAATCTCGCAAGAGGGCTCGTCGGCCTGCCAGGCGCCAAAGACGCCATCCTCGACCATAAGATAGCCGCCCAGTTGCGGGCCTGCCGGCAAGAAGAACTTGTCAGCCTTAATTGCGTATGTGCTCATATGCACTCCTTGCTTCTTGAAGCAGTTGACCGTGGTGATACTTATACCCGATCCATGTAAAAACAAAAAGCGCCCGCCCGCCGTTATGAGCGGACGGGCGCCCTTACAGGGGGACGCGATTAAGCGGTGAAGGGGTGAATCGTCACGCCCTTAACCACGCGGTTGACCGTGCCGGTAGGGCTCGGCGTATCGGGCGTGTTGCCCACGCGCACGGAGTTGAGCAGGCTGATAGCCTGGGCAAACATCACGAACGGCAGAGCAAGGTAGCCCTCGGGAAGTGCCTCGTAGCCCTTAAAGGTGAAGGACTCACCCTCATAGACGGTGGCACCTTCCTGCTGAACGGCGACGGTGTGCTGAGCGATCTTGTCGCCACCGATCTCGTTGAGGATGTCGATGTCGTACTGACGGGTGTAGGCGTCGTTGTTGACGAACACGAAGACGAGCGTCTTATCGTCGACGAAGGACTTGGGTCCGTGACGATAGCCCATGGAAGTGTCGTAAGAAGTGGCAACCAGGCCGTGAGCAAGCTCGAGAATCTTAAGCTGGCTCTCCTGAGCAAGGCCGCCAAAGGAGCCGGAGCCCAGGTAGGTCACGCGGTTGAAGTCGCCAGCGAGGTAATCGGCGACCTCGGACTCGCGAGCGATAACCTCCTCGCCCATCTTGGCGATGGTCTCGACCCACTCGGCCTTCTGCTCGTCAGAGGCAGTGTCGAAAATAAGGGTGGAGAGCAGGGTCATGCAGGAATAAGAACCGGTCATGGCGAAGCCCTTGTCGTTGGCGCGCGGAATGAGCAGCGTCAGCGCATTGGGATCATCGGCAGACTCGACGGCGAGCTTGCCCTCGGGAGCGCAGGTGATGTTGAGGAACTTGACGTTGTGGACGAGCTCCTTGGCAACGGCAACGGCGGCAAGGCTCTCGGGGCTGTTGCCAGAGCGGGCAAAGGAAACCACGAGCGTGGGATCCTCGGCGCGCAGGAAGTCGCGCGGAGCGCTCACGATGTCGGTCGTGGCGATGGGCTTAAAGTCGTAGAGATCAGTGTTGCCAGCGTGACGCAGGTACGGGGCGCAGGTATCGCCAACGTAGTCGGACGTACCGGCACCGGTGAAGACAACGGACAGACGACCCTCGCCCATAGCGCGAGCCTCGGCCAGGAAGGCCTCGATGGCCTCCTTGTTCTCGCGATAGATGTTGAGCGTATCACGCCAAAGCTCGGGCTGCTGAGCAATCTCGGCCGTTGTGATCTGGGCGCCGAGCTCGGTGAGCTCCTCGACACTCTTCTCGAACATTTCTAATACCTCTCTCTAGAAGTAATCCTCTGACGTGCAATTATACACTTCGGTTGGTTATCTGGTAGTAACCAGTTAAATGCAAAGAATCATCATATGGAAACGATGCGGACACTAGTTGCTACGCTGGTGGTAAACCTTGTATTTAAACTGATCGGCACGAGCAACCGAGAGTGTATACTCCACAACCTCGTTTGACTCGTTATACGTAGTCCTGACCAAATCGAGCACAGGCGAGCCCTCGACAATTCCCAAAAGGTGGGCGTCGGTGGGACGGGCTATGCTCGCATAGAACTCCTCTTCGGCCACGCGAATCTTTTGCTGAAAGTCTTGCTCAATCACATCGTAAAGCGGCTTACGCTCCAGCAGTGGTCGCTTTAGGGACAGAAATTGACGAACCGGTAGATAGCTGCGTTCGACCATCATGGGCATGTTATCGGCAGAACGAAGGCGCTTAAGCTTAAAAATGCGATCACCGATACGCAATCCCATATGCTCGGCCAGATTCTTATCGGCCTCCATCTCGCAAAACTCGAGAATCGTGGTCTCGGGGTCGCGACCCATCGCGCGCATCTGCTCAGTAAAGCTGTAGGACTGCATAAGATTGGTTGCCTTTGCCGAACGGTCGGTCACAAAGGTACCGCGACCGTGCTGCCGAACCACCAGTCCTAAACGCTCCAGTTCCTGCAGAGCCAGGCGTACCGTAGTGCGCGAGAGACCATAGCGCTCCGAAAGTTCGCGCTCGGAAGGAATCATGTCACCGGCGCGATATTCATGGTCAATCTTTTCGGTCAGAATATCGACCAGCTGATCGTACAGCGGTTGCTTACGCGCTCCGATCGCCATCCTATCCTCCCTTTTGCTCGAATTCGGCTAACTACCTAGGGTGTTAAGCATTATCAGTCCGCAACACCCGAATCATCAAGAAAACAAAAGCCGCGCGCTCTTTCGAGCACGCGGCTTTTAACATACACATGGCTTAAGGGGTCGGGGTGTGAGCCGCGTAGGGACACACCCCTCAAGCTAGAGCCTTACCAGATGCTCGGCCAGAGACCAAGCGGGCCAGCGCCCAGGATGCCAAGGACAAAGAGCAGGAGAATGCCCTTGGTCGGGGTCCAGCTGTGCTTAGCGAACATGTAGTAAAGCAGCAGCGTAAGCATAAGCGGGACGAGCTTCGGGACGATGGTGTTGAGGGTGTCGGCAACGGAGAAGTTGACCGGATCCTCGGTGACGGTGCCGTAGGTAACGGACTCCATGCCGTTGCCCAAATCGGTGACGCCGCACTCGACAGCGTTGCCGTCGGCATCGGAAGCGGTGAGGGCGTTGCCGTCCTCATCGGTCATGGCGATGGTGCCGGCCTCAGCGGTCTCGGTATCGATGCCCTCCATACCGGTGAAGTTCTCGGCCTCCTTCTCGGAGACGATCACGGTAGTAGCGGAGAGGCCACGGGTGGTGCCGTTGGGGATCTGGAGGTTGATCTGGGTGCCACCCATGGTGACGACCAGGCAACCGACGACGAAGACGCCCATGATGGAAGCGGCACGCGTGAAGGCCTGCATGTTGGCAGTCAGAGCGTCAATAGCGCTGGTGCCAAGCTTGTAGGACCAGTTCATGAGCCAGAAGCGCAGAGCGAACTGGACGACGTTGAAGATCACCAGGAAGATGATCGGTGCAGCGGCGTTGCCGTTGATGGCCATGTTAGAGGTGATGCCGGCCGTGATAGGCACAAGCGTCAGCCAGAACAGGGCGTCACCGATACCACCGAGCGGGCCCATTGCGGCGACGCGGACGGCGCGGATCGTGGGGATGTCAACCTTGTTCTGCTCGAGCGAAAGCACGATGCCCATAACAAAGGTGACAAGGAACGGGTGGGTGTTGAAGAACTCCAGGTTGTGGCTCATGGAAGCCGCGAGGTCGTTCTTGTTGGTGTGGATCTTCTCCAGACCGGGGATGATGGAGTAAAGCCAGCCAGCGGCCTGCATGCGCTCGTAGTTGAACGATGCCTGCAGGAAGCAGGAGCGCCAAGCCATCTTGTTGAGGGTCTTCTGGTCGAGCTGCGGAGCAGGAGTGAGATCCTCGTAGTGCTCCGGGATCACATACTCATTAGATGCCATCTTCGAAGTCACCTCCGTCAGAAACAGCTGCACCCTTCAGCTCGGTCTGCTGCTGGAAGTCCCAGAAAGCGATGCCGAAGCCGATGAGAGCGAGGATGAGCAGAGCAGGGGTTGCCAGCGAATCGTTGGCAACGGTGATGAGCGCGAGGCCAAAGCCCATGAGGAAGAAGCCCCACATATCGCGGTTCATCATAACCTTGAGCAGGACGGCGAAGCCGACGAAGCGCATCATGCCGCCTGCAGCGGAGAGACCGGTCTGCAGCCAAGTCGGGATGGCAGAAGCGATGGTCTGACCGATGGTAGCGCCAGCGATGAAGAACAGGGTGACGACGACAGCGAAGATCAGGCCGAGCAGAGCCATGGCGAAGTAGTTCAGGCGCTCGATGCCCTTGGTGTCCGCGTTGTGAGCCATGTTATCGGCCGTGGACATAAGCGGGGACATAAGCGTGAAGACCAGGGTAACGCCAAGCTGGCCAAGCAGAGCGAACGGAATGGCGAGGCCGACTGCCGCGTTGGGCTCGAGGCCCGTGGCGATAGCGAGAATGGCTGCCATGATGCCGCCGATGACGGCGTTAGGCGGCTGAGCGCCTCCGATCGGCATGTTGCCGATCGTCATGAGCTGATAGGTACCACCCACGAGAAGACCGGTGTTGAGGTCGCCAAGGATAAGACCGATGACGGCGCCGGTGACGATGGGCTGATAGAGAGACTCGAGGAAGTCAAACTGGTCGATTGCCGCGATGAACGTGACGACGAAGACCAGAGCGATCTGGATGATCGAGTATTCCATCTTGCTCCTCCTTTCAAAATGTATGTACGCACTTTGGATTTCACGTACAGAACGTCAGGGTTTCACTCCTGACAACGTGGATCACGAGGATTACGAGAAGAGCTTGCTCGTGTCCTCAACAGGCGTGCTCGGAACGCGCCTGATCTCCAACTCCACCCCCAATTCCTGCAGCTCTTTAAACGCAGCGACATCCTCGTCGTTAACTGCGACGGAGGTGGCGACTTGGCGCTTTCCTTCCGACATGTGCATGTTGCCGATGTTTACCTTCTTTATAGGCACACCGCCCTTGACGAGCGTAAGCACGTCTTCCGGTGTTTCGGCCACGATGAAGATCTTCTGGCGCGGGCTCGCCTTGCCAATGACGTCGATGGTCTTCTGCAGAGAGAAGAAACGCGTAGCGACGCCGGCGGGAGCGGCCATCTTCATGAGGTTCTGGCGCATGGTGTTGGACGCCACGTCGTCGTTGGCGACGAGGATGAGGTTGGAGCCCAGGGTGGAGTTCCACTGGGTGGCAACCTGACCATGAACCAGTCGGTTATCGATGCGGGTAAGAAGAATGTTGGGTTCTGCCATGTTGATCAGCTTCCTTTCGTTATTTGCTGACGACAGTTACTTGATCTCCTGAATCGCGTAACGCGAAACATCTACGACGGCTCCGGATCGGACTTTGATCTGGACCTTCTCGCCTTCGATGCCTTTGACGGTTCCGTAGATACCGCCGGCGAAAAGAACCTCTTGACCCGGCTTGAGCTCGGTGTGCAGCTCCTTGAAGTACTTCTGCTTCTTCTTCATGTTGATTTGCGACCAGATGGTGTAAATCAAGCCCATGATGACAAGCAGGCCTAAAAGGGCGACCGAGGAGCTCAGGACGTTGGCTCCGAAATCGGCCATTAGATGCCGTCCTCGTCGCCGAAGATATCCTCTTCCTCGGAGCCGGCAACGGATGCGACCGTCTGGGCGGTGACGCCCGTCTGGCCAACGGTCACGGCCTGCTCGCCAAGCTCGGCGAGCGTGGCATTGCCGCGGAGGAACAGAAGCTCAATAACCATGGGAAGGTTGGTGCCAGTCAGAACCTCGACGTTGTCGACATCCTGGGCAATCATCATCGACTGGTTGAACGGGGTGCCGCCAAGCAGGTCGGTAAAGACGAGCACGCCATCGCACTCCTCGCGCATGGCGGTAATAGCGGCGCGGAGATCCTCACCGTAGGAAGCAGCCTGGTCGCCCTCAAAAGGAACGACGGTAAAAGCGGGCTGGTCGCCGGCAACCATAGCGATAGCGCTAGCTAGGCCGGGTGCGAACTGTCCATGACCGGTAAGAATAAAGCCAACCATTCAAATTTCCCTTCCGAAGGTGTGTACAATCTGAGTCCGATGATTTTCGGAAGCCAGCGGGCGCTCGCCCTTAAAGCTTCTTAGAAAGCGTTCTTTGAAGACCAGTGGTTTCTAAACTGGTAGTAACCACGTGACGTGTTGTTGTCACTATATCACCCCAGAAGAGATCGCTTTCGTTGATTCATACGGTAAAACGTTTTTGCACCGCTCACGGTGATAAATCGACCGTTTACCGGTCGTTAACACTTCTACCTGCGGTTTTGAAACCGTTTCGAAATGCTTTGGCAAAAGATCGGAACTTTTCCTGTCCCTAAACAACGCAGGGCGGCTAAAAATAGCGTGTAGAAAAATTGCAGGTCATTGTGAAGATATGTGAATTGGTCTTTTTGACTTAATACCAGTTAGAACCAGTTTAAAAATTATCGGTGAACGGTAGTTTTTGACCGTTCACCGGTTATTTGCAGTCGTTTGCAGCCGTTTTTCTAGATGAATTGGGGAGACCCGATGAAGCACTTGCGCGGTTGCAGGATATTTCAATACTCGTCCATCCCCCGCGCGCCAAACTCCCACTCCCTGAATGTGCCATAAGCTCTCGCTATTCGTCTTATAAACATTACTTACTCTAATCTGTAATTGTTTATCGTTTATCGTTAAGTATGTTATAAAATTTAGTATCATCCAAGACATTGGTTGGAGGAGCTATGATCCGCTGGAACGCATCCAAATCGAATGAAGCCATCGACCGTGAACAGGCAATAGCCAAACTGAGGAAGCTCACTCGCTACTGCAAATGGGCCACAATCTGCACCGCCGTGGCGCTCGCTCTGGGACTCCTCGCAGTCATTGCAATCTACGATCTACTCATATTGCCTAGCCTCTCCCAAGGGTTCTGTCTCCAATCCGTAGAGCTTGAGGCTGGCGAAGGGCCAATTCTCGCTCTCGTCGGCGCCGATGAACACACCCCTCTTATGCTTGTCGCGCACGACGGTCATACTGCCATAGGGAGCGCCATGATGACATGCCTTGCGTTTGCCATCGTGCTAAGCGCATACAAGTTTTTCTCCGCCATTGAAAAGGCGGGCAGGCCCTTTGACCTCGAATGCATCCGCATACTACGTCAAATAGGACATTTGTTCCTTATTGGCGGCGTTGCTGTGAAGCTTCTTGGTGCCATAGTCACGGGGCTGATACTCTCAGGATTTGGCGGCAACTTTACGGATGCGCTTGGCGGCCAGCACCTCGACCTCTCTATGGTCTTTGCAGGCCTGATTATTAGCCTGATTGCCAGCGTCTTCCAGTACGGGTGTATCCTGCAAAAACAAGATGACGAGTTGCTCTAGGGGGAATCCATGATTATTCTGCGGCTCGACCGCATGCTTGCCGAACGCAAGATTTCATCCAAAGAGCTTGCGGAACGCGTGGGTATCTCCCAGGTCAATATGTCGCGTATCAAGACGGGCAAGGTTTCTGCCGTGCGCTTTTCAACTCTTGACGCGATATGCCGGGCACTCGACTGCCAACCGGGCGATGTACTGGAATACATACCTGACGATGAAGCCGATAGCCTTTTTGGACTTAAAGATGAATAGCCATAATTAAGCCGCCAATCACGCCTTCAACGCAAAATGCCCGCCAGAACGACTTCCGTACTGGCGGGCAATTTGTTTTCTATCAGCTAGATGCTCGATGAGCCGTGCGACTCTTTACGCAAACAGGCCGTAGATGCTGATGTTGGCCTTGGCGTAGAGGCCGTTAGCATACTCGGTCCACTTGGAGCTGGCGCTCGAAGCCTGCGAGGAATACTGCTGGTAGGCGGTGTAATAGGCGGTCATGGCCTGCTTATAGGTAGCGCTATCGGCCGTAAAGGCATCATCGGCAAATGCCTTAGCGTAGGTGCTATCGGCGTCCTTCCAGGTGCCCTTTGAGCTATCCCACTCGTCACCGGCAAGGTTGATGATGTAGTCGGCGTAGTCCTTGCTCGCAGTCTCCTCGTTGCCGTCAGCAGGCTCGGTCGGAGCGGTCGGCATGCTTGCGGAGTTATCGCCCACCTTCTTCTTGTAGAGCTTCTGCAACGTCGCAGACTGACGGACGATCTGCTTGGCCTGGTCCTTGGACACGCCGTACTGCGTGGCCATGGTCTTGTAGTCGGAGGTGCCGATGGAATCCTCGGCGTACTGCTTCATTTCCTTGGAAGAGACGGTAATGCCCTCGTCCTCGGCAGCATCGAGCAGAATCTGGTTGCGCACGTAGGACAGGATGACGTCAGCAGAAGGAGCGGTGTAGTTGCCGTCGTCGTCCTTGACGGTGTCGAGACTGTACTGGCTCTCGATGGCCTCACGCGCGGTGATGTCGCTCTTCTTGCCGTTGTAGCTATAGCTTGCCACGGTCGAATCAAGCTGGTCCTCGGTCAGGGTCGCCGAGCCGACGCCCTTGCCGCCAAAACCACCGTTACCGATAAAGAAGCCGACCACGGCAGCGATCACGACTGCAACTACAAAGGCGGCAATCATCGTCTTCTTGTGTTTGCAAGCGTGGTCGTCCACGTCGGAGTCGTCGTCCTCGTCCTGCTCCTCGGGCATGAGGTTCTCGTCAGCTGCATCCGCGGCGATCTTTGCCTCCAGGCGTGCGTCCTCCTCCTCAGCGGTCGTGCCGGCGGCAATATGTTCGGCAGACGTGCCGGCGACCAGGTCGATCTTCTCGTCCTCGTCACCGTCGGGGCCTTCGCCGCGCTCGATGATCTGGATGCCGTCGATCTCGTCCTTCTCGTCCTTCTTTTGAATCAGACCCATATCAGTTACTCCTTGTTAGGAAACATAGTCCCCAATAGAATACGCCCGGCAGAGCGCCGGGCGTATTGATTCTTAGGTTATACGCAAACACTTAAGTACTATTTAGGCGTTTGCAGTGTGCATGCCTTAGGCCAGGTGCGCGATAACGGCATCGGCGAAGGCCTGCGTACCCACCGCGCCCTCGACGGAACCGGTCTGGGCACGACGCACGTCGCCGGTAACCTGCTCGCCCTCGTCGAGCGTGGCAGATACGGCGGCACGAATGCGATTGGCAGCATCGTTCTCGCCCAGGTGATCGAGCATCATCGCAGCAGAGAGGATCTCGGCCGTGGGGTTGGCGATATCCTGGCCGGCGATATCGGGCGCGGAGCCATGCGTAGCCTCAAAGATTGCGCAGTCGGCACCGATGTTGGAGCCGGGGGCCATACCCAGGCCACCTACCAGGCCGGCGCACAGGTCGCTCACGATGTCACCGTACAGGTTGGGCAGCACCAAGACATCGAAGTCGTTGGGGTTTTGGACCAGGCCCATGCAGGTGGCGTCGACGATCTTGTCGTTGAACTCGATATCGGGATAGTTGGCGGCCACCTCGCGCGCCACGCGCAGGAACAGGCCATCGGTCGCCTTCATGATGTTGGCCTTGTGCACGGCCGTCACCTTTTTGCGGCCGCAGCGGCGGGCGTACTCAAAGGCGTACTCCACAATGCGGCGGCTCTTGGCGATAGAGATGGGCTTGATCGAGATCGCAGAATCGGCGGCGAAGGTCTTTTGGCCCGAACGCTCGACAAGCTGCGAGAGCTCCTCGACCTCGGCAGCGCCCTCATCGAACTCGATGCCGGCGTAGAGGTCCTCGGTGTTCTCGCGCACGATAACCAGGTCGACGTCGCGGAAACGCGAGCCGTCGCCCGGCTGCGACAGGCAAGGGCGCACGCAGGCGTACAGGTCGAAATGCTTGCGCAGGGCCACGTTGACGCTGCGGAAGCCCGTGCCGACCGGTGTGGTGATGGGGCCCTTGATGGCAACCTTGGTCTCGGCGACCGCATCGAGCACGTGCTGGGGCAGCGGCGTGCCAAACTCGTCCATGACGCCGGCGCCGGCCTCCTGGACGTTCCAGTTGATCTGGACACCGGTGGCCTCGACCACGCGGCGCATGGCCTGCGTAATCTCGGGACCGATACCGTCACCGGGAATCAGGACTACATCGTGCGCCATAATCTGTTACTCCTCGTCTTCGGCGGCCTCAGATTTTTTAACGCTAGCACGCTTCTTCTTTTTGGAGAGATCCAGGCCAAAACGTTTAACAAGCATTTCGCAAATCTCGCTCGAACGGGCCTTGAGATAGCTGCCCTTGCCGTTCTCGGCATCGAACTTAAGGCGCAGCGCAAGCTTCTCGGCAACCTCGGCGTCGATCTCGCCCTGGCAAAACTCGTACAGGCAACCGAGCATGTCGCGATACTCGAGGTCGCCGTGGTAGCACTGGATGGCCTCGTCCAGGATGGGCCAAGCTTCGCGCGAGCGCTCGACGCTCGTGGCACCCCACACGCACAGCAGGCGGAAGGCGGCATAGCGCAGCGTGGAGGAGATCTCGTCGAACAGTGCGGTCTCGGCGCCCTCAAAGGCATCGCCCAGCTGCTCGGGGCAGGTGGTGGCGAGCGCCGTCAGGGCATCGAGGGCCTCCCAGCGGGTCTGCGCCTCGGGGCGGTCGAGCGCCTCGATCAACGCGGGCACGCAGGGCACGACGCGCTGCGGATCGCGCTCGGCAAGCAGGTGCAGCACGCGGGCGGCAAACTGGCGGATGCGGCGCGTGGGGCAGCCGAGCTCCTGGACCAGTCGATCGACGGCGTTCTCGTTCTCCTCTGCCAGCTGGAGCTGTGCCAGCTCCTCGTCGGTGAGCTGTTCGTCTTTGTTTTCTGCCATAGTTACCTCTTCTTTTTATTTCTTGGCGTGCTTGCCAGCACCCTTGCTGTCATCGGTGACCGAGATGAGCTGTCGGTCGGCCGCGCCATTGCGACGTGCACGGCGGCGTTCCTCGGCATCGCCCGCGTCGGCGGCGGCTCGATGAGCCTTGTTGACGTTAAAGACCTCGTCGTGCTTGCGCCACGGACCGACGGACTCGCCAAAGCTCATCTTAAGGCCGGCGATAAAGCCACCGAGCCAGCCGATCGGCGCAAACTGCACCAGCGGGAACAGCGAGAACACCCAGGTCAGCAGGACGACTGCCGCCGCTCCTGCAAAGTTGGCAATCCAGTAGTCGCGCTTGGTGATCACGCGCTTTTCGCAGGCCCACTGGCCGCACAAAAAGCCGATGTAGATCGCAAAGAGAAAGAGCACCAGCGCAAGCACCACGAACGTCCAGCTCATAGGCGCTACTCCCCGTGATGGTGGCCGCAGCAGCACTCGTGGCCGTCGTCATGGCCGTGGCCACCGCAGCACTCGTGGTCCTCGCCGTGGTGATGGCCACAACCGCACTCATTGTCCTCGCCGTGCTCGCCGCAACCGCAACCTTCCTCGTGAGCGCCATGCTCCTCGGGGCGATACTGCGACCAGTCCAGACCGGCGGCGATGGCATCGGCCTCCTCCTTATAGAGGACCGTGATGGCCTGGGTGCCCAGCTTGGCGCCACCGATAGCGTCGAGCATGTCGTAGAGCGTAAAGGCCACGTCGGCGCCGGGCAGCGCGAGCTCGCGGTCGTCGGCGTAAGCAAGGGCCAGGCGCAGGTCCTTAATGAAGTGCTCGACCATAAAGCCGGGCTTGTAGTCGCCGTCGAGCGCCTTGGGAGCCAGGCTCTCCATGGCGCCGGACTTGCCGGTACCGCCCAAGATCATCTGGCGGGTCTTCTCCAGGTCAAGGCCGCTCAGCTCGGCAAATGCCATGGCGTCTGCCATACCGACCATGCAGGCGCCCAGCGACACCTGGTTGGCGAGCTTGGCAGCCTGGCCTTTGCCGGCGCCGTCGAAGCAGCAGATATTTGCCGCAAAGGTGGCAAGGATGTCGCGGACTGGGGCGATATCGTTCTCGGTGGCGCCCACGATAGCCGTGAGCGTGCCGGCGATAGCACCAGACTCGCCGCCGGTGACGGGGCAGTCAAACGCCATGCGGCCGGAAACCTGGGCGGCCTCGGCAATGTCGCGCGCCAGCTCGGGGGAGCTCGTGGTGAGGTCGATCAGGACCGCGCCGGGATTAGTGCACGCAAGCAGACCGTCGCCCGCCAGGTAGAGCTCCTCGACCTCGGAGGGATAACCCACCATGGTAAAGACGACGTCGGCGTTCGCCGCGGCATCTGCCGGCGTATCGGCCCAGACGGCACCGCGCTCAACGAGCGCTGCAGCCTTGGACTTGGTGCGGTTGTTGACCGTGACGGGATAGCCGGCGTCCAGAATGTGGCCGGCGATGGGGGCACCCATAATTCCGGTGCCGATAAATGCGACGGAGAGCTTGTTTGCCATGAAACCTTTCCTTTTGGGTTGGGTGTTGTTACCAGGTTGAATACTCGGTGCCAGCGTTTGGGCTGTAGTTGGGATCGATTACGGCCGCAGCGCTTGCCTACTGACCGCGCACGCGGCGGGCGATACGGTCGGAAAGCGACGCCTTGTCGGCGCGGTTCTTACCCCAAAACGCGCAGCCCACCATGCCGGGGCCCACGTGCGAGCCGATGGTGGGACCCACGGAGCCGCGAATGATCGTGACGTCGGCGCAACCCTCCTCCTTGCGGATGGCGGCTTCGAG
>CAJMRD010000016.1 GCA_905215725.1 uncultured bacterium | reverse complement strand
TCCATGATTTTGGGCTATGGCCACGACGACCGCGTCTGCGCCTACCCCTCCATGCTCGCCCAGATCGACGTCGCCAACGTGGAGCGCACGAGCATCACGCTCATCGTCGATAAGGAGGAGATCGGCTCCGTGGGTGCCACCGGTATGACGAGCCGCTTCTTCGAGAACACCGTCGCCGAGATCATGACGCTCGCCGGCGAGGATAGCCCGCTGGCCCTGCGCCGCGCGCTCGCCCGCAGCCGCATGCTCTCCTCCGACGTGTCCGCCGGTTTCGACCCGGGCTATGCCGGCAAGTTCGAGACGAAGAACGCCGCCTTTATGGGTCGTGGCCTGTGCTTTAACAAGTACACGGGCAGCCGCGGCAAGGGCGGTTCCAACGACGCCGATGCCGAGTACGTGGCCCTCGTCCGCGACATCATGGACGAGGCCGGCGTGGACTTCCAGACCTGTGAGCTCGGTCGCGTCAACGCGGGCGGTGGCGGCACCATCGCCTACATCATGGCCAAGTATGGCATGAACGTCATCGACTCCGGCGTTGCCGTCCTGTCCATGCACGCCCTGTGGGAGGTCGCCAACAAGGCCGATATCTACGAGGCCTACCGCGGCTACAAAGCCTTCCTCGAGCGCGCCTAATCCACCCCACCCATAACTTGCGGTGGAATACGGATTGATTTGGTCTTTCAATAGCCCAAACAGACCGTATTCCACCGCAATTTCTTTATTGGCAGAGGAGAGTCCATGCTGCAGGTCATCGTTTCGCCCGCCAAGCAGATGCGCGCGGCCCAAGATGCTTTTGAAGTCCTGGGCATCCCACCCTTTGCGCGCGAGACGGCTCGCCTCCACCGCGCACTGCTAGATATCGAGCGGAATGAAGGCAGCGGCGGCCTGCAGGCGCTATGGAACGTGAGTGACAAACTGCTGGGGCCTTGCCTCAACACCCTGCATGAGTTCGGGCCCATCCTGAAAAACGGCGATCTCGACAATCCCGCACTCGCCTGTCACCTCTCCCCTGCCGTCATGTCCTACCACGGCATTCAATACCAGAGCATGGCGCCCGAGGTGATGGATTCCGCGCAGCTCGCATGGCTGCAAAGCCACCTGTGGATCCTCTCTGGCCTCTACGGGTGCGTTCGCCCCTTTCATGCCGTCGAACCATATCGGCTGGAAATGGGCGCGAAGCTCGCCGTTGACGATGCCCCAGACCTCTACGCGTTTTGGAGCGACAAGCTCGCGCGGGCTATCGCCCCGGCAGGCTCAAACACCACAATCGTCAACCTCGCCAGCGTAGAGTACGCCAAAGCCGTTCTGCCCCATCTCGCGGGCGACGCCACGGTCGTCACGTGCCTCTTTGGCGAAGGCATCCGCAACGGCAAGCCCATCCAGCGCTCGACCGCCAGCAAAAAGGCACGTGGTTCCATGGTGCGCTGGATGGCAGAAAACAAGCTCGAGGACGCCGCCGGTCTTACCGAGTTCAACATCGGCTATCGCCACGCCCCCGAGATCTCATACCCAGGCACCCTCGTGTTCATCAACGAACAGATGCTCTAGACCCGCCACCCAAAACTGACCCGCTCAGCCTTCTCTATATAACTTGCGGTGGAATAGTTCCTATTTGAGCCTTTTATCGCACAATCAGGAACTATTCCACCGCAACTTTTATGAATTGGCTGGCTAGGCTCGACACCTATTCTGCTAGACCGTCGGCCTTTGCAATCCCGTTTGTCGAACCGTCCTGATAGACAATCTTGACGTGCTCAACCTCGGAAACCGCAACACCCGTCGGAGGCTCCAGACGCCATTCCGTCAGGGCGATATCCATGGTCGTGGGCACATCTCCTTGATCTTTGAGCTTCACCGTCAGCGTTTTGAGCGCCGCGTCAAACGTCACGCGTTCGATTTCTTCACCTGGAATGGACCCACCACTCAGCTGCAACTGCACAAACTCATCGCGCGGGTACCAATAATCGCCCGGAATGGCGAGCGTATTGGCATTACCGCCGGTACTCCTCACCGTCATAATCGGTAGGCCATCATCAGCCTCGAACTCCCATACAGCGCCGCCACGACCACCAAACGTCCAGATACAACAGGCAATCACCATCACGACAAGGATCGCAAAACCGATTGCGACCAGCCCATGATGGGCACGGCCCTCCTCGGCCGACACGTCCCACTGTGTCTCTCGATATAGATGCTTGTCTTCCATGTTCGCCTCCCCACGGGCATGCTCATCGCGTCAATCGTACCCATTCGAGCTATACTTGAGCCCACCACATAAACGGGGAGCTTGCAGGACAAGACGGCAGGCTGAGACTGGGCGCGCCCGCCCTGACCCGCAAACCTGATATGGGTAATGCCAACGAAGGGAGCCGTGCCAATGAGCACACAGACCGAGCCCAAGCTCGTCACGCAAATCGACTTCGCCCGCGCCGGGCAGATCACACCGCAGATGAAGGAGGTCGCCGAGCGCGAGCATCGCGACCCCGAGTACATCCGCGAGCGCGTGGCCGACGGCCGCATCGCCATTCCCGCCAACATCGTGCATATCAAAAAGGGCATGCGCGCCTTTGGTGTCGGCGAGGGCCTGTCCACCAAGGTCAACGTCAACCTAGGCATCTCGGGCGATAAGGCCGATGCCGCCGAGGAGTGGAAGAAAGTCAAGATCGCCGAGGACTTTGGCGCCGACGCCATCATGGACCTCTCCAACTCGGGCAAGACGCGCCAGTTCCGCCAACAGCTCATCGACGAGACGCCGCTCATGGTGGGCACCGTCCCCATGTACGACGCCATCGGCTACATGGAAAAGCCGCTGGTCAAGCTTACCAAGGATGACCTGTTCGAGGTCGTGCGCGCGCACGCCGAGGACGGCGTGGACTTCATGACCATCCACTGCGGCATCAACAAGTCGGTCACCAAGACCTTTAAGGAGACCGGCCGTCTCATGAACATCGTCAGCCGCGGCGGCTCGCTGCTGTTTGGCTGGATGGAGGTCACCGGCAACGAAAACCCCTTCTACGAGTACTTTGACGAGCTGCTCGAGATTTGCCACGAGTACGACGTGACGATTTCGCTCGGCGACTCCTGCCGCCCGGGCTGCCTCTACGACTCCAACGATGCCACCGAGACCGCTGAGATGATCGAGCTGGGCAAGCTGTGCAAGCGCGCTTGGGCCGCCGGCGTCCAGGTCATGGTCGAGGGCCCGGGTCACATGGCGCTCGACGAGATCGCCGCCAACATGAGACTGCAGAAGCGCCTGTGCCACAATGCCCCGTTCTATGTGCTCGGGCCGCTGGTGACCGATATCGGCGTGGGTTACGACCACATCACCGCTGCCATCGGCGGCGCCATCTCCGCCAGCTCCGGTGCCGACTTCCTGTGCTACGTGACGCCGGCCGAGCACCTGTGCCTGCCCAACGCCCAGGACGTGCTCGATGGCCTCATGGCCACTAAGATTGCCGCGCACGCCGCCGATATCGCCAAGAAGGTGCCGCACGCCCGCGACATGGACGACAAGATGGGCCAGGCACGCCGCAAGCTCGACTGGGAAGAGATGTGGAAGTGTGCTCTCGACCCGGTCACCGGCAAGAAACGCTACGAAGAATCCCCCGCCGCCACCGAGGGCACCTGCACCATGTGCGGCAAGATGTGCGCCGTCCGCACCGTTAACAAGGTGTTCGAAGGCACGACGATCGACCTCGGCATGGAGGACTAGCCCTGTCGCCGCGGCCGCCTCTGGCGGCGAGCTGGTGCCTGTCAATTGTTGACGTGTGAACATTTGCTTACATTTGCGTAAAGATTGCATCGCCCGCCCGGGTTCGACATAGAGTCGGCCCGGGCATCTTTATAATGCTGGCTTAAAGACCCATTTGATTCCGACCGAACAAGGGAGCAAACATGGATCGCAGTAAGGTACCTGCCGTCCTGTCCATCGCAGGATCCGATTCCAGCGGTGGCGCCGGCATTCAGGCCGACATCAAGACCATCACGGCGCACCGCCTGTATGCCGAGACGGCCATCACCGCCATCACCGCACAAAACACGCTCGGTGTCACCGCCGTGCAGAATATCTCCCCTGATATCGTCGCTGCGCAGATCGACGCCGTATTTGACGATATCCGCCCCAGCGCCGTCAAGATCGGCATGGTTTCCTCTGCCGAGATTATCGAGGTTATCGCCGACCGCCTGAGCGCCTGGAACGCGACAAACGTGGTCGTCGACCCCGTCATGGTAGCCACCTCGGGCGCACGGCTGATTGCCGAAGATGCCGCCGAGGCGCTCACCCGCCGCCTGTTCCCACTAGCAACCGTCATCACGCCCAATATTCCCGAGGCCATGGCCCTGCTTGACTACGAGGTCGACTCCGAGCGCACACAGCAAAATGCTGCCATGCTCCTCACCCGCCGCTTTGGTTGCGCATCCCTCGTTAAGGGTGGGCATCTTGTCAACGAGGCCAACGATGTATTGGCCGAACCCGCGCCACTCGATGACGAGGGCAACCATCTGGGCGATCCGCTCACCACGTGGTTCCGCCACAAGCGCATCGAGACCGACAACACACACGGCACCGGCTGCACGCTTTCGTCCGCCATCGCCTGCGCGCTGGCCCAGGGCATGGATCTTGCCGATGCCGTCAATGCGGGCAAGGCATACCTGACAGGCGCTCTGGCCGCCGGCCTGAACATGGGCAAAGGCTCCGGCCCTGTCAACCACATGTGGCAGTACTAAATAGCCAGTAACCTGCCAAAAAGAGACAGGCTACTTTGCACCAAAAACCGTCGCAACATTCGATGAAAATCGTGCAAACGCGAAAAATCATTAAATGTTGCGACGGTTTGATTTTAGATAGCGGTCGAGCAAAGGACCAGAGCGCCTATTCGTCGGCGAGTTGAATTCCCAACAAACCCGAGAGTGCCAGCGCCTGCTCGGCATTGACCGTCAAGCCACGCAACTCATGGTAATCGCCCGAAACAACGGGCGCTGCAAATGTACAGCGCGACACATCAACGCCGGAAAGCGACGTCTTGAACACATCAACACGCGTCAGGTCACAGCCATCCAGGCGTATCTGACCCAGCTTGGCACCCTGAAACGCAGCCTCTCTCAGACGTGTATCGCATGCTGTCATAGGGCCAATGCGTCCCTCCGAAAGGTTCGCATAGCTCAAATCGCACGATCCAAACGACACGCTCGACAGGCGCGCCTTGAGCAAGTTGAGTCCCGGTGCCGAGCAGTCAACGAAGTCGCAGCGGCTGAGCCAGCAGCCTTCCATGTTGCAGCGGATAAAGCGGCAACCGCGAAACACCACGTCGCGAAACGTCGAGCCGCTCCAGTCAACGCTATCGAACTCGCAAGATCGGAACACAACGCCATCGAAGGTCGCGCCGTTCGCCACGTCGTAGGCAAGATCCAAATCCTCTAAAGCGGTATTGGAGACGAGCTCATCGCCCTCGGCAAAGAGGTCGATGAGCTCGTCCATGCCCATATGGCAGCCAATCCGTTCGTTTACCCGGGCAAAACCACCGCAAAGGTGCCTGTCCCCTTTGCGGTGGCTTGGGGTCGCGCTACTCACCGAGCATCTCTTGGAGCTTGGCTGCCACGGCATGTCCCAAGCTCTCGTGGCTTTCGGGCATCATATGCAGATAGTCGATATCGCCCGGCTCGGCAAACTCGGCGGCATTCAAAAAGTCGCAGCCAAACTGCTCGGCCACGTGCGCATAGTACTCGCCAAAATGTTCAGATGCCTCGACGGAACGCTCGTCAAAATCGGTCATATATACATCGGCGATCTGCGGCTTGATCTTGATAGGAGCCATCAGCAGGATGCGCGGGCAAGGCGCAGCGTCGGTCCACGGAAACGCGCGGACGGCGCGAATCAGCGCCATGGCGCCACGGGCGATATCGGAAGCTGTCACGTTAAAGACCGTCTTACAGTCGTTGGTGCCCAGCATGATCACAATGACGTCCAGCGGCTTATGAGCCTCGAGCAGCATCGGAAGCGCGCGAATGCCGTTGAGGTTAGTGTCCAGATGGCACATGTCGTCGCGTACCGTCGTGCGGCCGTTGAGGCCTTCTTCAATTACATGCCAGCCCTCGCCTAAGTCACGTTGGACCACGCCACACCAGCGCACATCCTGCGCATAGCGCACCGCGGTGCCGTCGCGCATGCCCGCCGGATCGTAACCATAGGTGTTGCTGTCACCAAAGCATAGAACGTTTTTCATCGTAAGCTCCCCACTCAATCAAAACCACCCCTAAAAGGGGTGGTTTGCTCTTAGGGTATAACCCTTGGATTTCCGGCACGCGTCTAAAGGCGCCGGCCCTCACGGGGTTCGGGCCGCACTGCAGATTGACCCGTGACGGGCCGGTCAAACCGGCGCTATTTACGCCCCGGCCCCCTATCGAAGGGGTCCTCGTACTCCTTGACGCTCAGCCGGTCGATCGCGATGTCGGCCTTCTCCTGCTCCCGGATGTACTTCGCGATGGTGGCCTCGTTCAGGCCGACGGTGGACACGTAGTAGCCCTCGGCCCAGAACTTCCTGTTGCCGAACTTGTACTTCATGTTCGCGTGCTTGTCGAATATCATCAGCGAGCTCTTCCCCTTCAGGTAGCCCATCACGCTCGATACGCTGTACTTCGGCGGTATCGCCAGCAGCATGTGGACGTGGTCGGGCATCAGGTGCCCCTCGATGATCTCTATCCCCTTGTACTGGCAGAGCTTCCTGAAGATCTCCCCAAGGTCGGACCTTATTTGGTTGTAGATGACTTTGCGCCTATACTTCGGCGTGAACACGACGTGGTACTTGCACATCCACTTCGTGTGCGACAGGCTGTAGGCCTTCTGGGCCATACGCCACCACCGCCCTCTCGACTCGGATTCCTTGCGGCCTGAACAATCGCAAGTGTCCGGCGAGGGGGCGGCTTTGTAAAGCCGTTTGGCCCCACCCGCATAGCGGGTGGTTTCTGATGCGGCGCGCTGCGCGCCCCGCACAGGCTAAAGCCCGTAATAAAAAGCCGACGGGAGCAGCCCCCGTCGGCTCGGTATATCGCATCACGCGCACCGTTTACAGGTACTTGCGCCAGTCGTCGTCATCCTCGTCATCCTCGGCAGCGGCCTGAGCCTGCTCGGCGGCACGGGCGGCTGCGGCGCGGGCGGCAACCTGAGCATAGGACTCCTCGTTTCGCTCGGGGAAGTTTGCCAGCACGTGCTCGAATTTGGCGAAGTCCTCGTCCCAGCGCGTAGAGGGCACGGCAAAGAAGACCTGCTTGACCTTGAAGTCGCCCGATGCGAGCTCCTTGCGGAAGAGCTCGGCCACGGCCTCGGCATCAAAGCCGTTGTTGTCGCAGCCCCATGCGCCCAGCACGAGCTTCTCGCGACCCAACTCGTCGCAGATGGCGAGCACAAAGCGAATGCGGTCGCGCAGGGCATCCAGCAGAGCATCGTCGCTCACGCGATACTCCTGGCGGGCGCGCTTAACGTTGGGCGCGGCGGCCACGATCACGTCGGCGTATGCATGCACGTGGTTGCGGTCGAAGCGCACCGCAGGCACCACTAGGGCACGGTTACGATAGAGCTCGCAGTTGATGTTGCGGCGACGGTTCTCGCCGTACCACTTACGCTGCCTATCGAGAACGTTGTACAGATACGAATCGGCGCACAGCGTGGCCTCCTGGCCCAGATAACCCTGAATATATCCACCGCCCGGGTTGGTGAACGAGGCAAAGGCGAGCACGGCCATGTCGCAGAATTGCGCATAGCCACGACCGTTGTCCAGGATGGCCTGCGTGGCGGAGGCATCGAGCACAGTGACCTCGGGCAGGACCGGAGCGGGCTCCTCAGCAGGCGCGGACTCAGCTTCGGCGATTTCCTCGGCAGGCTCCTCGACGGGCTCGGGCGCCGCCTCGGTCTCGGGCGCTGCCTCGACCTCGGCAGTCTCCGCGTTCTCGACGTCCTCGGCGACCTGCTCTTCGGGGGCCACAGCACTCTGAACCTTGGCCTTCATCGCCGCGACAAAGCCGGCAGGCATACCGTCAAACTCGCGAACACCGGCAAGCGAACGCTCGATATCCTTGGCGCACGCTTCGGACACAGTTGCCACGTGACGCTCGGCGGCCTTGGCACGGGCCTCGCGCTTGGGATTGGGCTGACCCGCTCGGTTGGACCTGCGGTTACGGTTCCTGTTGTCGACGTCTGCCATACGTGGCCACCTTTCCTGTCGCTGCCGCTATCGGCTTTTCCCATCCATGATACCCCGCCGCGCACAAAAAAGACGGCCCCGAAGGACCGCCTTTCGCATCGTTTTACCGTGTCCGGCAGGAAGCATCGCAATGCCGCGCTTTAATCGCGACGGCCGAGGATGTTCAGAATGCGCAGGAACACGTTGATAATGTCCACGAACAGGTTGGATGCCATGAGCACGGCGTTGGGCAGCGTGGGCGGCACCGTCGTTGCCACATAGGTGTCGTAGCCGATGAAGCCGGCGAACACCACGATCACGATCAGGTCGGTGATGGACTGCGAAACGCCCATGAACATCAGCACGATCTCGACCAGAATCGTGGCAAGCAGGATGCCAAAACCAATGCCATACACACGCTGGAAGAACTTGGGGAAGGTCACGCCCAGCGCACCAAAGACAAAGGTGATGGCGGCCGTGGCGATAAAGGCGGTGTTAATGGTAGGCAGGTCGTAGTTGGCAAGACCAAACGACGCCGTCAGGCCAAAGGTGCTCGCAAAGACCACGTAGCCCACGAGTGACAGGCCCACGGACTGTTTGCTGGCAGCAGCCGACATCATGACCATGCCGACGATGGTCAAAATAAATGAGCCAAAGACCAGCGGCAAAGCGGCGCCGCTCATCATCATGCGCGCAAACGACATGGTGCTCGTAAAGTAAACACCGGCGCCCATGGCGCAAAAGCCCAAAAAGATCAGAGCAGACATGACAAGGTTGTACGCGCGCGGCGACATCTCCTTGGCACGGCTTGCGCCGGTCTCGATGGGGCCATTCTGATAGCCCTGGATATCGTTCATAATTTCGTCCTTTCAAAAAGCACCGCGACGGCGCCGTAGCTGACAAGTTTCCTGCCATTGTACCCGAACGCCACGCGTTCTTACCTGCGGCGCTCGCTCTCGAGTGTTCGGTCGAACGCCCACACCCACCAACGCATCACGTGTGCCTGCGAGCCGTCCGCCCGCTCGCGCGTCTGGTCCTCCAGATACAACTCGGTCGCGTGCCCGCCAAAACGCACCTTATAGGTTGCCGTACGAATGCCGTGAACCGTCAGGCCAAACCCAGTGGTCGAGACAATCTCGTCAATCGTAAAGCAACGACCGTCGACCCAGCAGACGGTGACCGGCACGACCTGTCCGCCCGCGAGGATGCGAGCCACGACGTCCACATACTGCTTGTGCACGCGCCGAGTTTTGCCATCTGTCTGTCGATATTCCATGCCTCCTATTATCGAACGCATGTTTGCATGTTGTAAAGCGAACAGGCTGTGGTTTTGGGGTGTTGGGGCGCGCGCACGTGTCCTCATGGTGTGTTAGCAAAAAGAACACCCGCGGTCAACAGGACTAATATTCAATTTTAGTGCCAAAAAATCCACTTCTCACGTCAGAACTCCGTTAAGAAACCCACAGGAGGTGATACGATTTATCATGTTTTTGTAACGTGCCTGCAAACTTCGAGAAAGCCCATATATGGACGTAACGTTCTCAACCTTCCTCGGCCAAATTGTGTCGAACCCAGTCCTTGCCGTCACCGTGATCCTCGCGCTCGGCGCCATCTTCGTCAATGGATGGACCGACGCGCCCAACGCCATCGCGACCTGCGTCACTACGCGTTGCATGCCCGCCCGCGCCGCCATTCTCATGAGCGCCGCATTCAACTTCCTCGGCGTGCTCATCATGACGCACTTTAATGCGAGCGTCGCCAACACCATCTCACATATCGTCGACTTTGGCGGAAACAGCACCATGGCGCTCGCGTGCCTCTGCGCAGCGCTGTTCTCCATCGTCGTCTACGGCGCCACAGCATCGCGTTTTGGCATCCCCACTTCGCAAAGCCACAGCCTTATCGCCGGCCTGACCGGTGCCGCTATCGCCCTCGGCGGCGCGAGCAGCGTCAACGTCCACGAGTGGATGAAGGTCATCTACGGCCTGGCGCTCTCCATCGGCCTGGGCTTTGTCATGGGCTGGGTCCTGTGCAAACTCGTCTCGATTCTTTTCGCCGCCGCCAACAGGCGACGTGCCAATGTCTTCTTTAAATACGCTCAGATCGCGAGCGCTGCGGCCATGAGCTTTATGCACGGCGCGCAGGATGGACAGAAGTTCATCGGCGTGCTCTTTTTAGGCGTGGCCTTCGCAAACGGCCAGACCAGCGTCGGCGATGCCGGCATCCCCATCTGGATTATGCTGCTGTGCTCGGCCACCATGGGTATCGGCACCAGCGTCGGCGGCGAGCGCATCATAAAGTCCGTCGGCCAGAGCATGGTTAAGCTCGAGAAGTATCAGGGCTTCTCCGCCGACCTCGCGGGCGCCGCGAACCTGCTGCTTGCCACCCTTACCGGCATCCCCGTGTCCTCCACACACATCAAGACCTGCGCCATCATGGGCGTCGGTGCCGTCAAGCGCCTCTCGGCCATCAACTTCGGCGTCGTTAAGGACATGATGTTCACCTGGTTCTTCACCTTCCCCGCCTGCGGACTCATCAGCTTTGTCATGGCCAAGCTGTTCATGATGTTCATCTAGTCAAACCGAGCGTCCATCCGGACTGCAATGCTTCGCCCACCCGTCTTCGCCTCGAAAGGACCCACCCATGGCAAAGAAACCCGATTCGTTCTACTTTGACAACTACGTCGCTTGCGCTGACCTCGCCGTTCAGGCAGCCGAGCTGCTCACCAAGATTTTTGAGAACTTTGACCCCGCGCAGATTCACGACATGCTCAATAAGATGCATGCGATTGAGCATGCGGCAGACAAGAAGCACCACGAGCTCGAAGACGCCCTGCTCACCGCCTTTATCACCCCGCTCGAGCGCGAGGATCTGGATCTGATGAGCTGCGCGCTCGACACCGTGCTCGACCGCATCGAGGGCGTCGTGCAGCGCGTCTACTTCACCAACATCCAGAGCATCCATCCCGATGCCATCGTGATCGCCCACAAGGTGACCGACGCCTGCCGCGCCATGAAAGACCTGATGGTCGAGCTGCCTAACTACCGCAAGTCCAAAACGCTGCGCGAGCTCGTCATCCAGATCAACACCATCGAGTCCGAGGCCGACGAGCTCTATATCAACGCCATGCGTAACCTGCACGTTAACGGCAAGGACCCGCTCGAGGTCATCGCTTGGCGTGACGTGTACGCCTTCCTGGAGTACTGCGCCGACTGCTGCGAGAATGTGGCCGATGTTGTGGATTCGATTGTCATGAAGAACAGTTAATTGGGGGTACGTGTCCCGGCGGCGAAGGGCCGGCCACGGTTTGCTTTCTCACTCCGGCTGCTTTGCAGAGTCGTTCGAAAGTAAACCGTGGCCGGCCCTTCGCCTTACGTACCACCATTGGGAACTTTGGCTGATACTTTGAAAGCGATGGGGCCTTTGTTGACAGGACCTTGGGGCCCAATTGGAAACTTTGGGACCGCCTTAAACGTTTGGGTGGATGGGGCTTTGGGTACCCTTTGGTTTACTTTGGATAAATTTGCTGACTTTGGAGGGTTTGGTTATGGGGTATTTGGATCTGGCTCGGTCTCGGTATTCTTGTCGCGAGTTTGAGAATCGTCCTGTTGAGCAGTCGGTGGTGGATGCCATTGTTGAGGCTGGGCGTATTGCTCCTTCTGCTTGTAATAACCATCCAACCCGTGTGATGGTGTTGGATACGCCTGAGCTTCTGGAGAAGGCTGCTGCTTGCCAGCCTCGGTTTGCTCGTGATGGGTCTATCTTTGGGGCTCCGCTTGTCTTCCTTATTTGCAGCGTTACCGATGATGCTTGGGTGCGCCCGTATGACCAGATGAATTCCAGTGAAATCGATACGTCCATCGTGTGCGACCAGATGATGATGGAGGCCACCGAGCAGGGCCTGGGAACGTGCTGGGTATGCCATTTTAAGCCTGAGGTGGCACAGGAGCAGTTCAATCTGCCCAAGGGCGTCTATCCCTATCACATGCTCGTCTGTGGCTATCCCGCCGACCACATCGCCGATCCCGAGCATCGCGAGGCCCGCACTATTCCCCTCTCCAACTTCCTCCTCAAGTAGTTTTTAGACATACCTTAAAAACTACCTTTTACCACGCGCCCTTCGCCGAGTTCTGTCCTATCGCATGCAGAGCTCGGCGTTTTGTTTCCCAACCCGTATACAGCCACAAAAAAGGAGCCCGCAGGTGCGAGCTCCTCTTAAGGACACTAGATTGTAGCTCTGATGCTAGTCCAGGTCGTCAGCGGCAAAGTTGTCAATCGGGGCGAAAGGATCGGCCACAGGGACAACCGGGTCAGCGACGGGCAGCGGCTCGGCGGGAACAGTCACCGCAGGAGAAGCGGCAGAACCGACCGGCGTGGAGGCCATGAGGTCGGCCGGGAAGGAGTTCTGGGCATCGTCCATGAAGTGCTGGATGAGCTTGAGATACTCGGCCTTGAACTCCTCACGGGAAGCCTTGAGACGATCGATCTCCTCGAGCTCGGCCTGCTTCTCGGTCAGAGCTTGGCGGATAACCTCGCGTGCCTTGGCGTCAGCCTCGTTGCGGATACGCTCAGCGTTCTCATTGGCATCGTTGACGATGGTCTCAGCGGTCTGCTGGGCAGCGATCAGGGCAGCGGAAATCTGGCGCTCCTGAGCGGAGAAGTCAGGGGCGGGAGCAGCCACGGGGGCGGCAGGAACGGCCTGGACGGGGGCATCCTGAGCCTGGGCAAGCTGAGCCTGCGCATCGGCAAGCTGCTGCTCGGTAGCAGTCAGACGACCTTTAAGGTCGACGATCTTAGCAAGCATAGCGTCAACCTCGGAGGACAGCGTCTCCAAGAAGACGTCGACCTCGGCAGGATCGTAGCCACGCTTGGCCTCAGAGAAAGTCTGAGCCTGGATGTCTGCAGGGGTAATAGCCATAACAAGTCTCCTTTTTCATCGCCTTGGCGCCACACGCCCGACGTAAGTTACTAAGTCAGTTCTACACGAGTATACCTATAAGAAGCTGCAGAACCAGCCTCTGCACCAACTGCAACGCAATAATCGCAACGACCGGCGAAAAATCGATACCGCCCATCGGCGGGATGAAACGACGGAACAGGTTAAGCCACGGACCGCACACGCTATCAAGCACCGCGGCAATATCCTGAAGCAAACCACCCTGCTTCATGGGAATCCACGTCATAAAGCAGTAGACGACAATGAGCGTGGAATAGAAGTTGAACAGCGTGTTGACCAGCTGGACGATAGTGTAGATGTTGATGGGAATCTCCTCGTCTTGTCTTTACTTAAGGTAGCCGTCGGCACGAAGCTTCTTGAGATCGGAATCTTTGACCTCGCAACCGGCGGGCAGCACCATGAACACGCGGTCGCCCACCTCCTTGACCGTGGCGCCCAGACCACAGGCAAAGCCATAAGAGAAGTCCAAGACGCGCTTGGCAACTTCGGTACGTACGCCCACAAAAATCAGTGCGACAGGCTGCTTGGTGCGAACGCGGCGCACCACGGTCTCCACGTCGTCATAGCTCTCGGGGCGCAGGACATAGGCCGGCAGCTGCGGTGTGGCGTTGATGATATTGCTCGCATAGGCCGAGGCATCGCTCGGTGCAGGCGCGGGCGCAGCGACGGCACGGGCGCGGGTGTTCTCGGCGTAGCTCGACGGCGTGTCATAGGCACCAGGACGATAACCGCTCGCAACACTGTCCTGCGAGCGCGAAGGCGGGTTATACGTCGTGGCATGGCGGGAGTCATCGCCGACCAGCTGACCGGAGCGCGTATACACGGCAACCGACTCAGCTTCACCGCGGCGCGTCTGACCAAGCAGGCCGTTGCTCGGCTCGTCTTGGGTGTAGAAGCCCTCGCCCGAAGCACCGCTGTAGCCGTTGCCCTGATAACTATCGTCATAGCCGTCATCGTAGCCGTAGTCGTCGTCCTGGCCATAACCCTGGTCGTAACCCTGCTGGCCGCCCAGGTGCATCTTATTTTTAATCTCGTCAAGGAAGCCCATGGTTGTGTCCTCTCGCGGTTTAGTGCAGGCGCCCCGATAATCAGTGCGCACTTCAGAGCCTTATTTTACTGCAAACTCCGGGCTAAATACTACCCTGCCCAGGCGAACGAGCGTAGAGCCCTCCTCAAGGGCAGGCTCAAAGTCCTCGCTCATGCCGCAGGAAAGCTCAGGCAGGTTCAAATCGGGATGCGCCGCCTCCAGCTCATCCCTCAGCTCACGAAGCCCCGCAAAGGTGCGGCGTGCCACATCCTTATTCCCCCGGGGCGCCATAGTCATAAGCCCCTGCACGCAAATTCCCTCAAGTTCCGCAAGCTCACCCGCGGCGGCGCGAATCTCATCGGGCGAAAAGCCTCCCTTCGACTCCTCACCACTCACATTGACCTCAATGAGCACACGCTGGGGGCCGGCGAGCTCGCCTGCCTCAATCTTGCGGACAGCACGGCTCGAGATCGCCTGCGCCAGATGCAGCGAACCCACCGAGTGAATCAGCTCGGCTGAGCCCAGCACCGCATTGATCTTATTGGTCTGCAGGTTGCCGATCATATCGAAGCGCACCTCGGGCAGCTCCGGATGCTCCGCCAGACCCGTGAGCTTGCGAACCAGCTCCTGCGGGCGATTCTCGGCAAAATGGCGATACCCCGCCTGGATGGCGGCAACGGTCTCATCGACACCAACGGTCTTGGACACGGCAATGAGGCGCGCGGCGTCGTGGGGACGGCCTGCGCGATCGAGCGCCGCATAAAAACGTTCCAGAATCTGCTCGCGGCGAGCGCGCATCAAGTCCAAATAGTTATCCATTGCCAATCGCCTCCGCTGACAGCCAAACAAGTAGTCCCATGCTATCGCAAGAGCGCGGCCCCGCATGTGCAAGGCCGCGCTCACTTAGGTATTTACAATCTTTCGACGAACGGAATTACTTACTCCTCGTCGTCCTCGCCATCGTCCTCGTCCTCAAGATGATCGAGCAGGTAGCGAAGACCCTCGCTGACCTCGTTAGTGGGCACCTTGGCAACGTAGCGAGCGTCGACGGCGGGCCTCATGATAACACCCTCGCCCGAAGGCACGCGCATGCTCTCGAGCTCATCCTCATCAGTGCGGGCGATATCGCCGGCATTCATGCGCTGACCGGTCAGCAGGAAGGTCAGACGGCAGGCGGCATCGATGGAAATCGAGGCGATACGATCAAGGTAGCGCGAGACCATGATGGCGCGGCGCAGGTCATCGTAGTTGCTGTCGTCGTCCATAAACTCGCCGGCGTCCATGCGGTTAAAGGTACGGAAGAACTTCTCATAGGCAGCGTGCACTGGCTCGTCCTCGACGGCCAGGTTGCAGATGATGGACATGTCATTGGTGACGAGCGCAGAAAGCGAAGAGCCCAGCACCTGGTAAACAGCTTCGGCCTCGGCCTCAACCGTACCGACGAGCTCCTGGGGCAGCGAGATGTCGGCCTTGATCATATGACGCGTGGCACGGCAGATCTGACGGACCTTATCGGTCATGCGCTGCAGGTTAAAGTCGACGTAGATGATCGTCTGAAGCAGGCGGAAGTCGGAGGCGACCGGTGACTGCGTGGCGATCAGGTTGTAGCAGACGGCCTCCAGGTTGGCGCAGCGCGCGTCAATCGAAAGCGTACGTTTCTTGGTCTTGGTGGCGAGCTTGCGGTCGTCGGTCACATAGGCCTTCACGGCATCGTGGAGAGCCAGATCGACGGCCTCATAGATGCTCAGCATCTCGTGACGGGCCTCGACGAGCTGACGGGAAAACAGTTTGCGCATGGTTCACTCCAATCAGTTGGGTGCGGTCATGCAGCCCGCACAGTGAATACGCACCGGACCAGGTCCGATCGGCTTGGGACTAGTCGCACCGATCAGCCAAAGCGGCCGGTGATATAGTCTTCCGTCCGCGAGTCCACCGGGCTGGTGAAGATCGCGTCGGTTTGACCATACTCGATGAGCGTGGCGGGCTCGCCGGCAACTTCCTGCAAGAAGAATGCGGTGTAGTCGCTGATACGAGCTGCCTGCTGCATTGAATGCGTGACGATGATGATCGTCATCTCGGGCGCCAGCTCGGCCATCAGATCCTCGACCTTAGAGACGGACGTGGGGTCGATGGCGGAGCAGGGCTCGTCCATCAGAAGGACATCGGGTTGCACCGCAAGCACGCGCGCGATGCACAGACGCTGCTGCTGACCGCCCGAGAGCGCCAAACCATCCTTGTTGAGCTGATTGGATACCTCTTTCCAGAGGTTGGCGCGCTTGAGCGATTCTTCCACGATGTCATCGAGGTCGCTTTTGCTAGTCACGCCCTGCAGACGAGGGCCAAAGGCGACATTCTCGAAGATGGATTTGGGAAACGGGTTGGGCTGCTGAAAAATCATGCCCACGCGGCGACGGAGGTCGACCGGGTCGACGCCCTCGGCATAGATATCGTTGCCGTCGAGCGTCATGGTGCCCTCGACGCGCGTACCCTCGATCAGGTCATTCATGCGGTTGATGCAGCGCAAAAACGTCGACTTACCGCAGCCCGAAGGGCCAATGAAGGAGGTGATGGCGTTTTTGGCGATGTTGAGGTCGAGCCCCGTCAGCGCATGAAAGTCACCGTACCAAAAGTTGAAATCCTTGGCCGTAATGGCCGCTTGCTCCAGCGTGGGAGCGGACTGATAAACGGACATGGGACTCCTTAACTAGCGACGCTTGCGCGACAGGAAGCGCGCAAACAGGTTGAAGGCCAGAATGATCACCATCAGCAAGAGCGCGGTGCCGTAGGCTGCGTTCATGTTGATGCCGTCGTTGGCAAGCAGGTACAGGTGAACGGTCATGGGGCGGCCGGAATCGAGCGGCGAGATAGGTAGATTGATGGCCTGGCCCATGGTGTAGAGCACCACGGCGGTCTCGCCAATGGCACGGCCGATGGCAAGGACAATGCCCGTGGCAATACGGCCAAAGGCAGAAGGAAGCACGATCTTGGAGACAACCTGCCACTTGGTGGCGCCCAGGCCATACGCGCCCCAACGGATATAGCGCGGAACGGCGCGAATGGCCTCTTCGGTGGTGCGCATGACGATGGGAAGCATCAAGAGCGCGAGCGCCAGAGCGGCCGAGACCATCGAAAGGCCCAGACCCATAGCCTCGACAAACAAGGCGTAGCCAAACAGGCCCATAACGATGGAGGGCACCGAGGCCAAAGCGTCAGCAGCGTAGCGAATGAGCTCGACGATCTTGCCCTGCTTGGCGTACTCGGCCAGATAGACGGCTGCCAGCACAGCGATCGGCGTGCAGATAAGCATGGCGAGCGCCGTCACATAGACGGTCGAGACGATCGTGGGCCAAATACCGCCCTCGGCGTTGACGCCCTGGGGCCAACCGAAGATAAAGTCGAGCGAGATGTGTGGCAGGCCGTTGATGACCACGTAGGCGATGATAGCGACCAGCACCAGCGTGGTGATGTATGCTGCGGCACGGAACACGCCAAGCATGATCTTGTTGGACAGGTCCTTGTTGATGCGGCCCTTCTTGCCGTGGGAAAGGGCACGCTTGATGCGCTCGCGCGACGAGGTCGTATCGACCGTCGTGTCAACGGAATCGGACATAGCCTACCCCCTCTTCTTCTTGGAAACCAGACGGACGACGCCCACCAGCGTGGCGGAAATGATAAACAGGACCACGCCCATGCCGAACAGCGCCGAGCGATGCAGACCCGAGGAATAGCTCATGTCGAGCGCAATCTGGCTCGTGAGCGTCGAGATGGGGCTCGCAATGCTGTCGGGAATAACCGGGGCGTTACCCACGACCATGAGCACGGCCATGGTCTCGCCGATGGCACGGCCCATACCCAGCACGATGGCATCCACGATACCCAGCTTGGCGGCAGGTAACACGACCTTATAGATAGTCTGCCACTTGGTGGCGCCCATGGCATACGATGCCTCGCGAATGCCCATGGGAATGGAATTGAGAGCATCGATGGTAAGCGTCGTGATGGTGGGCACGATCATAATGGCGAGCACGAACCACGCCGTCAGCGCGCCAAAACCAAGACCGCCGGTCAGTTGTGCGATAAACGGGCGGATGATGATCATGCCAAAGAAGCCATAGATGATAGAAGGGATGCCGGCCAACAGGTCAACGGCAGGGCTGATGAGCTTGCGCACGCGCTTGCTGGCGATCTCGACCAGATACACGGCCGTGCCCACGCCTAGGGGCACACCCATGGCGAGCGCACCGACGGTCACCAGACCCGAGCCGGCAAGCAGCGACACGATGCCGTAGTGACCCTCAGAGGGCGCCCACGTAAAGCTAAAGAAGTCCGCCAGACCGATGTCGGTAAAGACGGGCAGCGCCGAGTACGTGGTAAAGACAAAAATCAGGATGACGGTAACAACCGCCAAGAACGCGCAGGCAAAGAAAATCCACTGCAGCGCCTTCTCCTTGATATAGGTGCTGCGCGATACGAGCGCCAGCTCGCGCTTCTTGGGCGCCTGAGCATTCTGCTCAGTCTGGGAGTTTTCCTGTGCTTCCATGCTACTCACTCCCCTTCTCGTCGTTGGTGACGGGAATAAAGCCCGCCTCGCGAATCTGCTTGTCCATCTTTTCGGACGTCACGTAGTCGATGTAATCCTGCGCCTGCTGCGAAGGCGCACCCTTCACAAAGAAGTAAAGGTCGCGCGAGATGGGATAGCCGCCACTCGCGACCGTCTTCTCGGACGCCTCAACATGATTGACCGAGACGGCCTTGACCGAGGTCTTGGCGTTGAGGCTATCGACGAAGCCCAGCGAAATGTAGCCGATAGCCCCGCGCGAACGAGATACCACGTCGCGCACCTGGCCCGTGCCCGAAAGAACGGCGGAGCGGCGATCGAACGGGGTGCCGTCCATCACGATGGTGCGGAAGGCTTCACGCGTGCCAGACGCCTCATCTCGGTTGATAACCTGAATCCTCAGGTCCTCGCCACCGACTTCTTTCCAGTTGGTGATCTTGCCGGCATAGATATCGCGGAGCTGCTCGGTCGAGAGGTTATCGACGGGGTTGTCTTCGTTCACGATGACCGCGATACCGTCGTGGGCAATGACGATGGGAGTCAGGCCCAGATCCCGTTCGTCGGCATTGAGTCCACGGGAGGAGCTGGCGATATCGGCCGTGCCAGCGCTGACGGCTTCGATGCCAGCGGAAGAGCCCAAACCGGAAACGAGCACGTCGATGCCGGTCTCCTCCTTAAAGCCCTCTGCCGCAATCTCGGCGATAGGAAGGCAGGTCGTGGAGCCGGCCACGGTAATGGAAGAGGTAGAAGATCCCGAAGAACAGGCGCACAGCGTAAGCGTAAGCACAGCGGCGCTCAGGACCGATACGATCTTTCTCATAGCATCACGCCGATCGCGGCATGGCGCCCACAGGTGCCGTCCTCGTTACGGTAGGAATAAAAGCGGTCGTTCTGACGCACGGTCGAAAGCTGGGTATTCACGATATTCTCCGCGTCGACACCGACATCTACCAGCGCCTCGCAAATGGCAGCGGAAAGATCGAGCATGCGAGAGGCACTCGCATCGATGCAAGAGAACTCGGCGGCAAAGCGATCCATGAGCTCCTGGGAAACCTCGTACTCGTCACCCAGGATATGGGGCCCGATATAGGCGGAAACGTCGCTCGCATCGCAGCCGGCAGCATCGCAAAGCGCCTGGCACGCCTTGGCAGAAATACGTGCAATCGTGCCCTTCCAACCGGAGTGCACCACGGCAAATCCGCCGGGGGCCACCAGCACCACGGGAACGCAGTCGGCAAAGCAGAGCAGCACGGGCACGTCATGGGCCGTACAGACGATGGCATCGCAGCCCTCGGCAATCTGCTCGCGAACAGCCTCAAGATCGTCGGCGCCGTTCGAAGTCACCGTAACGATATGGTCACCATGTACCTGATTGGGCACGAGCAGATTATGCTCGCACTCAGTGGCGCCCATAGCTTCGAGCGCTCGACGACGATTTTCTTGAACTGCAAAGGGGTCATCGCCTACATGCGAGCCCAGGTTGAGCGAGGAGTACGCATCTTCGGAAACACCACCGGTGCGCTCGGTAAAGGCAAAGCGGACATCGGATGTCGCGCCCTCCACCAACGTAACTCCATCATGGTCGACACGCGAAACCCTGTCCGCACGTGCTGCCATACTAAAGCCTCCTAATAACACAAGTACCGCGGCGTCGCCGCGCAGTCCGCGTTTATACGGCTGTCATACTTCCTTAAAAGGATACCCGCAGCGGTAGGGACCAAACGTAAAGGGAACGTAAGGAGATTGGAGGCTTTCGTTTACAAACGAGAAACAAAACGGGGTGCATCCAAATGGACACACCCCGTGCAGGTCGTTGAGAAAAACGAACTAGAAGCTACCGCGCTTCAGGAAGTCGGGAAGCTCGAACTGGTCGTTGCCAAAGTTAGGCAGCTCGGTACCACCGACGTTGCGGGTCGGAGCGGCCTGAGCCGGGCTGGCAGCCGGAGCGGTGCGCTGCGGCTCAGCGGAGGCAGCGGCCTTGCTCTGAGACTGCTGAGCAGCAAAGAGCTCATCCTGACGGTTGACGTTGGAGTCGGAGAAGCCCGTAGCGATGACGGTGATACGCACCTGATCGCCCAGGGACTCGTCGACAACGGTACCGAAGATGATGTTGGCCTCGGGGTCGACGGCGTTGGCGACAACGTCGGCGGCGTCGCTGATCTCCTGGATGCCCAGGTCCTTGGAACCGGCGATGGAGAGCAGCACGCGCGTGGCACCATCGATGGAGCTCTCGAGCAGCGGGCTGGAGATGGCCTGCTGGGCAGCGTCGACGGCACGAGTATCCCCAGAAGAGGTACCGATACCCATCATGGCGGTACCGGCCTGCTTCATGATGGTCTTAACATCGGCGAAGTCCAGGTTGATGATACCGGGGACGGTGATGAGGTCGGTGATGCCCTGGGTGCCCTGGGAAAGGACGCCATCGGCAATCGCGAAGGCCTCGAGCATGGTGGTCTTCTTCTCGGCGATGTCGAGCAGCTTATCGTTAGGGATGACGATCATGGTGTCGACGCAATCGGAGAGGGTCTTGATGCCCTCCTCGGCGCTCTTCTTGCGCTTGCGGCCCTCGAAGGTGAAGGGCTTGGTCACGACGGCGACGGTCAGTGCGCCGACCTCGTTCATCGCGATATCGGCAACGATGGGAGCAGCGCCGGTACCGGTGCCACCGCCCTCACCGCAGGTGATAAACACCATGTCGGCGCCAGCAAGCGCCTCGGCAATGTCGTCGCGGGACTCATCGGCAGCCTTGCGGCCAACCTCGGGGTTGGCGCCGGCGCCCAAGCCGCGGGTAAGGTCGGTGCCGATGTGCACCTTGATATCGGCATCAGAGATCGCGAGTGCCTGAGCATCGGTGTTGATGGCAACAAACTCGACGCCGCGGATGCCCTCTTCGATCATTCGATTGACCGCGTTGGTACCGCCGCCGCCGACGCCGACCACCTTAATGACGGCAAGGTAGTTGTTGATCTCTGTCTCGTGCATGTCGGTCCTCCGAACAAAGGTTATAGCCATAGCATGGGTCGACCCCTGCGCACATTAACCTTCAGGTTGAAAGTAAATGCAAAGGTAAACCGTATTATGTTTGCACATTATGAACGTATCAGTCAAATAATTGACCGTGAAAACCAAACAAACCAGATAAACGGCGTGGTATGGCCCCTCAACAAAGCATCAACCAGCGCTACGAGGTCGGAGCATTCCTAAATGTGTAGTTGCCTGGAGAGCGCACATTGATATACGTTACGCCCTCTACCTGCGAAAGCAACTTGGTGACTACGCGTTCCTTCTTGGCGATATCGTCCGAATCGCCCAGCGACACCTCAATGCCGTTATTGAGGTTTGCCGAGATGGCTTCGACCGAAGGCGTAGAAATATCCTTGACTTGTCCCAAGAACTCGCTCGAAAAACCACGCACATAATCCAGGCCGGCCTTAACGGCCTTGGAGTTCACCGCCTGGCCGGAAACCGGAGCGACATCCGCCGAGACATCAGTCAACAACACCGCGCCATAATGCTTGGCGAGCGCCAGCGCGGCATCGATTCCGGTCAAGGTATTTGAGCCCTGCCCTGTCGTGATGACGTTGCCCTGGTCGTCCACTTCGACCGACGTCGACAGCGGGGCGATCCAGGTGTCATCGTCTCCGATAGCCCAGGCAAGGTCGTCGGAGCTGATATACGCAATGGCGATAACTTTACGCTCCGTCGGCGTGATGATAAGCGTATGGGGAAACTGGCGCTGGACATCCACGCCCGAAACCCACGGGTTCTGCTTGAGATCCTCGGTAATCTGGTCGGGATCGACGTTAAAAAGCGACGTTCCCTCGGGCAAGTCGATCAGCTGGATAGCATCGTGCTTCGTCACATGCTCGCTGCCTTGAATCTGAATATCAGTGGCAGTAAACAGTCCAGAGTTGATCACCACGATGGCAACGACGACGAGCACGGCCAAGACGGCCAGAACGCCGCCCACGATTTTGCCTTTGCCTGTAACGACAGAAGCGGCGTCTGATGTTTTATTTGCCATCGCTCCAAGTGAAGATAACGGGTTGAAACCTTTTTTACTCGAAGGCTTCTTGGCGGTAGCCGGCACCGATGTCAGCGAGCGCGGTTTCGATGCGCCCAGCGTGCGACCTGGACGCGCCGCTTTAGTTCCCGTCGAGGGCTTGGGAGCTGCCATGGGACGGGCAGGCTTGGCGCCCATAACAGGCTTTGACGTCGTCGAGGGACGCGAGGACTTTTTTGCGGCCGGACGATTACCGAGCTGCGAGCCGACGACCGGACGACTGGTCTGTCGGGCATGCCCGACAGACTTAGAGTGCGCGACGGTATTGCGTTGAGGTTTGGCAGGCGCGCCGGAACGCCCTCCGGCGCGGCGGAAGGTGGGTTTCGATGCTCTAGAAGCCGAGGAATTTAACTTCCGGTCTGAGCTCGATGCCATACGCCTCCCTCACCTTTCCGTGCACATGTCTAATAACCGCGGCAACGTCATCGGCCGAGGCAGTTCCGTTATTAACGATAAAATTAGCGTGAACGGGCGAAACTTCCGCGCCGCCAATCGAAAAACCCTTTAATCCACAATCCTCGATAAGCTTGCCCACACTCGCATCGGGCGGGTTGCGAAAGACAGACCCGCAGGATGCGCGACCCATGGGCTGCGTACGCTTGCGCCTTGTAAGGTACCGCTCCATGCGCTCGCGAATGTCGGCCTTGGGCGCCGGTTTAAGCTTGAACACGCACTCGAGGATGATCTCATTGCGGGGAAGGCTACATTCGCGGTAGCCCCAAGTGATCTCGGACCCCGCATAATGCTTGATACCGAATGCCGGGTCAAACGTTACGACATCCTCAACCAGCGAGCCAATCCACTCGGTCCGTGTGCCGGCATTCATAGATATCGCACCGCCGACCGAACCAGGGATGCCAACGGCAAACTCAAGGCCCGAAAGGCTACGCGACAGGGCATCGTTGACCAGGCGCGCAAACATCACGCCCGCACCAACCGTCAGCGTACAACCGTCATCGGCAACAACCGTGCGCTGAAACTCACGTCCGAGCGAAATGACGGCACCGCGATAACCGCCATCGGCAACCAGCAGATTGGAGCCCTTGCCGATGATGACCCACGGTACCTGCTCGCGATCGAGCACCGCCACGGCGCGACGGAGGGCATGATAGCTATGGCACGTCACAAAGAGGTCGGCCTTGCCGCCGATACGATAGCTCGTATGACGCGCAAGGCGCTCGTCCTCGATCACATCCGTGTCGATCATGCCCGAGAGCGCCATGACGGCGTTAAACAGACCCATTAGACTTAAGCGTCTTTCTTGGCAGTCAGATACTCAATGAACTCGGGACCGACGGTCGTAACGTCGCCGGCACCCATGGTGAGCAGCAGGTCGCCCTCGCCCACCATCTGCTCGAGCTCCTGATTGAGCTCAAGACGGCTGGAGCAATACACGACCTCCTTGCCAGGATGCTTGGCGCGCACGGTATCGGCGAGCATCTTAGAGGTGACACCCGGAATGGGCATCTCGCCAGCCGAGAACACATCAATCAGCAGCAGTTTATCGGCATTGGCAAATGCATCGGCAAAGTCGTCGCACAGGGCCTGCAGGCGCGAATAGCGGTGCGGCTGGAACACGACGTCGACGTGCTTGTAACCCAGCGACGAAGCGGCAGCAAGCGTCGCCTTGATCTCGGTGGGGTGATGGCCGTAATCATCGACCACGGTGATGCCATCGATATCGCCCACGTGGGTAAAGCGACGGCGGACGCCCTCAAAGCTCGAGAGCGCCTTGGCGGCGGCGTCGATGTCAAGGCCCAGGACATGGGCGACGGTGAGCACGGCCGTGGCGTTGAGCATGTTGTGGCGACCGGGATTGCTCCTGATCTCCACAGCGTGCTCAGTGCCGTCCTCAAAGCGAACGATAAAGTCACTCTGGATGCCCTTGACATCCGGGTGCACGCAGACGATATCGTTGCTCTCGGCAAAGCCGTAGGAAAGCACGTGACGGCCCGTCGACTTGGCGAGCTCGACCAGATGCGGGTCCTCGCCGCAGACGATGACGGTGCCGTCCTCGCCCACCAGGCTCATGAATTTGGCGAAAGTTGCCTCGATCTCCTCGATACCCGAGTAGTGATCGAGGTGGTCGGCCTCGACGTTGGTCACAATGACCACGTTGGGGTTCAGGAACAGGAAGGAGCTGTCGGACTCGTCGGCCTCGGCGACAAAGTAGTCTCCCGAGCCGTTCTTGCCGTTCGTGTCATAGCCCTCGACGATGCCGCCGATCAAGAAGCTCGGATCCAGACCCATGCGGTCGAGCATGGTGGCGCACATCGAAGACGTGGTGGTCTTGCCATGCGTGCCGGCAACAGCGACGGTAGTGTAGCCGTGGCCCAAAGCAGAGAGCATCTTGGCACGGGGCCACACGGGAATGCCCAGCTCGCGAGCGCGCACGAGCTCAGGGTTGGACTCCGGAATAGCGGTGGAGACAACAACCACGTCGGGCTTGACCTCGTCGATCGTGGCTGCCTCATGGCCCACATGCACCTTCACACCAGCGCGTGTAAGCTGGCGGATATAACGTGACGTCTTAAGGTCGGAGCCGGTAACGGCATAACCGCGCTCATGCAGAACGAGGGCGATGCCGCTCATGCCGGCGCCGCCGATACCGATAAAGTGGGCGCTCTTAAACTCGGGCGCGGAGGTTGCAGTCTGGGAATCAGCCATGTGCTCGTGTACTCCTTGCGTAAACACTGCCTGTAACCCGTTAACTGTACCGCACCTACCGCATCAGCGCGAGGGCGACCGACGATATCCCGTCTAACTAACGCAAACCCTCTACCGCATCCGCCAGAAGAGCGGCGGCCCTATCCTGAGCCAGACCACGCGCCGCCTGACGCATGGCGTCGCGTGCCGCCGCGTCATCGACCAGGTGCAGCAGCTCATCGGCAAAGGCAGAACCGTCGATATCGGCATCGGCGCAGAGCACACCGGCCCCGGCGTCGACCAGATAACGGGCATTGGTGGTTTGGTGGTCGGCCGTCGCATGCGGATACGGCACGAGCACCGAGGGCACGGCGAGCGCAGCGATCTCGGCCACGCTCGATGCGCCCGAACGCGAAAGCACCAAATCGGCAGCAGCCAGCATATCGCCCATGTTGTCGATGTAAGGCTGGACGCGGTAACGCTTGACCTCCTCGGGCGTCAGCGCCAAAGCGCGCTCGGTCTCCTCAAAGCCGTCGGCACCCGTCGAATGCAACACATAGAGGTTCTTGCGCGAAAGCAGCTCGTTTTTGAGCGAAACCACGCGCTCGTTGAGGTGCTGGGCGCCAAGTGAACCGCCAAAAACGAGCAGCAGCGTAGCGTCCTCGGGAACGCCAAGTGCCTTGCGGCCGCGAGCGCGATCGCCCTCGATCACCGAGCGACGTACGGGGTTGCCGGTCATGAGCACGTGGTCAGGGTCACCTTCGCGCTCAAAGACCGAACGCGCTGCCGGCACCGAGATGCACACGCGGGCGGCGTGGGAGTTCATCATCTTGTTGGCCAGGCCCGGAACAGAGTTCTGCTCATGCAGCAGATACGGAACGCCTGCGCCCTTGCACCACCCCAGCAACGGAACCTCGACATAGGCACCAAAACCGATGGCGGCATCGGGCTTGCCGACCTTTGAGAAATGACTGGCGAGCGCACGCTTGGCCTTGTTGACACGCCACAGCGAGGTCAGCGCCGTCCAAGGACGGGAGCGGTCGAAGCCCGTAACCGTAATGGGCACAAAATCAAACCCAGCCTCGGGGACCAGACGACCCTCGAGCTTGCGCGACTGGCCCACGAACACAACGTGGTGGCCACGGTCACGCAGCTCTTCGGCCAAGGCGAGCGCGGGGTTGATATGCCCTGCCGTGCCGCCGGCTGCAATAGCAACGGTCATCTTATCGGTCATGGTAGTCCCTTCGTACACGCGGTCCCTGGTCGTCGGTGCGCAAACGCGCCGACGGGTCCGAGTTCAAATCGATTCGATTATATCCGCCGCCCGCATTGCGAGGAGTTGGGCGCTGCGGACGACCTTGCGGCGCCGTTCGCTGACGCGGACGGGCTGCCGGCTCGGTCGCAGAGCCATCCAGAACGGTAAAGCCGTTACGCGAAGATCGCTCGCCGCGTACGTGGGGCACGCCGGCGGTGCTCTCATCCATAACGGCAAAGCTCTCGCGGCGACGGTCGTACTCATCGCGACGGGCGCTCTCGTACGAAACGCGCAGGATCAGACCGGCAAGCATGAGCGACACAATAATCGACGAACCGCCGTAGCTAATAAACGGCAACGGTTTGCCCGTCATGGGAAACACGTTGAGGATGCCCAGCGCATTGATCAAAAACTGCACCGCGAGAATGACCGCGGAGCCAGACGCCATGAGCGCGCCCCGACGATCGGTCGCCTGCTCGGCAATGCGAAACGCCGAGTAGATCAGCATCGCAAACACCAAGAAGAACAGCACGGTTCCGACAAAACCGACTTCCTCGCCAATGATGGCCAGGATGTAGTCATTGTGCGCCTCGGGCAGATACGAGTACTTCATGGTTGAGTTGCCGATGCCACGGCCGAAAAGACCGCCCGAGGCAAAGGCCATGATGGCAAGCGTGGCCTGATAGCCGTCACCATACTCGTCGGCCCAAGGGTTCAGCGCAACCTGAATACGCACCATACGGTATGGCTCTGCGACAAGCGCAATCACGATCACGAGAATGCCGAAGATTAGCACGCCGATGATAAATCTGGGGTCGAGACCCGCAAACAACGCCATGCACATGAGGGTCAACAGGATGATCAGGACGGTACCGAAATCGGGCTGGATAAAGATCAGAAAGAGCGAAATGCCCAGGTAGATGCCCATCTTGCGAAGGAATTCGTTGATGTTGCCACCGGGCGAAAAGAAGCGGTCGAGCATGATGGCCGAATACGCAATGGCAAATGGCTTTAAAAACTCGGAAGGCTGGAACTGAATGCCGGCAATGTTGAGCCAGCGCGTGGCACCACGGCTGCCGCTGCCCACCAAGAACACCAGAAACAGTAGCCCAATCATGCCTATGAGGAAGATCCTGAGCACGTCTTCCCCAAACCAGCTGTCCGGCAAAACGCGCACGATGGCAATCAGCGCCAGAACACCGACCACGGCAAACGCAGCCTGTCGACCCAGAAAAAACGTCGCTGAGCCATTCTCGTGCAGTGCCTCGACCGAAGACGCCGAGTACACCATCAGCAGGCCAAAACACACCAAGATAAACAGACAGGCCATGAATATCAGACGGGGGCGCATGATGCGGGCGGGAACGCCGGCAATATAGCGTTCGCTAAACGACTGCCCGCCGCGACCGGAACGCGGTGTGCTACGCCGCGAGGAAGCACGGTCCGAGTCGGGCCTCCTCATACCTTGTCGGGGGCTCTCCTCTCTCACCGGCAACCCCTATTCCATTTGCGATTTCGCTGCAGCGGCAAGCTGGGCCACATAGTCCTTAAACACGCGGCCGCGCTCCTCATAGCCCGAGAACTCATCGAACGAAGAGCAGGCAGGAGAAAGTAAGATCACGTCGCCACGGCTCGACAGCGAACGGGCAACGTCCACGGCATCGCGTAGGTCATCCGCCTGGGCGATATCCACATCGCCATCGACATCGGCCTCGTCCATAGCGGCGGTGAAGCGCTCGCGCGCATCGCCAAAGCAGACGACCGAGCGCACGTTATCCATAACAACGCGCGCGAAGTCCGTGAGCGGCGTGCCCTTATCGTGGCCGCCGAGCAGCAAGATCACGTCGTCATCGGGAAATGCCGTCAGTGCCTTCTCGACCGCGTCGGTGTTGGTCGCCTTGGAATCGTTGACGTAGCGCACACCGTCAATCTCGCCGCACGGCTCCACGCGATGCTCGAGCGGCTGGAACGAGGCCAGACCGCAGCGGACACCATCGACATCGGCACCGACGGCCAGAGAAGCCGTGGCAGCGCACAGGGCATTGATAACATTGTGATGGCCCGAGATCTTGAGCTCGGATGTAGCGATGAGCGGGGTCTCGACGCCCTTCAGGCGCACGATCATCTTGCCATCGCGCACAAAGGCGACATCCTCACCCTTTGGCTCGTCAAAGGCAACCTTGCAGATGCGACGACCCGGCGTGTAGATGTACTCATCGAACTCGTGAATGCCGGCGTCTTCGACGTCGACAACCGCCAGATCGTCATCGACCATATTGTCAAACAGCTTGATCTTGGCAAGCGCATAGTTCTTATGGCTCTTATGCCAGCCCAAGTGGTCGGGAGTGATGTTGAGCAGCACCGCCACGCGGGGGTGGAGCTCGGTTGTCGTAGCAATCTGATAGCTCGAGAGCTCAGCCACAAACCACTCGTTGTGGGCTCGGCCGTCAATCTCGTTGACCGGCGGCTC